>NZ_WQGH01000030.1:0-3688 GCF_013034585.1 Ruegeria sp. HKCCA5426
CTTAGTCCTCCGTTTCCTGAACATAACGGTGGACCCGTTCAGTTGGGGAGGCTCAATTGGAGACAATATTACTGCTGTGACATGGGTGATGATGACGGCGTCCGGATACATGTCCAAGAACGCCTCAAGCACCTTTTCGCCGCCACGCATACCGACAAGCCAATAATGAACAATCGCGACTTTCACGAGGGTCAGCCCTTAGCGCCCTGGCCGCGCGCGTATTTGTCCTCGTACCGGACGATGTCGTCCTCGCCGACATACACGCCCGTTTGCACCTCGATCAGGACCATCGGTACCTTGCCCGGGTTTTCCATACGGTGGACAGCACCCAGCGGAATATAGACTGACTGATTTTCAGTCACCAATTGATCAGTGTCGTTGATGATGACACGAGCCGTGCCCTCAACCACGATCCAGTGTTCGGACCGATGAAAATGGCTTTGCAGGCTAAGGGACGCGCCCGGATGCACACAAATGCGTTTCACCTGAAAACGATCGCCAACAACAAGGCTTTCGAACCATCCCCAGGGACGGTGGTCTTTTGGAAATGCGGTGGCCTGAGGAACGTTTTTCTTCTTCAGCGCAGACACCGCCTGTTTTACGTCCTGAGCCCGCGAAGAATCCGCCACCAAAACCGCATCATTCATCGCAACCGCGATGATATTTTCCAGGCCAATACCAACGACTTCAAGCTGTTCACTATCCGACCGCAACAGCGTGTTGTGACAGTCAATCGCTGTGGCGCCGTCACTTGTGACAACACCCTGTTCGTCGGGGCCACTTTCGCGCCAGACCGCGTCCCAGCCACCCAAATCAGACCACGCCGAGTCAAAAGGGACCACGGATAGGTTGTCAGCTTTTTCCATCACGGCATAGTCGATGGAAATATCTTTGGCCTTTTGCCAATGCTCCGGGTTCAAACGCAAAAAGCCCAGATCGGGCGTTGCGGTTTCAACAGATGCCTGAACGGGTTCTATCAGCTCTGGGGCGTACTGCCGGAATGCCGCTATAATGTCAGCAGAGCGGAACAAGAAAATACCAGCGTTCCATTTGAAATTCCCAGCGGCCAGCATCTCGGTCGCGCGGACCAAATCCGGTTTTTCGACAAACTGTTTCAGCGGGACCGGTGATCCATCACTGTCCGGCGCCGAGGCAAGTTCCAGATACCCATAGGCTGTTTCCGCGTGCGTCGGAGTAATGCCAAACGTCACCAGCTGACCCCTTGCAACCGCATCCAATCCACGAGCGACTGCGGCCTGAAATGCATCGGAGTCTGGCACCACATGATCGGACGGGGCGACCAAAAGAACCGCATTCTCGTCTTCGTTGAATGTCTGAATCGCAGCGGCCAAAACTGCAGGTGCAGTATTGCGCCCTTCCGGCTCGATCAGAATTTTGCCTGGATCAATACCAATTGATTGCAGTTGCTCGGCAACGATGAATCGAAAGTCCGAATTGGTAAGAACGACTGGTGCCGCAAATTGCAAATCTGCGTTTTTCCCGGATAGACGTCGCGCCGACGCTTGAAACAAAGTTTCCTCGCCAACAAGCGGAACAAATTGTTTTGGATAGCTTTTCCGGGACAGAGGCCACAACCGAGTACCGGAACCACCGCAGAGAAGGACAGGTGTTATCAACATAAAAAGCTCGAAATTTGATTTACTTGGAGTGGTCCTAATAAATGAGGCTGGTGCTGACAAGGGTATGAATTGCAGGAGGTAGAATTCACGCGCAATCAGGATGAAACAATAAGCACCGCCCAATCTTTGAGCCTGCGCTGCGTCTTCAGTGCAGTTTTACAATGCGGTAGGTCTATCTATCGCTGAAGGTAGTCAGGAAACTATCGGCCAATCGCGCCAATTGCTCCTGTCGTCAATGACCTGCCGAAACAAACCTGGGTTCACTTCCGTCAAGGCATACGGCGCTAAGGGTGCCAGTTGCAAATGCTCCGGTATCAACAGCAATGCGACCACGTTTAGCGCTCGGCGCATCAACTATTGTATGGCCATGCACAACCCAGATCCCATCGCTGCGATCCGACTTCTGAAAAGACGGGTGCCCCCAGATCAGAATTTCCTCATTTTGCTGATCGACCAGAACATTCGGGTCCGCACCGGCATGGGTCACAAAAACGTTGCCCGACAAGTCCGATGTCGGGAGTTGTTCAAGCCAGCGGCGCATGTCTTGGCCCATGACGTCTTCCAACCTATCGCGGCAGTCCTGTAACTCGGCATCGTTCATTTCTGATCTCACGCCGCGAACGCCGAAAGAGGACAGTGTTTGTAATCCACCATACCGCAACCACCGTGGTCCATGACAGGTGGGATCGCTCAGAAATTTCAGCAACATCTGCTCGTGATTTCCCATGAGACAGGTAAAGTCCGAACGCTCACTGACTAGACGCAGCACCTCGGCGCTGTGCTCTCCCCTGTCTACATAGTCCCCTACAAGTATGACGCGGTGGTCCTGCGGAACTTGGGAGAGCATTTTCTCCAACTGGGCAATGCACCCGTGGACGTCCCCGATTATGCAAATCGGGGCATCCGGATCAGGCGTCGAAAAGGCCGCTGGTTGATTAAATCGTTTGAGCAACGAAGACAGCACTATTGCAGCATTCCCTTTAACCTTTAGTGCACAGACTTGCGGGCTTGGCCGGTAGTCGCTCCGGCTTGTGAGTGATAGCCGCCCGCACACCAATGGGCAAGCAAGGACCGTTCAAGCCTCTCTACAAGGGGATATCCCCATTCGAATAAGCTCAGCCCCTTTGGCTTTATACACACCACTGATGCGGTTTCGGGCCTTGTTCATGAACCATGACTTCAACGGTTCGGGATAATAGCCCGCCATGACGCGGCTAAAATATTCGAAATCTTCCTTTGGAAGTTTGCGACCACTTCGCGATGGTCCATGAAAGCCAAACATAGTATCGGGATCGACACAGGCGCCCGGCAACCCAAGAAACATCGTACATGTTGAAAAACAGACCCGGCCACGTATTTCAACCAAGACCCGGTTCCGCTGTAAGTTCTTCAATTCGATCAACCGGTCGTGCAAGTATCCACCCCGATCGTTGCCGACGACATACAAATTTTGGGTATTGGCAGCGGCCTGAAAAGCCGTGCCAGAAAACAAGGCACCAAAGACCAGAAAACCCACCAATATCCTTGCACGAAACCCTCGTAGACTTAAGCGCGGCGAAATACCCAATCCCGACATAACGACATCTCCAATTCCAGTTGCGGTCTGGGTTGAAACTAGAAAGAAGGGCTGCGGAGCACGTGGGCTCGGCGTGTCTTTTTTGTGCTTTAAATCAACAAGTTAATTCGTTTTTACCTAAACATTGGGTAAATTTTTCGGCAACGACAAATGCGTCATAAACCGTTGCCACGAGCGCGACGGCGTATAGCAAGAACATCAGAAATCGCTTTTACGATCGGCTTTGAGACAATCCGTTGGATAGATATTCGTTTTGGCGATTTGATCGGGTATTGGTTCTGGTGAAATACTTTGCAATTGTGGCGATCAGTGCAGGATTTCCCACGCGGGGTGATTCCAAAGTGCTTACAGCGGGATAGGCCCAGAACGACAAAAGCCACCTTGCGGCGGCTTATTCGAGACTCTGTTCGACCCAAGTGGTTGCGGGAGTAGGATTTGAACCTGCGACCTTCAGGTTATGAGCCTGACGAGG
>NZ_WQGH01000031.1:0-1540 GCF_013034585.1 Ruegeria sp. HKCCA5426
GGGCTTATTTTGTTGAAAAACTCTTCCTTGATCGACGCATGAACTGCTGATTCAATTCTTCCAATGGGCGGGAGGATTGGCGATGATGGGACCGAAGCTGGAAGCGCAATCGTCGCTGTTCTATGAGTTCTCATTGGAGAACCACGTTCCCCAAGAGCATCTGCTGCGCTCGATTGATCGCTTTGTCGATTTGAGCAGCATTCGAGTGCATCTCGCGGATTTCTACAGCCACACTGGTCGTCCATCGGTCGATCCTGAACTGCTGATCCGGATGCTGCTGGTCGGCTATTGCTTCGGCATTCGCTCTGAGCGACGGCTATGCGAAGAGGTGCATCTGAACCTGGCATATCGATGGTTCTGCCGCCTCGATCTGACCGACCGTATCCCGGATCATTCCACGTTTTCCAAGAACCGACACGGGCGTTTCCGGGAGAGTGAGCTTCTGCGTCACCTGTTTGAAACGACTGTCGCGCGGTGCATCGAAGAAGGTCTGGTCAGCGGTCAGCGCATGGCAATCGATGCCAGCTTGATCGAAGCCGATGCAAACAAACAAAACTCAACGCCAAAGGAAGAATGGGATGCATCAACCATCGATCCAGAAGAAGCGCCTCGTGCGGTCCGCGAATATCTCGACACTCTGGATGAGGCGGCTTTCGGAGCTGCGAGCGAGGTGCAGCCCAAGTTCACCTCGCATTCTGACCCTGCCAGCCAATGGACCGCGGCCCGCAAAGGTCCTGCTTTCTTCAGCTATTCCGACAATTACCTGATCGACACGGATCACGGGGTTATAGTCGACGTGGAAGGCACCAGATCAATCCGGCAGGCAGAGGTCGGATCGACCAAGACAATGCTGGACCGCGTGAAAGCGAAGTTCGATCTACATCCGGAGCGCTTGATCGCGGACACGGCCTATGGCACCGGGCCGCTCTTGGGCTGGCTTGTCGACCGCAACATCGCCCCGCACATTCCGGTCTTCGACAAGTCCGGGCGCAACGACGGCACCTGGACCCGCGCTGACTTCGAGTGGGATGCAGAAAACGACCAATACATCTGCCCTGAAGGTCACGCCCTTAAGCAATTCCGTCGCAACTACTCAGACCCGAACCGGGGCCCGACCGGCAAGGGTACGGCGCGCTATCGTGCACTGAAAGAGGTCTGTCAGGCCTGCCCATCCAGGGCCAAGTGCTGCCCGAACGCAGATGCGCGCAAGATCACCCGCGAAGAACACGAAGACGCCCGTCAGGTCGCCCGCGACATCGCAAAGACCAAACAATACGACATCTCGATGAAGCTCAGAAAGTAGGTCGAGATGCTCTTCGCACACCTCAAACGCATTCTCGGCCTGGGACGGCTCCGATTACGAGGACCATGCGGCGCAAATGACGAATTCCTGCTCGCCGCCACCGCCCAGAACCTCCGCAAATTGGCGAAGATCTTTCCTGCACCGCAGCAAACGCGCAAAGCCTGACCAGAAAGGCGCTCGCGCTCTGTTCAGCTCATCACTTTCTGCGTCAGCAACACGTTGTTTTTCAACAGAATC
>NZ_WQGH01000032.1:0-1492 GCF_013034585.1 Ruegeria sp. HKCCA5426
CGTCATCACCTGCCAGCTTAAGGCATTAATGGATACCTGGGCTCCAAGCGAAACGCAGTTCAAAGCTCGTTTTTATAGATGACGCCGTCCTTCATAATCAGGTCGAAGTTTTCTTGTGGGTCCCCTACAAGCTCCAAGTTTTCAAGCGGGTTGCCGTCCACGAGGATCAGATCAGCGTATGCGCCATCTCTGATAACTCCGAGTGGACCGTCTTGGTAGGGATGACGAGGGCCACTCATTTCCATTAGGCGGGCATTTTCAGAGGTCGCTATCTTGAGCGCTTGATAAGGCGTCATCCAAGTTCCCAACCTCACAAGATATTCGCTCTGTTGATACGCCTTTGATGGATCCATGAGTTGATCGGTGCCAAAGGCGATATTCACGCCAATTTCGACGGCCATTGGGTACAGCGCGTCTACAGCATCAGTCACCTGTTTCCACTTTTTGGCACTAACTGGGCTATCCCAAACCATATCGGCCTCAAACATCGCCTGAGGACTGAGCCAAGCGCCTTTTTCCTTCATCAATTCCAGTGTTTCTCTTGATGCGAAGAAGCCGTGCTCAATGCTCATCACGCCGTTTTCTATTGAGGTACGGATACCTCTGTCTGTCATCACATGCGCCAAAACATAGGTGTTAAAGTTCGTTGCCTCTTCGACTACCGCACGAATTTCGTCGACCGAATACTCGCTCACATCCAGCGGATCGTATTGGGAAGAGACACCACCACCAGTCGTGATTTTGACCTGAGTAGCACCAAACTTGAGGATTTCTCTGGTTCTCTTTCTGACTTCCGGTACGCCATCAGAAATCATCGCCATCATATTTTTTTCCCAATAACTCAGTTCAGAGTTGGAGTTTCTTGGGTTTTCAAGCAGCGTGTGAAAGTCGGCATGGCCTGACGTTTGGCTCATGAATGGTCCGGAGGGCAAAATGCGGTGACCGGGGTATTCACCAGCGTCAATCAGTTTCTTGATCGTAAACGGATTTCCGCCAGGGTCTCTAACGGTGGTAAATCCACGCATTAAAGTCTCTTCAGCCCCCTTCATACTGCGAATGGCCACTTCCGACATGTCGCCTTGATTCAACATTAGAACGGATGCAGGAGTGTAGGCATACGTCGTGTGCCAATGGACATCGATCAATCCTGGGATCATCGTGCGACCGCCACCGTCAATCACCACCGCGTTCTCGGCTTCGATTGGGTCGGAAGAAACAGCGGTTATGAGATTATCTTCGATCAAAACGTTAGCATTCTCGATGCGTGCTTCGTTTACCCCGTCAAAAACATGAACATTCGTTATGAGAGTTCTTGTAGAATCCTCTTGAGCGCTCACCAGCGGCGCCAGCATACCCGAGATTATCACGCTGAAAGTTGAAAATAAAATTTTGCGCATATCTCTCACCTTAGGAATATCACAGACTTCGATTTCTTGAATGTACCGATTGGAGCCAATGCACCGAGGAAAATCGATATGAACTTTTTTAAGGA
>NZ_WQGH01000033.1:0-1281 GCF_013034585.1 Ruegeria sp. HKCCA5426
ATTCACCGCTTCAGGATCGAAGCCCCAGCGTATTCGGCGACCTCGCCCAGCGATTCCTCGATGCGGATCAGCTGGTTGTACTTGGCCAACCGGTCCGACCGCGCCAGCGAGCCGGTCTTGATCTGACCGCAATTGGTCGCCACGGCCAGATCGGCGATGGTGGCGTCCTCGGTCTCGCCCGAGCGGTGCGACATCACGTTGGTATAACGGGCACGGTGGGCCATATCGACGGCGCGTAAGGTTTCGGTCAACGATCCGATCTGGTTCACCTTGACCAGCATCGAGTTCGCGCAGCCGCGCTCGATCCCTTCGGCCAGACGCGCGGGGTTGGTCACAAACAGGTCGTCGCCCACAAGCTGGACCTTGTCGCCGATGGCGTCGGTCAGGGCCTTCCACCCGTCCCAGTCATCCTCGGACATGCCGTCTTCGATTGAGATGATCGGATAGTCTTTGACCAGCGCCGCCAGATACTCGGCGTTTTCCTCGGAAGTCAGCGAGATATTCTCGCCCGACAGAACGTATTTGCCATCCCTGTAGTACTCGGTGGCGGCGCAATCCAGGGCAAGGTGGATTTCCTCGCCCGGCTTGTAACCTGCCTTTTCAATGGATTGCAGGATGAAATCCAGCGCTTCGCGTGTGGATGCGATGTTAGGTGCAAAGCCACCCTCATCGCCAACGCCGGTGGCCAGACCCGCTGCGGACAGTTCGCGTTTCAGCGTGTGGAACACCTCGGACCCCATGCGCACCGCTTCGCGGATATTCGCGGCCGAGGTCGGCATGATCATGAATTCCTGAATGTCGATCGGGTTGTCGGCATGTTCACCACCATTGATGATGTTCATCATCGGCACGGGCAGAACACGCGCCGACGTGCCGCCGACATAGCGATACAGAGGCTGCGTGGTGAAATCGGCTGCGGCCTTGGCCGTGGCCAGCGAGACACCCAAAATGGCGTTTGCCCCCAGACGGCCCTTGTTCTCGGTCCCGTCCAGTTCGATCATCGCCTGGTCAATGGCGACCTGTTCGGTCGCGTCAAAGCCAACCAGTTCTTCGGCGATCTCACCGTTCACTGCAGCGACAGCTTCCAGCACGCCCTTGCCCATATAGCGCGCCTTGTCCCCGTCGCGCTTTTCCACCGCCTCATAGGCACCGGTCGAGGCCCCCGACGGCACCGCCGCCCGGCCCATCGTGCCGTCTTCCAAAATCACGTCCACCTCAACCGTCGGGTTGCCCCGGCTGTCAAGAATTTCACGGGCGTGGATGTCGATGATTGTGCTCATT
>NZ_WQGH01000034.1:0-1123 GCF_013034585.1 Ruegeria sp. HKCCA5426
CCTCGTCAGGCTCATAACCTGAAGGTCGCAGGTTCAAATCCTACTCCCGCAACCACTTGGGTCGAACAGAGTCTCGAATAAGCCGCCGCAAGGTGGCTTTTGTCGTTCTGGGGTGCTCCCAACGCAAGCAAACCTGCCAACTCCCCAACCAACTCAATTGCATATGTTCCATCTACCGGGACCAATCGAATCTCCGACAGCAGGCTACGAATGATCGAAGTGGCTTCAGCTTGAGAAGAGGGATCGCGCAATGCTATGGTCAAATTGGCGACTTGTTCCTGATACACATCGGACAGACCGGGGTGCAGCAAAACCGGTGGTTCATCAGAGGCGGCGGCGATCAAAGCCTCGAGTTCCGATTTGCGAACCTCCAACGCTGTCAGCTTATCCTTCATGCTGGCGTGAAACATACCATCGCTGATGGCGTCTATTAGATGTGAGATCTTATGCTCGACCTGTGCCAGACCACGTGTCGCGTTACTCCGCTCCTGCTGAATGGACCCGGCAAGACGGTTGTATTCCTCCTGATAGGCTTTGGCGAATTCCGCAATCAGATTGGGGTGCAGCAACTGCTCTTTGAGTCCAGAGAGAACTCGATCTTCGAGGTCCGCGCGTTTGATCGTGAGGCGGTTGTCGCAGGTGCCTTTGTTCCGTTGGGTGGAACACCCGTAATACTGCTTTCCGACTTGGATGAGGCCGCCGCCACAACACCCACAGGTCAGCATCCCAGAAAACAGATGCCGTGCCCGCTTGGTGCGGCCCAGCCTCCTGATGCTATCGCTGATCGCGGCGTTGCGCGTCTTTTCCTGCCGTGCCTTCACGGCGTTCCACAGGTTATCGGAAATGATCCGTAGATCGGGCACGTCTTCAATCACCCATTCCTCCGGTGGGTTTGGGCGTGCTTGTCGCTTACCGGTGTTTGGGTCTTTGACGAAACGCTGCCGGTTCCAAACCAGCCGCCCGATATAGAGTTCGTTGTTAAGAATACCTGTGCCGCGTTGGTGGTTGCCATATATGGTCGATGCGCCCCATGTGCCCCGAGGTCCGGAAATGCCTTCTTCGTTCAGATGAGCCTCCCCAACTGAACGGGTCCACCGTTATGTTCAGGAAACGGAGGACTAAG
>NZ_WQGH01000035.1:0-1120 GCF_013034585.1 Ruegeria sp. HKCCA5426
TACAGGCCGACGATGCACTAACAATCAATTTGGACCAGTCAGATGAGGCTGCTCAAGACTGCACTTCAAGTAGCACTTCATTGCTTGGTGGGCGCCAGATCGGTAATCGTATTGAGCAATTTCATTTAAGTATTGCTGCATGACATTCTGTTTTATCCATAGTCTGAGCACGCAACACACTGGCTTCCATATGCTTAAGACAGGCGACTTTTAATTCGAATTTGCTTCACGCGCAGCTTTGGCTCGAAAGTTTGCCAATTTTGACGCGTCAAATTTTGCAGCCCCGGAACCTAATTTTCCAGTGGCGCTTGGACCGTTGACCTCATCTGCGTCAGTGAACTTCCAACCATAGGCTGGGAGATCATCTCCTGCCTCTACATACTGAGCTTCAAATGAATACGTTGCTCTCATTGGAACGAACCCATCCACGAAATTCATCGTCCTCTCTGACGGCGAAATAGAAACTATCCCTGTAAGACGAACTGGCTCGTGAAAGCGTTCTGGATACCAATCTTCCGGCAATCGAACACGAATAAGCTGGTTTGGGTTCGGTGGAGGTGTATGGCTGCACATACCTCTCTCCGGAACCAAGTAAGCGACGTTTGTACCATCAGGGTCCGGTGGTGCGGGTATCGCATAACCCGCCAGCTTTACGACTTTTCCGTCAATTTCTGGATTACCAGCCGTGGCGGCTTTCTTTCGTCGCTCTGCAACGACCCATCGTTGTTCAATCAACCAATCAATGTCGATTCCAGCCTTTTGCAGCGGCGTCTCATTTTCCAGAATTTTCGCTTCAAGACTTTTGCGGACATCTTCGGAATGGGCTCCACTATCCAGTCTGAGCTTTAGTCGGACGACTTCAACAAGATTACTAAGCTGGTCAGGTGTCAGTTCTTTGAAAGGATCTACGTATTCCTGAGATTCTTCATCAATCAATTGGTTCCAGTCTAACTCAGCGATTTCTGCGGACAACGACGTTGAAATCAAAGAGGCAACACAGACTATTCTCCAAATCTTCATGACTTGTCCCTTTCAACCGTATGGACACTTGGATGTTGGTCAATTCGTCATCACCTGCCAGCTTAAGGCATTAATGGATACCTGGGCTCCAAGCGAAACG
>NZ_WQGH01000004.1:0-438469 GCF_013034585.1 Ruegeria sp. HKCCA5426
AATCGCTGGGCGAGGTCGCCGAATACGCTGGGGCTTCGATCCTGAAGCGGTGAATGTTAACCTGATCCTCGAATTTGTTTCGAGGATCAGGTTTTGCTTTCAATCATAGACCCCAAAACGCCGGACCACTTTGATGCGGTCCGGCGTTTGTGTTGGGAATACCGCGCATTTCTTCTGACGCTGGATGAAAAATCCCAACGCATTGTCAGAACATTCTACCCGCGTGAGAAATACGCCCGTTTGATGGATGCCATCGATGTTGAGCACGCGGCACCCACAGGAGGTGTCCGGCTAGCGTTAAAGGATGATCAGCCTGTCGGATGTGGGATGTTCCATACGATTGAACCCGGTGTGGCTGAAATCAAGCGCGTATTCGTGAACGAGAAAGCCCGAGGTACCGGTGCCGGGTACGCGATCATGAGTGATCTGATCGAAACCTGCCGCCTGAAGGGGTTTCGTATTATTCGGATGGACACAGGAAAACCACTTGAGGCCGCAACACGCCTTTATTTGTCGATGGGGTTTGAATTGCGTGACGCCTATTCGGAAATCCCCGAGGTTGCAGATGGTCATCTGCTGTTTTTTGAAATGGATTTGCAGGAATAGCGCGATTTTGGGCTAAAAAAGTCGAAATTTTTCGACCTTCTTTCCTGTTGTTATTGAAGGAGAAATTTAAAAAACCGCTACTTAAGTGAACATTATTGCACTTATGTGTGAACTTTTCCCTATTAGGAGGGCCGGGTGGTCTCGTACCCTGACTGTATTACAGAAAGGAGAACACCATGACTGGTTCTAAATTCCTTCTCGTAGCGTCGGTAGTCGGCACTGTATTTTTGGCGGCATGTTCAGCACCTGGCACATATCCGATCACTGGCGATCCGGTTTCAGCAAGTGACCCGGTTCGGGATATGGAATCGCCCACTTACATCTATCGTGGTGAGGCTCGCTAAGGCCTGTGCGTGACATCACGGGCGGTGACGTCCGTGATTGATCTGAATTCAGAGCTTCTTGCTCATTAACATATACCGATCGCGCGGTTTGAACCCGGTGCGCAGATACAGTTTCTGAGCTGCCTCGTTTGTGCGGTCGACCTCAAGATGCAGGGCGGTAAGCCCAGCTCCGGCCAGTGCCTTTGGCAGGTCTAGCAATACTTCGGATGCAATTCCTCGGCCGCGAACGGCAGGGCGAATGTAGATCTCGTCCACAAAGCCGTCCATGCCGCCGAATTCGACGGACCAACCGAATGTCAGGATGATGTATCCCAACGGTGCCCGTCCGGGTCCGATCAGGTAGACACATCCGTGGGGGATGCCCTCTAATAGCGGGGCCAGAGCGTTGCGGGTCTGATCCGCATCCTGAGCGATACCTTCCTCGGAGTGGAATGCAGTGACCAGGCCCACCAAGCGGTCCAGATCTTCGGGGCGGGCAAGCCGCAGGGCAGCGCTCATAGTCGGGCCAGCCGTTCGGTCAACAGGGTAAAGAACCCGTCCGCGTCCACATCTCCTATGAATGTCGCGTTGGGTTTGCGATCGGTGACGCGCCACCAGTCGGCGACCGTCATACCCATCGTGAGTTCTGATTGGGTCTCAATCTCGACATTCACGAAACGACCCGAGAACAATTCGGGCTTGATCAGATAGGCTGTGACGCACGGGTCATGCAGTGGTGCCCCTTGGCTGCCGTATTTTTCCTTGTCAAAGCGTTCGAAGAAATCCGTCATCTCGGCCACGGCGATACCGACCTTGGTTCCCAGCGCGCGGAAGGCGTCGTTGCGGGGTTTGGTGACCAGCGCCTTGTGCGTGACATCCAACGGCATAACGACAATAGGGCGACCTGATTTAAACACGATATCAGCAGCTTCTGGGTCGACGTGAATGTTGAATTCTGCGGTGGGGGTAATGTTGCCAACCTCGAAATACGCGCCGCCCATCAGCACGATTTCCTGCACCCGATCCACGATATCAGGCGCTTTGGTAAAGGCCGTTGCGATGTTTGTCAGTGGCCCCAGCGGGCATAACGTGACCGTTCCTGGCTCATGCGCGCGCAGGGTGTCGATAATGAAGTCGACCGCATGCCCGTCGGTCAGTTGCATCTGCGGATCAGGCAGGTCCGGGCCGTCCAGACCGGTTTTTCCGTGCACATGTTCTGCCGTGACCAGCGCTCGTTTCAATGGGCGGTCGCACCCGGCGTAAACCGGCACCTCGGTGTGTCCGGCCAGTTCGCAGACGATAAGGGCGTTCTTGGACGTCAGGTCTAACGGCACGTTCCCAGCGACGGCGGTTATGCCCAGAACCTCAATCTCTTGGGGGCTGGCCAGCGCCAGCAGGATGGCCACGGCGTCGTCCTGGCCGGGGTCAGTGTCGATGATGATTTTACGAGGGGGCATGGGCGTCTCCGGGGGCGTGAAGGTCGGACACTCGCAAGTGTCCCGGCACTTGTCCAGCCGTATTAGGTGTCCGCAACCGCATCCACCGGCGGGAGTTTGCCGTTGGCGCGGTGTTCTTCGGTTTTCACCTCGTTCCAAAGGGCGTCCATCTCGGCCAGATCGCTTTGTGAAGGCGTTTTGCCACGCGCCGCAAGGCGGGCCTCGACCTGTTCGAACCGGCGGGTGAACTTGGCATTGGTGCGGCGCAGGGCTGCCTCGGGTTCAATCCCGAGATGGCGGCCCAGATTGACAATCACGAAGAGCAAGTCACCGAACTCATCCTCTAGTGCGTCGGCGTCCATGCTGTCGCGGGCCTCTTCCAACTCGGCGGCCTCTTCGGTGATCTTCGCCAGCACATGACTGGCATCGGGCCAGTCGAACCCCACGCGGGCGGCGCGTTTTTGCAGCTTATGCGCGCGCAACAGGGCGGGCAGGTTAGCCGCCACTCCATCCAGCGCGCCTTTTTGTTTGTTGCCAGCGCGTTCCGCTGCCTTGATGGTTTCCCAATCCAGCGTCTGCTGCTCGGCAGATTTGTCGCGGGATTCGTCGCCGAACACGTGAGGATGACGCGTGACCATTTTGTCTGACATGGTGCGGACTACGTCCTGAAAGGTGAAATGCCCGGCTTCCTCGGCCATCTGCGCATGAAAGACGGATTGGAACAGCAAATCGCCCAATTCGCCTTTCAGCTCGTCATACGCCTCACGCTCGATGGCGTCGGCGACCTCATAGGCTTCTTCGATGGTGTAGGGGGCGATGGTGGCGAAATCCTGTTCGATATCCCACGGGCAGCCGGTCTGCGGGTCACGTAGGCGGCGCATGATTTCCAGCAGGCGCTCGATCCCTGCGTCGCTATCGTGGATCAGAGGATTTTCGGCCATTGCGAACCCTTTCGTTCCGGTGTCAGATGCATCCATTCCGCAGTCAGGATCAGGAGTCCACCCCAGATGCCCGTCGTCAACCGAATTGCCGATTTTGCCGCCGATATGACCGCTTGGCGACAACACCTGCATTCGATTCCCGAGTTGGAGTTCGAATGCCATGAAACCGCAGCTTTTGTCACCGACAGACTGCGTGAATTTGGCGTTGACGAGCTGCATGAAGGAATTGCCAAAACCGGGATTGTCGCGATCATCAACGGGCAGGGCGAGGGGCCGACAATCGGCCTGCGCGCGGACATGGATGCCCTACCGATCCCCGAGGAAACCGGGGTCGAATATGCGTCGACCAAACCGGGTAATATGCATGCCTGTGGCCATGACGGTCATACGACAATGTTGTTGGGCGCAGCGCGTTATCTGGCTGAGACACGAAATTTCCGCGGCCGCGTGGCCCTGATCTTTCAGCCTGCGGAAGAAGAAGGCGGCGGAGCAGGCGTCATGGTCGAGGAGGGGCTTATGGACCGGTTCGATATTTCTCAGGTCTATGCATTGCACAATGCGCCCGGTGTCCCTGAGGGGGCATTCCAGACGACGCCCGGCCCGATCATGGCGGCTGTCGACACGTTTGAAGTTCACATTCAGGGTCTTGGCGGCCACGGGGCCATGCCACACGAAACTCGCGATCCAGTGATGGCGGCCTGTGGAATAGCACAGGCCATTCAGACCATTGTCAGCCGCAACAACTATGCGCTGGACGATCTGGTTATCTCGGTCACCCAGATTCACACCGGAACGGTCAACAACGTGATCCCGGATACTGCCTATATCAACGGAACCGTCCGCACCTTCGATCCGTCTGTTCAGAAGATGGTGATGGAACGGATGGAGCAGATCGTGCAGGGGCAAGCACTGTCTTATGGGGTTGAAGCAAGGTTGGATTATGAGATCAATTACCCCGCAACGATCAATGACGCAGACAAAGCCGGGTTTGCCGCCGATGTCGCGCGGGACGTGGCGGGAGACGAATGGGTGTTCACGAACATATCTGCGATGATGGGGGCCGAGGATTTCTCGTTCATGCTGAATGCGCGTCCGGGGGCGTACCTGTTTCTGGGGCAAGGTGAAAGTGCCGGGTTGCATCATCCAAAATACAATTTTAACGACGAGATCGCGCCGGTTGGGGCATCCTTTTTCGCGCGGATTGTCGAAAAGGCGCAGCCGCTGGGCTGAACGGGGGAATAAATGGCACTGGAAGATGCAAAAAATCAGGTAGACGAGGCGTTTACCAATCCTGACCTCAAGGGGTTGTCCTATGAAAATACGTTTGGCGGGGCGACGTCCTTTCTGCGGCGGCTGTACACCAAGGACCTGAAGGGCGTGGACATAGCCGTGACTGGAGTGCCGTTCGATCAGGCGGTGACCAACCGCCCTGGAACCCGACTTGGCCCGCGCGCAATCCGAGAGGCTAGTGCGCTGCAATCACCCGATGCGCCCTATGGCTGGCCTTTTGACGCGCTGAGTGAGCTGGCGATCGTCGATTATGGTGACATGGCCTATGACTACGCCAATATCCCGGCGTTTCCAGATACGCTGACCGATCATATCCGCACGATACTAGCCGCCGATGTGGCTTCGGTCACTTTGGGCGGGGATCACTATATCAGCTTTCCGATCCTCAAGGCTTATGCCGAGAAATTCGGGCCGATTTCCTTGCTGCAGTTTGATGCGCATACGGACACGTGGGCCGATGACGACATGTCGCGCGTGGATCACGGAACGATGTTCTACAAGGCGGTGAAGTCGGGTATCGTGGATCCCAAGCGATCGGTGCAGGTCGGAATCCGGACCACCAACGAGGACACGCTGGGTGTCAACATCATCGACGCGCGCGAGGTTTATGAGTCCGGCCCCGCTGCCGTCGCGCAGAAGATTAAGGGCATTCTGGGTGACAGTCCCGTTTACCTTAGCTTTGATATCGACGGTCTGGATCCTGCTTTTGCCCCGGGTACAGGTACACCCGTCTGGGGCGGGCTGAGTTCCATTCAGGCGCAGATCATCTTGCGCGATATCGCCGGTATTAACATCAAGGGCGGGGACGTTGTCGAGGTATCTCCGCCGTTTGATACATCCGGCGCAACGGCGATCGCCGGCGCGCATGTCGCCACGCAGATTATTTGCCTTTTGGGATGGAACAAGTTGCAGCCTTAACCATTGGTTAGCCATCTTTCCACTATCACGTTAACCAAAATAACGGATGGGAAAGTTACTGGCATGAAAGACTTCAACCAGCCCCTCAGCGGCAATGATCTGGCACGGTTTTCCGGGCCGAATACGTTCATGCGCTTGCCGCAAGTGGATTCGTTGGCCGGGTTAGATGTGGCCGTTTTGGGTATTCCGATGGATATCGGTACCTCTTGGCGGTCGGGCACACGGTTCGGGCCGAAACAGATCCGCAGCGAAAGCGCGATGATCCGGCCTTACAACATGGCCACATTTGCGGCTCCGTTCGACAGCCTGCAGATTGCCGATATCGGTGATCTTGCGATCAACACGTTTTCCCTGTCCGAAAGCCTCAAGATCATTAAGGAAAGCTATGATGCTATTCTGGCGCAGGATGTGACGCCCGTCGCGATGGGAGGTGATCATTCGATCACCCTGCCGATTTTACGGGCAATTGCGGCCAAGCACGGGCCTGTGGCGTTGGTTCACGTGGATGCCCACGCAGGTGTAGACGACGAAATGTTTGGTGAGCGTGAGACACACGGCACCGTCTTTCGCCGCGCCTACGAAGAAGGTCTGATCGTTCCTGACAAGGTCTTTCAGGTCGGAATTCGCGGTTCGGGTTATTCAACGACGGATTTCAACGAAGCAAAGGAATGGGGATTTCGGCAGTTTCCGGCGTTGGAATTGTGGCAGCAGAACCTGACGGAAGTTGGCTCTCAGATACGAAAGACAATCGGGGATCACCCGACTTATATCACCTTCGACATTGACAGCCTTGATCCGGCTTTTGCTCCGGGAACGGGCACGCCAGAAATCGCGGGGCTAACCACGCCGCAGGCCTTGCAGTTGATCCATGCACTCAGCGGTCTGACCGTTGTGGGGTGCGATCTAGTCGAGGTCTCGCCGCCCTATGACACGACCGGCAACACGGCGCTGACGGCGGCTAACCTGTTGTTCGAGCTTATGTGCATCCTGCCAGGTGTGACGTCGCGGTAAAAGCCTGCCTCACGACTTGTCCAGGCCTGTATTCCGAATAAGGTTGCTAAAAGAATAGGGTCGGGATGAAGAAAATGCTCATTTTCCTTGTTGTTGCGGCGGTCGTCGTACTGGGCGCTTATATCAGGCTGGCACCGTCCGATCCTACGCGATGGCACGTAGTGCCCACCGGTCAGGCGGATCGCGATATGCAAGGCGGAGTGTTTCGGGTTTTGGAAACTGGCCCCGACGGGCTGGCGCGTCTGGATGCAATTGCGCGTAACACACCCCGTACAACGGTTTTGGCGGGGTCAGTGGACAAAGGGATGGTCACCTATGTCACCCGCACCAAAGTGATCGGCTTTCCCGACTACGCGACCGCCCAGCAGGATGGCGACACGCTGCGCATCCACGCGCGCCTGCGCTTTGGGCGCTCAGATTTTGGGGTAAACCGCAACCGTGTTGATGGGTGGCTGACTGCGCTCAAGCCCTGAGGACAGGCAGCCTTCCTGCACTTCGCGCCACATTGGTACGTTCAGCGACATTTGGCACTGTGCCATGAACATACGGCCATCGACCTGCAGGCAGATCATCTCGCCCAGTTCGATGCGGGTGCCGGATGTATCGGTGCAATAGCAATCGCGCACCTTGCCATCCGGGCCAACATAGTCGGCCATGGCCGGTGTGGAAAACAGCGTCAGGACAAGCGTAAACCATCTCATGCGCAGCAGCTTAGCATACGGTCGGCCCTTGACCAAAGCCCCGGATTGTTAGACACCCCCGGGGATGATCCCCGAAGAACGCCTAGAACAGATAACTCAGCGATTCCAATACCTCGAAGCGGCGATGTCAGACGGCGCGGCGGGTGGGGACATTGCTGCTTTGGCCAAGGAGTATTCTGACCTCAAACCGGTTGTCGAACAGATCACGGCCTGGCGACTGTTGGTGGCGGATTTGGCGGAAGCGCAGGCGATGCTGGCAGACCCCGATATGAAGGAGTTGGCCGAAGAAGAAATCCCAGACTTGCAGGCCCGCATCCCCGAAGCGGAACACGCGCTGCAATTGGCATTGCTGCCCCGCGACGCGGCCGATGCGCGCCCTGCGATGCTGGAAATTCGCCCCGGAACCGGAGGGGACGAGGCTGCCTTATTCGCGGGAGACCTGTTGCGCATGTATCAACGCTATGCCGAGGCACACGGCTGGCGTTTTGAGATCATCGAAGAACAGGCTTCGGACCTTGGGGGCATCAAAGAGGTCGTGGCGCATATAAAGGGCGACAACGTCTTTGCGCGGTTAAAATATGAATCCGGAGTTCACAGAGTTCAGCGCGTTCCCGAAACGGAAAGTGGTGGGCGGATTCACACATCGGCTGCGACGGTTGCGGTGCTGCCCGAGGCCGAAGATGTGGATATCCAGATTGACGCGAATGACATTCGTATCGACACCATGCGCAGTTCGGGTGCGGGTGGTCAGCACGTGAACACGACAGATTCGGCTGTGCGCATCACCCACCTTCCGACCGGTCTTGTGGTTACAAGCTCTGAGAAGTCCCAGCACCGCAATCGTGAAATCGCAATGCAGGTTCTGAAGACGCGACTTTATGATTTGGAGCGTCAGAGGATCGACAGCGAACGGTCCGCCGACCGAGCCAGCCAAGTGGGCTCTGGCGACCGTTCCGAGCGGATCAGGACGTATAACTTTCCACAGGGCCGGATGACCGATCACCGCATAAACCTGACTTTGTACAAGCTGGATCAGGTCATGCAGGGCGATCTGGACGAGGTCATAGATGCGCTGACAGCCGATGACCAAGCCCGCCTGCTGGCTGAGATGGCGCAATGATTGCTGCGTTGACAGCGGCGCAGGCCATGGTCGCTGCAACGGCGCGGCTTCGGGCGGCCGGGGTTGCTGATCCGGCGCGTGACGCCCGAGTGTTGTTGGCCCATGCCGCGCGAATCGAAGCCAGCCGCGTCACGTTGATCGCCCCCGAGGAGCTTTCGCCGGAGATCGCCGAACGGTACGATCAATTGATATCCTTGCGGGCTATTCGAGTGCCGGTCTCCCACCTGCTGGGGGAAAGGGAGTTTTATGGCCGCCGCTTTCGGGTCAGCGGCGATGTGTTGGACCCTCGACCGGAGACCGAGGCGCTGATCGAGGCGGCGTTGAGCGAACCTTTCGGTCATGTTCTGGACCTTGGGGTCGGGTCCGGGTGCATTCTGATCACCTTATTGGCGGAAAGAACCAGCGCAACGGGGCTAGGCGTTGACCTAAGTGAGGCTGCTTGTCTGCAAGCCAGCGCGAACGCTGTTCAGCATCAAGTTCAAAACCGTATCGAGATTATCAAGTCTGATTGGTTCGGAGACATTAATGGTAATTTTGACCTGATTGTTTCCAATCCCCCGTATATTTCTCTGCCGGAAATGGCGGAATTGTCCCCCGAAGTGCGTGAGCATGAACCGCGCATGGCACTGACGGACGAGGGCGACGGTTTGGGAGCTTACCGTCGTATTGCTGCCGGTGTTCCTGATTTTCTGTTACCCGGTGGGCGTTTGCTGGTCGAAATTGGGCCGACGCAGGGCCTGAGCGTTTCTGCGCTGTTTGATGCTGCTGGATTGGTCGACATAAGGATAATTCCCGATTTGGATGGTCGCGACCGTGTTGTATTTGCCAGAATGTCGCAGTGAATCTGTGCGCTGAGGCTGAAATACGCCGATTGATGTAAAAAAGCTGCGAAATTTAGTACAAACCCCTTGTCTGCACGCGCCGGACATGTTTACTCAGGATTAGTCAGCGAGGTTGACGCCGTTACAGCGCGCCCCTGACGCCAAGCCCAAAAAGTCGACATCGCGTCACAGCAAAAGCCTTTGAGCAGTGCAAGACGCGAAAGGTTCGACATCGAATGACAAGGCTGACGAAAGTAGATGAGATCTTCCAAATCCCGCTCGCGGGCCAAGAATAACCGCAATCGTCCTTCTGGAGGCAACGTAGTAAACCGGGTTTTCGACAGCTCGGGCCCAGAGGGTAAAGTGCGTGGCACGCCCCAGCAGATCATTGACAAGTACAACCAGCTTGCTCGTGACGCGCAGTTGTCTAATGACCGCGTGGCCGCGGAAAATTTCCAGCAACACGCCGAGCACTACCTGCGTCTGCTAAGTGAAGCGCAACGCGAAATGGAAGCGCGCCGCGAAGAACAGGAGCGGCAGAACCGCGAACGTCAGGCTGAACGTGATCGCGAACGCGCTGAGCGTCAGGAACGCGAAGCCGCGCGCCAATCAGATCCGGCCGAAGCACCGCAACCTGACGTGATGGATTTCACACCCGCAGCCGCTTCGCCTGAATCCGGTTTGGTGGAGACCCCTGAAAATAAGGGTGCTGAAGGCGAAGCCGCCGAGAAGAAGGAAAAACCGGCGCGCCGTCCCCGTACGCGCAAGCCCAAGCCTGCGCCGTCGGAAGACGCATCGTCGGACAAAGGTGATGCGCCCGAGGCCGCCGAGTAATCAAAGGCGCACAAAACAAGACAAAGCCCCGAGGTTCGCCCCGGGGCTTTTTTGTTTCAAGCGTTATCAACCTCGCGCGACAATGCACAGAAGGCTTCAAGCGGCACCTGCTCGGCCCGTTCAGTTGGTTGAATCCCGGCCGCCAATAACCTGTCTTCGATATTCGGGGCGATGCCCTTTAGCGATGCGCGCAGCATTTTGCGGCGTTGGTTGAAGGCTGCAGCCACGACACGGGATAGTGTGGCGGGGTTCGCGGGATACCTGGGTTCGGGCAGGGCAGTTAGATGGACCACGGCGCTTGAAACCTTGGGCGGAGGCGTAAACGCGCCGGGAGGTAAAGACATGGCAATCCGAGCCTCGGCGCGCCATTGCGCAAGGATGGCAAGGCGTCCGTAGGCTTTGCCGCCGGGCTGCGCCACGATCCGTTCAGCGACCTCGCGCTGAAACATCAAGGTCAGGCTTTGCCAGAACGGGGGCCATTCGGGGGGGGTCAGCCACCGCACAAGAAGCTCAGTTCCGACGTTGTAGGGCAGGTTGGCTGCGACCCGGATTGGTGGCGTTAGATGTGTCAGCGGGTCAATCTCGAGCGCGTCACCGTTGATGACCTCCAAACGGCCGGGATATGCAGCGGCAATGTCGTTCAGGGCCGCAATGCAGCGGGTGTCTTTCTCGACCGCGACCACTTTCCGCGCGCCCTCGGACAGCAAACCCCGAGTCAGACCTCCTGGGCCAGGGCCGATTTCCAACACATCGCACGCGGACAGATCTCCGGCCTGTCGCGCAATCTTGGCGGTCAGATTCAGGTCCAGCAGGAAGTTCTGGCCCAGCGACTTTCGCGCCGAAAGCTGGTGGGTTGCGATGACCTCGCGCAGAGGGGGAAGATTGTCGATAGCGCTCATTTTCAGATTACCGTGGCGCAGGAGGGATTGCGTGCACCAGAGATTTTTTGCCTCCGGCGGGGATATTTTCAGCCAGGTGAAGGATCAAGAGCTTTTTGCCATGCGGTGGGCGAGTTTCAAAGCTTCGATCAGGCTAGATGGGTTTGCGATACCTTGCCCTGCGATATCAAGGGCGGTGCCGTGGTCGGGCGATGTGCGTATGAAAGGCAGGCCGAGCGTCACGTTTACGCCGCGGTCGAAATCCAGCGTTTTGATCGGAATCAGCGCCTGATCATGATACATTGCAATGGCTGCGTCATAACGGGCGCGGGCTGCGGCATGAAACATGGTGTCCGCAGGGTGTGGGCCGCTGACAGTGTAGTCTTCCGAAGGAAGCGCAGAAATCAGCGGGCCGATCCAGTCCAGCTCTTCAAGCCCCATCTTACCACCTTCCCCCGCATGGGGGTTCAGCCCGGCAATGGCGATGCGGGGGTGAGCAATGCCGAATTGCTTTCGCAACCCCTCGGCTGTGATTTCAATCGTATCGCGCAACAGGGCTGGCGTGAGTTCGGACGGGACGCGGGACAGGGGAATATGGATCGTTGTGGGCACCACGCGCAATTCATCGCTGGCCAGCATCATCACAACGCGTTTACGCCCGGCCAGCGCGGCAAGAAACTCGGTATGGCCGGGATAGGCGAACCCGGCCCCGTCAATCAGTGCTTTCTTGTGGATCGGCGCGGTGCAGAGGGCCGACGCCGCGCCCGACTGAACCAGTGACACGCCTCGTTCAATCGCGTTTATGACGCCGGGCGCATTTGCGGCTGAGGGTGTACCGGGGCGATTGGGTTCGGGGAAGTCCAGTTGCAGAACAGGCATTGCCGAGGCGCTGATACGAAGTGACTCTGCCGGGTCGCTGATTTGATGCACCGGAGTTCCCTGAGGAATATGCGCCGCGTCCCCGATATAGAAAAACGGGCAGGTATCTCGTAGTTCTGCCCATGCTTTAGCCGCGATCTCTGAGCCTATACCGGCAGGGTCGCCACAACTGAGCGCGATCGGGGCGATCATTGCTCGATTATCGTTGCGTCCGCGCGTAGCTGCTCTAGCAGGCTTTCGGAAAAGGCCTGCAGCCGCTGTTGCGTCAGCGCATTGGCCACATCAACGCGCGAAGTTTCTTCGCCACGGTCGAGCGTCCGGGTGCACAACATCAGGAAACGGAGGGTCTGGCCGTTATTGGCGGTCAGATTCGTCGAAACTTCGTTAAGATCCAGCTTGGCTAGTTCCAGTGCGACGTCCCGCGGAATTTCAGAGGGGCTGGCTTCGATCCGTTGCAGAACCTCAGCCGGTTGGTCTTGTGCAATTCCATAGAGGTCATCGCAGGTGTCGATCTCTTCCCGCAATTTGGCGGCGCGGGCCAGCGTGTCAGCGCTGCGGCCACCGGGAAGGTTGTAGATGGCATAGTCGATTTTCGAATAACGCGGCGCGCCAGACGCGACCTCGCGCAGGCCGCGCATCTGGAACAGGGCAATGGCGTTTGGCAGGTTGATGGGCTGTGTTATATCCCCATTCTTGAGGCCAAGGATAACCGGCTGCAAGGCAGGGGGCAGATCGGTCAAGTTCAGCCATTCCAACCGACCGCCATTGTCCCGTGTGCCGGCGGCGGAATATTGGGTGGCTGCCGCTGAAAAGGCATCAAATCCTTCCAATTGCGCGATCTCTTCGGCCAACAACTCGGCCTGGGCGATGGTCTGCTGATTGACCGGAATGATGATCTCGGAAATCAGAACCTGCAATCCACCGCCACCGGCTTGTCCCAGCGCCCGGTTGATTTCATCCTCGGACGGGCGCGCCTGCGACAGGAAACGGGCGCTGACATAGTCGCGCCACGAAAGCTGGTCTGCGACAAAATCCCTGACGGTTTCTTGGGACACACCCGCATCGGCAAGAAGTTGCAGGAACTGATCCGTCGACAACCGCCCGCGCGCAGCGAACTCGTCAATGCCGACCTGAACATCCTCTGGGTTGATTTCGATTCCCGCCTCTCGCATGGCTTGCTTGCGCAGACGGTCGTCAATCAGGGCCTCTCGCACCTCGTCCTCGGATGCTCCGGGAGCGCCCAGAGCTAAAAGGAACTGCAGGCGCTGGTCCAGTTCATACCAGGTGACAATATCCTGATTAACCTTGATCGCAGGCGAGAACGGGCTTTGGGCTTGCGCTTCCATGGGCGCAAGACTCAATACCGCAACGGCCAGTGCCTGAGCCACCGAGGGCAGCCAACCGGAACGAACGAAACTGGAGAAACGTGAAATCAACTGCATCTTCTCTTGAACTGTTGTCCGCCACCTTCAACAGAATATCCTGTCAGGGCTACGGTAAAGCCGAATTCTGTCGAAGGCTCAATACTCGAAGACGAGGTAAATCGTCTACTCACGATCATATTTGCCTGTACACATTCGTTTTGGTAGGTCACGCCCAACCCATAACGGATCGGTTCGGACTCGGCGAGGTCATAGCGGGCGAATGCACGGGTCAGCCAGTTTTGGTCGATACGGTAACGACCATTGACGCGAACTTCCGAGATTTCATCTTCCGCGTTTTCCGCTGGATCGGGTTCCTGCCAGACATAAGTGCCCGACAGGCTGGTTGTTTCTTGGCTCCAGGCGGCGCGCAATTCAGCCTTGGCGAAACTGAAGTCACCGTTGAGCAATCCGCGTCCTGCCAATGACCAGCCATTGGCCGTTTCCAACTGACCAGCAATCAACAGGTCTGACGCTGTTCCCTGCAAACCCGAGGTTACGTTGAATTCAGGGTCGGCATCCGCGCGAAAGACCTGACCAACTGTTGCCAGTGCGCGCCATCCCTTTGCTCCGTATCGGGCCCAGTTTATGCCGACCACTCCGGTTGCGCCGTCTTCCCGACGGTCGGGGGCCGGAAATCGCGAAAGGGACAGAAGGTTGCCTTGATCGAATTCCTGAAACGTACTTTCGTCGATCGGCACGTCGTTGGTTGAAACATGGGTCCAGCCGACTTGTGCGATCGGTTCAAGGACTTGGGTCGCGCCCGACTTTTCCCGCCGTGACATTGGGTAGCGCAGCGTCAGCGCCGCGCGTGGTGTGGTGCGGGTAACCTGACTAGGGAACCCGCTGTCATGACGAATATTGAACGTATCGACAGACGCGCCCAACCTAGCGTCCGCGCGCAGGCCCGTGGTGAATATCCAACTGCGCATCCATTCGGCATCGAAAGTTGCTCGCGCGACATCACGGCCCACGATGTCTTCGTCGCTAGTACGTTCATGGGCGTGTGCGACAAAGCCGAGCCGAACCTCGCCACCCACTGCGGTCGGGAAGTGGCGTTTCTGATAGTACAGGTCGAACACGCGCGAAGGGATTTCATCCTGATCTTCGCTGTCGCGCAATGTCTGGTAGTGGATGAAGCTGGTGCGGAACGCCGTATCCCGTTTGATCCGTTCCAGCGCGACTTCGCTGCGCAATCGGTCGAAATCGGGCAGGCCGTAGTCGGCCAAATACGCATCGTCAGACGTGGTCTTCAGGTCAAAGGTGAACCGATAGCCGTCCCGCAGGTTGAATGCGCCATCCGCAAATAGATACCCGCGCTGCTCGTCTGGTTGAAGGTCATCTTTTGTATAGGCGCCCAAGATTCGGATACGTCCACGTTTGAACGCCTGACGATACCGGAAGCCCAGCGTTTTGGTCTTGGACGATACATATGGCGTCAGCGTCAGGTCCTTGTGGTCGCCCAACTTGAAGAAATACGGCACCTGTAGGCCGGTGCCCAGTTGCGACGTGGTTCTGACCGAGGGGACGAGAAAGCCCGTCGCGCGGTCCAGTGTGGGATCGGGAAGACGCAGGTACGGAAAATAGAATACCGGAAAGTCCAGAATTCGGAAATGTGCACCTTCAAAATATAACTGCCGTTCGAGCTGGTCATGGGTGACTTTGCGCGCACGGATCTGCCATATCGGAGGTTTACCGTTGGCACAGACGTGGCACGACGTGGCCGAGACCTTGCTGAATTGCGTATAGCGCCCAGCCGCACGCTTGGCCTGGACCGACGCGATCTGGACTTGCTGCTGGAACACCATTCTAGCGCCGATGAGCAGGCCGTTTTGGATGCCGCTGTCCAATTCCGCTGAATCCGCCAGCAGAGTCGTTGCGCCGCCCTGATCAATGCGGACCGGACCCTCAAGCAAAAGTTCGCCGGTGTCGCGGTCATAGGTAATCCGTTGCGCAGTAACTTTGATGTCGCCTTGAAACGCTTCGACGTTGCCCTCGGCGACAAGCACTCTTTGCGGAGTGATGAAAATCCGATCTGCAACCAGAAGGGCTGGTTCTTCCTCTTGCGGAGTACTTTGCGGCGGGCCGCCAGCGGGCTGATTTTGGGCGCCCGCGCCCTGTGGTATGGCCAACGCCAGAGCGCCGGACAAAAACAGGCAGGATAGAAGCCGCATCAGCCGTCCTCCGCGTGCAACAACAGACCGAGTGACAGCAATATGGCTGCGAAGGGCGGAGCCCACGCCGCAACAAAGATCGGCAGTTGTCCGTTTTCCCCCAGAATTTGGGCAAAGTTGCGCACGAAGTATATGCCAAAACCCAACAGTACCGCGGACAGAACCGCGATCCCGGTTCTGCCAAAGCGGACATGGCGCATGGTGAACGCTGCCCCGATCAGGACCATCGACACCAAGAAGATCGGGCGCGCAAGTTGCACTTGCAGCCAGACTTCGTATTGCTTGGTGGAAAACCCGGCTTCGCCTAGGTCACGAATAAGCTGTGGCAAGTCGTAGACCGAAACGGCCCCTTGCCGCCCCAGCGTGTCCAAAATGCGCTCCCGCGTCAGCGACGTAGGGATTTCAAGCGTCGAATGCTCGACGGCGTTGGTTTCCGGGTTGATGTCCTGATTCAAGGACCAGACTTTGGCGTTGGACAAAGTCCAGTTGCCGTCGTCAAGGACAGCGCTGTCGGCGGCAATCTGTTGCGTCGGCGTACCGTCCGGCGAAAATGCGATGATCGTCACTTCGTTCAACTTCAGCGTATCGCCATTTGACGTGCCCCGCGCGTGGATCACAGACTGGCCGTTTTGCGAGCCCTGCCGCAGCCACATACCTTCGCCGCTGATCGAAAAGGCCGACCCGCCGTTGTTGCGATACGAGTCAGACAGTCGTGAGTATTCCTCGGACGTGGCTGCCGAAATCGGGTTCAGCAGGGCAACGGCAGCCGCCCCGATCGCCAGGGCCAATACTGCAGGGGCCAGCAGCGCACGAATACCCGAACGGCCAATGGCTCGGGTCACGACCAACTCAGAACTGCGCGCAAGGCCGACAAACAGCGCGATTGTCGAAAGAATCACCAGCAAGGGCAGCATTTCACTGATGGCCGCCGGGGTATTCAGCAGCGTCAGGTGCAGAAGTTGGCCAAAGGACAGGTCAACTTCGTCAAAGCGTCGCACCTGTTCGATAAGGTCGATCAGAATCAACAAAGTCAGGAAGATGCCGCCGATAACCAGAAAGCTTTGGATGAACCGGCGGGCAAAATAGCGGTCAAGGATCACGGGCGAAACCCCGCAGGGGTTGGGTGCAAGGCGGGCACTGTCAGGTTCAAGCAGGAATCATTGCAGCGTGCGCCACGAAGCGATGGCTTATGCCTGCCCTGTCTTGCCACTGTACTCTCCCCCGATCTTGCCGGAATTTTTTCGGGACTGTACTGCAATTGCCAGTCGGGGAAAACTGCTATCTGGTCAATAGCGCCAGTGCGGGCTAGGTCTTGGGGAACAGATTTTCAGGAGTTCGCAATGAGCAGTCTAATCCCGATCCAGTTTCAGGCTTTTGACGTCGACGCAATGACGCAGGCTGAAGGCCGCGTTGTTATCATCATATCGCCGGACGGCAAGATGAGCCCCGCCGTTCGCCGCGCGAACCGTCTGACCCGTGGCACCGTGGCGCGTCTGGTTGAAAGCGACCGCTTTGCAAAGGTTAAGTCAGGGGATGTGCTGTCGCTTGCTTGGCCAACCGGCATGGCGGCCGAGGCGCTGGACATTCTGGTTCTGTCGCGCCGTCCGGACGCGGCCGAGGCCCGCAAGGCCGGTGCAAAGCTGGCGAAACTGGCCGACAACCGGGATGTGCTGCTGATGGCCGGTAATCAGGTTCGGGCCGAAGAGCTGGCGCTTGGGATCGCCCTGCGCAGTTACGATTTCGATGCGCACAAGTCGAAAGAATCCGAACGCACCGCCAGTGTCACGATTAGCCACCAAAAACCGGATGAGGTTGAGGCTGCGTTTGCACCGCTTTACTCCATTGCGGACGGGGTGCGGATGACGCGCGATCTGACCAACGAACCGGCCAATGTTCTGACCACGACCGAATTTGCTGACCGTCTGGCCGAGATGAAAGACCTTGGTCTTGAGGTTGAAGTGCTGGAAGAAGACAAGCTGGCCGAACTGGGAATGCGCACGCTGCTGAGCGTTGGGCAGGGCTCGGTCAGCCCGTCCAAGGTTGTGGTAATGCAGTGGAACGGCGGCAATAAAGGTGACGCACCGCTTGCCCTTGTCGGTAAGGGGGTTGTGTTCGACACAGGCGGCATTTCACTGAAGCCCGCCGGTGGCATGGAAGATATGACCATGGATATGGGCGGTGCGGGTGTCGTCGCTGGCACAATGCGCGCGCTGGCCAAACGCAAGGCCCAGGCCAATGTGGTCGGGCTTGTGGGGCTGGTCGAGAACATGCCCTCGGGCAACGCAACGCGCCCGGGTGATGTAGTCAAGTCGATGAAGGGCGACACGGTCGAGATCATCAACACAGACGCCGAAGGCCGTTTGGTCCTGTGCGACGTCATGTGGTACGCGCAAGAGCGGTTCAGCCCCGTGGGCATGGTTGATCTGGCCACGCTGACGGGTGCGATCATTATCGGGTTGGGCCACGAAAACGCAGGGGTGTTTTCGAACAATGACACATTCTGCAACGCCTTCCTGAAAGCGGCTGGGGCTGAGGACGAGGGTGCCTGGCGGATGCCTTTGGGCAAGGCCTATGACGACCTGCTGAAGTCGCGCATCGCCGATGTGAAGAACGTGGGCGGACGGCCTGCGGGCTCGATCACAGCGGCGCAGTTCCTGCAGCGCTTCGTGAAAGAGGAAACCCCGTGGATTCACCTTGATATCGCCGGCGTCGCCTCGGTCGCGGCCGAGACATCCTATGCGCCGAAAGGCGCAACCGGGTGGGGTGTGCGCGCACTGAGCCGATTTGTGCAGGACAATTTCGAGTAAGTCCGTGGGTGCCGTCTATTTCTACCACCTGACCCGCAAGCCGCTGGAACATACTTTGCCGGTTCTTCTGGACAAGGCGCGGCAGGCCGGGTGGAAGATCGCCGTGCGGGGTACCGATCCCGCGCGGATGGACTGGCTGGACGAAAGACTGTGGCTGGGGCCGGATGACGGGTTCCTACCACATGGTCGGGCAGGCGGCCCGCATGATGCTAGGCAGCCCATTTTACTGACGACCGAGATGCAGGCCGCCAACGGACCGTCCTGCGTGATGGCTGTCGACGGCGCACCTGTCGAACCGGATGAGGTGAACGCTCTGGAACGTGTCTGCATCCTGTTTGACGGCAATGACCCGCAGGCGGTTCAACATGCCCGGGGGCAGTGGAAAGCGTTGACCGGTGCTGGATGCGCCGCCAAATACTGGTCCGAGGAGTCGGGCCGATGGGAGATGAAGTCCGAGGCGTAACGCCTTTTCTTCAATGATATTTCAGGAGATTGACAGATGGAAATGAAGCCCTTGGGCCGCACGGGTATCATGGTCACCGACCTGTGTCTGGGGACCATGACCTTTGGCACCCAGACCACCGAAGCCGATGCACATACGCAGATCGACATGGCACTGGACGCCGGTATTAACTTTGTCGATGCGGCCGAGATGTATCCGGTGAACCCCATATCGAAAGAGACTGTCGGGCGCACAGAAGAGATTCTGGGTAACTGGAACGCCGCGCATCCGTCCCGGCGGGCTGATTATGTTCTGGCCACTAAACACTCGGGGGCCGGTTTTGCACATGCGCGAGATGGCGCGCCGATCTCGGGTCAGACAATCCCCGAGGCGATCGAAGGGTCGCTGCGCCGCCTGAAAACGGACTGCATCGACCTGTATCAGTTCCACTGGCCGAACCGGGGCAGCTATATGTTCCGCCAGAACTGGACCTATGCGCCGTCGGGCCACAACACCGACGAGGTGCTGGACAATATGCGGGAATGTCTTGAGGCGCTTCAGGCGCAGGTCGACAAGGGCAATATCCGCGCCTTTGGCCTGTCGAACGAAAGCGCTTGGGGCACCGCGCAGTGGTTGCGTCTGGCTGAGAACGGAGCGGGTCCCCGAGTCGCTTCGGTGCAGAACGAATACTCGTTAATGTGCCGGCACTTCGATACGGATATGGCCGAGCTGAGTGTTCATGAGGATGTGGGTCTGATGGCCTTTTCGCCTCTGGCTGCCGGGTTCCTCACTGGAAAGTACCAGGGTGGCGCGGTGCCTGAAGGGTCGCGCATGTCATTGGTACCAGAAATGGGCGGGCGGCATCGAACGCGTGCCTTTGATGCGGTTGGGGCTTATCTTGAGGTTGCCGCGCGCCATGGATTGGACCCTGTGCATATGGCGTTGGCCTGGTGTCAGACACGCCCATTCATGATGTCCGCGATCTTTGGTGCAACATCAGTCGAGCAACTTGCCCACATCCTGAGTGGCAAGGACCTGCAGTTGTCGGACGAGGTTTTGGCGGACATTACCGAGGCGCACCGCGCGCATCCAATGCCGTTCTAGGGGGCTCTGCCCCCGCCGCGCGTGCCGCGCGACTCCCCCGGGATATTTTTAGCCAGATGAAGGGGGATCCAGCTTAGTGATGGGTGGGGTGCGTCCGGTCTTGTCGCAGATCGCGGGCAGACAAGCCGTGCGCGGTACGGAAGGCGCGGGCGAAACTGGATTGTGAGCCAAAGCCCGTAGCAAGCGCCACATCCATCAGAGGCATGTCGGTGTCGGTGACCAGACGACGCGCCTCGGCCAGACGCAGTTGCAGGTAGTGGTCTTGCGGTGTGGTGTTCAGGCGCAGGCGGAACTGCTGCTGTAGTGTGCGGGGGCTGGTTCCAAGGGTCTCGGCGATATCGGCAAGCGGCAAGGGTTCATCCAGGGACGATTCCATCAGGCTGTTGGCTTTGGCTGTCAGCGCCGTGTGGCGGTGCGGCGCGCCAATGCGGCTTTGGGGTTTTGTCGGGGCAGGGGCACCGTCATAGAGGAACAGACCAGACACCCGCGCGGCAAATCCCGCCCCGTGCCGGGCGGCGATTATGTGCAGCATCATTTCAACGGCTGGAATGGCCCCGCCGGATGTCAGGCGATTGCCCGAGACCGTGAAACGGTCAGGGCGCACGTCAACCTCGGGGAACCGGTTGGCAAAGTTGTTCAAATCTTCCCAATGTGTGGTGGCGGCATGATCGTCCAGAAGACCAGCTTCGGCGAGCAGCCAGGGGCCGCCGTCTATGCCGGCCATGGTCGCTCCTCCGCCGGCAATTCGGCGCAGTCCGGCCAGCAGGCTGGGGGTGGCGTGGCGCGCCAGTTGGAACCCGGCAACCACGATCATCAGATCGCAGCCCTGCAGGCGGGCCAGGGGAATTCCGGGAACGGTCAGCGCGCTGGTCAGCATCGCGGGTTCTGGTGTGGCGGTTACATAGTCCCAGTCAAAGGCGGGGCGATCTGCCAGGCGATTGGCCGCGCGCATCGGGTCAACGGCCGAGGCGAAGCTGAGCGTGTTGCATTCGTCCAGCACCAAAACCGCCGTTTTCAGGGCGCGGTGTTCGGGCTGCAGTATGTTTTTTGCGGATTTCATCAAGTCTGATTCGTATTCTGGCAAGTGTTTTCACAAGGCTGCGTCAGACTCGGGCCCGAAAGCAAATCGGAATCCGGGGAGAAGTCTGGGGAAAACTCAAGGCAAAACCGGGTATAACTTGGGGAAAACGTCATGCCTCTGGAAATGAACCGCGAAGTCTTCATCACCTGTGCCATTACTGGATCAGGTGGAACGCAGGATCGCAGCCCACATGTGCCGCGTTCGCCGCAGCAGATTGCCGACAGTGCGATTGCGGCAGCCAAGGCCGGGGCCGCCGTTGTCCATTGCCATGTGCGCGACCCGGAGACCGGAATCCCCAGCCGCCGTCTGGACCTGTATCGTGAGGTTACGGACCGCATTCGCGACGCTGATGTGGACGTTGTGCTGAACCTCACCGCCGGGATGGGCGGGGACATCGTGTTTGGTGGGGTGGAAAGCCCGTTTCCAGTGGCCGAAGGGACCGACATGATCGGCGCGTCCGAGCGTGTGGCGCATATCGCCGAATGCCTGCCTGAGATTTGTACCTTGGATTGCGGCACCATGAACTTTGCCGAGGCGGATTATGTCATGACCAACACGCCCGGTGCACTGCGGGCGATGGGGCAGATGATGACAGACATGGGCGTTAAGCCCGAGATCGAGGCCTTTGATACCGGTCATCTTTGGTTCGCCAAGCAACTGGTGAAAGAGGGGGTGCTGGAACCCAACGCTTTGGTTCAATTGTGCATGGGTGTGCCATGGGGCGCGCCGGATGATCTGAACACCTTTATGGCGATGGTGAACAATGTGCCGGATGACTGGACCTTCAGCGCGTTTTCGCTGGGGCGGAACCAGATGGCTTATGTTGCGGCCTCGGTGCTGGCGGGCGGCAATGTGCGCGTGGGGCTGGAGGATAACCTGTGGCTCGACAAGGGTGTGCTGGCCGAGAACTGGCAGTTGGTGGAACGTGCCGGGACGGTCATCGAAAATATGGGGGCGAAGGTCATTGGGCCTGCCGAGGTGCGCGAGAAGCTTGGTTTGACCAAGCGTGCGCCTGTGGCGAAGTAGGCATGGATTGGGGGCCAGCCCCCAAACCCCCGGAGTATTTTGGAAAAGATGAAGTTTGGGGCGTGATATGACAAACACGGCGGCAATCATTGGTGGTGGCGTGATCGGCGGCGGGTGGGCCGCGCGGTTTTTGCTGAACGGTTGGGATGTGCGGGTTTTTGACCCTGATCCTGAGTCCGAGCGCAAGATCGGGGAGGTTCTGGACAATGCGCGGCGGTCGCTGCCGGGGTTAAGTGATGTGCCGTTGCCGCCCGAGGGCGTGCTGAGTTTCCATGACGACTTGGCCGATGCCGTGCAGGGCGCGGAGTGGATTCAGGAAAGCGTGCCCGAGCGGTTGGACCTGAAGTTGAAGGTTTACAAGGGCCTGCAAGAGGCGTGTGACCCGGGGGCGATCATCGGGTCGTCGACCAGCGGATTCAAGCCCTCGGAACTGCAAGATGGTGCGTTGCGACCCGAGCAGATCGTGGTGACCCATCCGTTCAACCCGGTTTATCTGCTGCCGCTGATCGAATTGGTGCCGACCGACAAGAACCCGTCTGAGATGGTCGAGCGCGCGCAGGGGCTGTTGAAATCCGTGGGGTTCTTTCCGCTGCACATCAAGAAAGAGATCGACGCCCATATCGCGGACCGTTTCCTTGAGGCCGTCTGGCGCGAGGCGCTGTGGTTGGTCAAGGATGGCATCGCCACCACCGAAGAGGTTGATGAGGCGATCCGCATGGGGTTTGGCATCCGCTGGGCGCAGATGGGCCTGTTCGAGACCTACCGCGTGGCAGGAGGTGAGGCCGGGATGCGGCACTTTATGGCGCAGTTCGGGCCAGCGCTGAAATGGCCATGGACCAAGCTGATGGATGTGCCCGAGTTCACTGATGAGTTGGTCGATATGATCGCCGACCAGTCGGATGCGCAGTCGGGTATGCACTCGATTCGTGAATTGGAGCGTATTCGCGACAACAATCTTGTGGGGATGATGCGGGCGCTCAAGGCGCAGAACTGGGGTGCGGGGGCGGTCCTGAACCAGCATGATTCCGTGTTGAAGCCCGGTGCCTTGCCAACGATCGACCAAGCCGACCTGAGCCAGCCGATCCTGACCGTCGCGCGTGCAGTGCCGTTGGATTGGACGGACTATAACGGCCACATGAACGAGGCGCGCTATCTGGAAGCCTTTGCCGCCGCCACTGACCGGTTCATGGAGATCATGGGCTGTGATGCGGACTATATCGCCTCGGGCGGTAGCTATTTCACCGCCGAAAACCACATTCGGTATATCGACGAAGTGCATGCGGGCGCGAAGATTGAGGTGCGCACGCAGTTGTTGCTGGGGCAGGGCAAGAAGCTGCATGTTTTCCATAGCATGTATGAGGGTGACAAGCTGCTGGCCACGGGCGAGAGCTTCCTGCTTCATGTCAGTCTTGAGACCCGCCGCCCCAGTGCTCCGTCAGCTGAGATTGAGGCAGCGATGGCCCGGATTTCCGAAGCGCAGGCCGCCTTGCCGTATCCCGAAGGCGCGGGTGCTGCGATCCGCAAACCGTCATGAGCGGGCGTGTTCTGATTACAGCCGGCGCTTCGGGCGTTGGCCGGGCCATGGCCGAAGCGTTTGATGCGGCGGGTGCGCAAGTCTGGGTGGCGGACCTGGATCCCGAGGCCCTGTCGCATTGCCCGTCGCATTGGCGAAAGTCCGAAATCAACGTGGCTGAGGAAATCACCGTCGCGGATATCTTCGCGAAGATCGAAGCCGAGTGGGGCGGGTTGGATACGTTATGCGCCAATGCAGGCGTTGCCGGGCCGACGGCCGTGGTAGAGGACGTGGCTATTGAGGATTGGCGGGCGTGCCTGTCGGTGAATCTTGAAGGTGCGTTCTTGTGCGCGAAATACGCCGCGCCGATCATGAAGCGTCAAAAAAGCGGGGCTGTGGTGATCACATCCTCGACTGCCGGACAATACGGATACCCCAATCGCGCGCCCTACGCGGCGGCGAAATGGGGAGTGATCGGACTGGCCAAGACGCTTGCCATGGAGCTTGGGCCGTTTGGCGTGCGTTGCAACACGATCTGCCCCGGCGCTGTAGAAGGCCCGCGCATGGAAGGTGTGCTAGAGCGTGAGGCGGCGGCCAAGGGGATGACCCGCGACCAAGTGTATAACGGCTACGCGTCCGGCACTTCGATGGGCCGGTTTGTCGAGGGACGGGACATCGCGGATATGGCCGTGTTCCTTGCCTCGGATGCGGCACGGCTGGTGTCGGGGCAGGTGATCGCCGTGGACGGCCATACCGTCAACCCCGATCCAAAACTCTGACTATCCCTGATTTGGCCCGCGTATTTGGCGGATGGTCTGACGAACCGCCTGCCAGTCCTGCGCTTGCTGTATGTTTCCGGCGGCTTGGCATTCGCGCATTTTAAGCGCGGCTTCGGCCTCGGCCCGGTCACCGTGCGCCGAATAAAGGGCGCGTGCGTATTGTGCGGTTTGTAGTGCGTCCATTCCTGTGGTCCTCCGTCTGTGGTCGGAATGCCCGTAAGTTCGCGCCAATCGACGATAACACAGGTTGGAGGTTAACGCATCCTTTCGCGTAACGACTTCAGGTGGCATGGAAAATCCCGCGCGGTCACGTCGGCCTCGCGGACCAGTGTGTCAAAGTGGCGCGTGAAGGTTTCGATACGATCACGGTCTCGGAACGCCATATAATGACTTCCGGCATAAAACACACACAGCAGCGGGCCAAATATCGTGACGGGCGCAGAATAAAGTCGCTTTGCATCAAAAAGGTAGATGCGCATTCGGGGGTAAAGTTGTTCGCACAAGGCAAGCAGATGGTCGATCTGTTCCCGACGCGTCTGAAGGTCCAGTCCGTGATAGTAACCGGTCGCGTTAGCAAAGCTGTCGATTTCAAACAGCGGCATCGCGACTTCGTAGTCTGATTGTGCCTGGCGCATCCAGGTCAGGCGGTCTTCTGACGCCCCGATTGCTTGATCTGCTGTTCTGCCCAGATGCGGCGCGTACTCCCATTCCAGCACTGCGCGGGTTTTCAACATGTCAGGCAAAGTTGCTGGAACATAACGGATTTTGTAGCCTGCAGCCTCTTTGTGCCATTCAAATATCCGTTCATCCACAAGGGCGCGTGGCGCTTCTGTCATGGTGAGCGAGCTTGCCAGTAACTCTGCCGCGCTTTCAGGGCGATCAGAAAGGCTCAGCAGCCAATCCGCCGACACACCCAAGGCCGAAGCGCAACTGCCGACCACATGCGCGTTCGGCAGCCGAGCGCCATCGAGCGTCAAAAGCTGCGACACAGTTGAACGGTCCACTCCGATCTCACGTGCCAGCGCGCTTTGACTGACCCGCCTTTCTTCCATGGCGCGAGCAAGGCGCTGTCGGAACTGTGCTGCGCGGTCTCGTTTGTCGATTTTATTCTGCATGTGTTTGAAAATATCACATTTGATGAATTTTGTTAATCATATTCAGAATTTTCAACCTGACCTGTTGTCCGTAATTCTTGAGACATAACAAGAATATGGGTGACGGAATGGAAACACGGCGAAGATCAGTCGTGAAGGCTGTGCTGTGGAATGCGATGGGGCTGATTGTCATGACCCTTGTTGGGTTGGTGGCAACTGGGTCCGCTGCAATCGGCGGAACATTGGCGGTTGTGAACACCGCGATCGGTCTGACCTTGTACGTAATTTATGAACGCGTTTGGGCTGGTATCACGTGGGGTCGCAATGTCTGAGCGTGAGGGGCCCGAGTGGATCACCTTCGCGCTGATTCTGACATGTTATGCAGCTTGGCTGGGTGTGATTTTCTACGCGCCTTTATGGGTGGCAATCCCGGCGATGGGGTGTGTCGCCGCCATGCATTCCTCACTGACGCATGAAGCGTTGCACGGGCATCCATTCCGGCAAAACTGGTTGAATGAGGCTTTGATGGCCCTGCCGTTGACGCTGTTCATTCCGTATCAGCGTTTTCGAGACCTGCATCTTGCCCACCACAGGGACGCAACCTTGACCGACCCGTACGACGACCCGGAGTCGAATTACCTCGATCCGAAGGTCTGGGGTCGTCTACGCGGTTGGCAACGGCTGTTGCTGTCTGCGAATAACACTCTGCTGGGGCGTATCGTTCTGGGCCCGGCGATTGGGCAATATGTCTTCACGCGGGATGAGCTGCGCGCCACCTTTCGCGGTGACCGGAATGTTTTGAGGGCGTGGGCGCTGCATCTTGTCGGAGTCGCTGTTGTTCTTGGGGTCGTTGCGCAGTCCGGTATGCCGATTTGGGCCTATGTCACGTCTGCATATATCGGGTTGGGTCTGGTTAAGATTCGAACTTTTCTGGAACACCGGGCACACGAAGATGCAGGTGCCAGAACCGTTATCGTCGAAGACCGTGGTCCGCTGGCGTTTCTATTTCTGAACAATAACTTGCACGTAGTTCATCACATGAACCCTGCCGCGCCCTGGTACAAGCTGCCATCTTTGTATCACGAGGGGAAAGACCGCTATCTGGCTAGAAACAGCGCCTATGTGTATCGCTCTTACGCCGAAATTTTCCGCGCGTTCTTCGTGCGTGCGAAGGACCCGGTTGCGCATCCGCTCTGGCCAAGGGATTGATTTAAGGCCACAAGGGTCGGCATGAGCCTTTGGATTCCCGTCACTCTCGCGGCTGCTTCGTTTCAAACCGTTCGCTTCATGCTGCAAAAGTCGCTGAGCAGCGTGAAGCTGAGTGCGGCTGGCGCGACATTTGCGCGGTTTGCGTATTCGATGCCTCTGGCGGTGCTAGGGTTGGCTGTGGCTTTGATGCTGACAGGGTATGGCCTGCCGCATCTGACCGCCAAATTTTGGCTGTTCGCCGTGGTTGGCGGGACAACTCAGATTCTTGCGACAATCTGTGTGGTCGCTTTGTTCAAGCAGCGCAATTTTGCCGTTGGGATCACCTTCAAGAAAACCGAAGTCATCCAGACCGCCATTGTGGGTTTTCTGGTCCTTGGCGATCAGGTGTCGGCGGGGGCGTTTGCGGCGATCATTCTGGGGCTGACGGCGGTTCTGTTGCTGTCGAAAAACCCCGGCGGGGATGGCGCGTGGTGGAAACACCTGACCAATCGCGCCTCGCGATTGGGGCTTGGGTCGGGTGTTCTGTTCGCGTTTTCCTCGGTCAGTTACCGGGGGGCGTCGTTGGAATTGGGTGATATCGACGCGTGGTTCCGGGCGCTGGTGACACTGGCTGTTGTGGTGTCGTTCCAGTTTCTCAGCATGGGGCTTTGGCTTTTGTGGCGGGACCGGGCCGAATTACGGGCTGTCTGGGACACGCGCCGGACCGGAGTATTTGTCGGCCTCACCAGCCTGAGCGGATCATTTTGTTGGTTTCTGGCCTTCACATTGCAGAACGCGGCATATGTCAAAGCGCTGGGACAGGTCGAGTTGATCCTGAGCCTTTTCGCTTCGCTGCTGTTCTTCCGCGAGACCATCACCCGGCGCGAGATCGCCGGGATGACATTGCTGGGTGCGTCGATAGTTGTGCTGGTGTTGTCGATTTAACCGGCTCGGCGCTCATCAAAGCTGAGTGCGATAAAGCTGGGCATATGATCGCCCATTCCTACAACATTCGCGCCACCACCGTCGCGACGATTGCGGCCCCTGGGTTCTTTTTCCCTTTTACGGTCGCTCTTTTTGCTGTCGCTTTTCTTTTCATCCGACGGCTTGACTTTTTTCTCTTGTTTGGGCGCGTCCGATTTCGGTTCGTCCTTGATCGGGTTGTCGATCCGGGGGATTTCCTTTTGGATCAGCTTTTCGATTGCATCCAGCGCCTTTTCGTCGCGGCCCGAGCAGATGGTGATTGCCTTGCCCTCACGACCGGCACGACCCGTCCGGCCAATCCGGTGAACGTAGTCTTCGGCATGGCCGGGCACGTCAAAGTTGAACACGTGGCTGACCGACGGGATATCCAGACCCCGCGCGGCCACATCCGAGGCCACCAACAGGCGCAGAGACCCGTCGCGGAACCCGTCCAGCGTTTTCATACGCTGCGACTGGTCCAGATCACCATGGATGGCGGCGGCGTTATAGCCGTATTTCTTCAGCGACTTCGCGCAGATATCAACATCCGTCTTGCGGTTGCAGAAGATGATCGCGTTCGTGCATTTGTCGCCTTCGGCGTCGATCAGTGCGCGCAGGACCTTGCGTTTATTGCTGGCCTCACGGTCGCGGCGACCACCTTTGAACATCACCACGCCCTGTTCGATTGTTTCAGACGCCGTCGCCTGGCGGGCAACCTCGATGCGGGCAGGGGCTGACAGGAACGTGTCAGTAATACGCTCGATCTCAGAGGCCATGGTGGCCGAGAAGAACAGTGTCTGGCGCGTGAACGGCGTCAGCGAAAAGATGCGCTCGATATCGGGGATAAAGCCCATATCCAGCATCCGGTCAGCCTCATCCACGACCATGATCTGAACGCCGGTCAGCAGCAGCTTGCCGCGTTCGAAATGGTCCAGCAGACGACCGGGCGTGGCGATCAGAACGTCGACGCCCCGGTCGATCAGCGCCTCTTGTTCCTTGAAGCTGACGCCTCCGATCAACAGCGCCTTGGTCAGTTTCAGGTGCTTGGTATAGGTGTCGAAGTTTTCGGCTACCTGCGCGGCCAGTTCCCGCGTCGGGCACAGCACCAGCGATCGCGGCATCCGCGCACGTGCGCGGCCACGGGCCAGCAGGGTGATCATCGGCAGAGTAAAACTTGCGGTTTTCCCGGTGCCGGTCTGGGCGATACCCAGAACATCCTTGCCCTCAAGCGCAGGGGGAATTGCACCTTCCTGGATCGGGGTGGGGGTTTCGTATCCGGCTTCCTCAATGGCTTTGAGGACCTTCGGGTTCAGGTTCAGTTCGTTAAACTTTGTCATGTATGTCCGTTTTTGCGGACACTAGACCTGGCCCGCGCGTCAAAGGAATGCCGGGTCCGGATGACCATACGCAGCAGCGCGCATTTCGGCTTGGGCGGGGACATAACAAAAACGTCGATCAGCGTCAAATGAAGACACGTTAACGTAACGGCGGTCCGTGATAGTCTGGATTTCGCGCAACAATTCAGGCGCTTCCGGGGAAGTGTTTCGCGAGCTTTTCGTCCAGATTAATCGGGCGATAGCGGATCAACCCATGTTGCTTCAATCGCGCGTAAACATCGTGGTCTGTACCGCTGATTTCATCGTAAAACGCACGAAGCCCGGTTTCGCCGCCTTCGGTCATTATCCAGCTCAGCAGTTCGTTCATGTTCAACCCGCCCTGTTCGCGTGGCACGTTCGGGGACATTCCGGCCCTGTATGATCCGCTTTGCATCCGAAATTGGACATGCGCCCGGAAATGATCCCAGTCAGGCGCGTGGCGGTGGCACAGGTCGATTCCAGGCAACTCGGTAGTTACCGGGCGGTTCTCTCCGTTCTGAAACAGGTTGTGAATGCGAAAATTGATCCGGGGCAGGCCGGTACGCACGAAGAGCTTGCCCTGAACGTGGCTGAGGAATCCACCCAGAACAAATGCGCCGTAATTCGGATAAAGCGTTTGCATAATCCCGTCGCGGCCCTGACCGGTAGGAATATAGGCCTTGTACTGATCCTGCGTGCCCCCGACGGGTTCAATCGGACGGACACGAACCGCGGGGACGTCATCCGGAATCTCTGCCAACTGTTCATCAACAGGGGTCTGGGTCCACAGGAATTCGTCCAGATCAATATGAGTCAGCCAGTCAACTTGTGCCTTTCGATAAGTAAAGCTGGCATTTGCGGTCTGTCGCACCTGATGCGTATCGGGCCTTTTGCGTTGCCTGTAGGCCCAGAACCTTGTGTCGCAGATGCGGACCTCGACCTTCGGATGGCGAATTAGCACATTGAAGGCGTCCGGGCAGGGCTCGTCCAGAAACAGAAAGATTTGATCGGCCCCAAGATCGAGGTGGTAGGCCACAAACCGCAGGATGTCCTTCGCCGTTCCCCGAACAGTCGATACGATGCCCCAAGTTGTCACTGCCGCGCCCTTTGCCGCGCCGCCCGCATCTCTCGCATTAGTTTCAGGCGTCGGAACACAGTGCCGGGGTCCGCGTTAAGCCTGTTCAGAAGATGATTGGCCAACGGCGCTATGGTTGGGTCGGTCAAAGCTTTGGACCAGATCGGCGCAATAAGGTTGATATCCAGACCACCACTATCCAGCGAAAACCCCTCCATCCCCATTGGCAGGGCGGCATCGACTTTGTGTCGCAGCCGAAAGGCATCCGAGGGTGGGTGGCCGGAAAACAGACGTTCAAACTCATACAGTTTGACCAGACCAAACAACATGCGCAAGGCATGACCGACCTCACGTTGGGTCGGGGTCATGCCGTGATCTGCAAATGTCTGCACCGAGGATACCAGCCAACGCAGGTCCAATACCTGCAACAAATGCGCCGATTGCTCGGCCCAGAGGCGCTGAAACAGGGGCGGGCATTGTGTCGGAAAATCCCTTTTACGCAGGTTTGCGATCAACTGAGCGTTCAGGAATGCCAGTTCGGTCGAGCCTACGAATTCTTCCGCGATCCGCGCCCGTTTTCGCGCCCAAGATGTGTTGGGCGACCCCGGACCCAGCCGCGCCGCATCCTCAGCAACGATCTGAACAGTCAAAGGCTCCAGAGCAGCGTCAGCAGGCGGCAGCGTTTCAGCGCCAAAGTCGAACGGGGCGCGGCGGCCCTCAAAACGGTCCAGGACGCCTGTCAGACCGTCGGGATAGGTCAGGTCAATCTCGTTCATGCCCAAGAGATTGCGGCGGGGTGTTTGCCACTGCAATCAAACCATCATTTCCTTGGTCGCCGTCAGGTTCAATGCCGGATAGTCCCGCACCACCCGGTCGATATCCCATTGCAGGCGCGTCAGATAAACGATGTCGCCGTCATGGTCGTGCGCGATGTGCTGTTTGTTGGCGTTGACGAATTTTTCAACCTCGACCTTGTCACCGCTGACCCAACGGGCCGAGGTGAACTGCGACGCCTCGAACCGAACAGGCAGGCCGTATTCCATCTCGATCCGGCTGGCGAGCACTTCGAATTGCAGAGCACCGACCACACCTACGATAAAGCCAGACCCGATTGAGGGTTTGAACACTTTGGCTGCACCTTCCTCGGCGAACTGCATCAAAGCCTTTTCCAGATGCTTGGCTTTTAACGGATCTGCCGCGCGGACGGTTTGCAGCAGTTCCGGCGCGAAGGACGGAATGCCGGTGACGCGTAGCGCCTCGCCCTCGGTCAGGGTATCACCGATGCGCAGTTGCCCGTGGTTGGGGATGCCGATGATGTCGCCGGCCCATGCCTCTTCGGCCAATTCGCGGTCGGAGGCGAGAAACAGCACCGGGTTCGAGATCGCCATGGGCTTTTTCGACCGTACATGAGTCAGCTTCATGCCGCGTTTGAAATGTCCCGAGGCCATTCGCACAAACGCTACGCGGTCGCGGTGCTTGGGGTCCATATTGGCCTGCACCTTGAAGACAAAGCCTGCGACCTTCTTTTCATCCGGCGCGATCTGACGCGGTTCAGCCGATTGAACCTGAGGCTGCGGGCCGTATGCACCGATGCCTTCCATCAATTCCTTGACGCCGAACGAGTTAATCGCCGAGCCGAACCAGATTGGGGTCATATGCCCCTCAAGAACTGCCTGCGGGTCGAGCTTGGGCAGCAATTCGCGCGCCATTTCGACCTCTTCCAGCAGTTTCTCCAGCAGATGTTCGGGGACGTGTTCGGCCAGCTTGGGATCGTCCAAACCGTCGATCTGAATGCTCTCGGCCACTTTGTTGCGGTCGGCGCGGTCCATCAGTTCCAAGCGGTCGCGCAGCATGTCATAGCAGCCGATGAAATCGCGCCCCACGCCAATCGGCCAGGCGGCGGGAGTGACGTCGATGGCCAGCATCTCTTGAATTTCGTCGATGATCTCGAACGTATCGCGGCTTTCGCGGTCCATCTTGTTACAGAAGGTCAGGATCGGCAGATCGCGCAGGCGGCAGACCTCGAACAGTTTCTGCGTCTGGCTTTCCACACCTTTCGCGCCGTCGATCACCATCACAGCAGCGTCTACAGCGGTGAGCGTCCGATAGGTATCTTCCGAGAAATCGCTGTGACCGGGTGTATCAACCAGATTGAAACGGAAGTTCCCATAGTCGAACGACATTGCCGAAGCGGAAACCGAGATACCGCGATCCTTTTCCATCTGCATGAAGTCCGAGCGTGTGCGCCGCGCCTCACCTTTGGCGCGGACCTGACCGGCCATCTGGATCGCGCCTCCGTATAGAAGGAACTTTTCCGTCAGCGTCGTCTTGCCCGCATCCGGGTGCGAGATGATCGCAAAGGTCCGGCGACGGGCGATCTCGGGCGGCAGGGAGGGTTGGTTCGAGGTATCAAGCATAATCGCGCGTATAGGCGGGGAATCCTGCCGAGGCAAGACAAAGGGGGTGGTTCGAATCGTACAGCTATGGCAATAAGAACATATAGTGAACAAATAGTGGAGTGGATAAATGAATTTGAAAGAGATTGCCGATGAGCTGGTGGCTGGTTGTCGCGAAGACCGCGCCAAGGAAAATCTGGATAAGCTCTATGCCGAGGATGCCGTTTCGGTCGAAGGGCAGGATTTCATGGATATGGGGCGTGAAACCCACGGTCGCGACGCCATTCGAGGTAAACACGAATGGTGGGAAGGCGCGCACGAGGTCTCGGGCGCTTCAGTCAGTGATCCCTTTCCTCATGGTGAAGATCGCTTTGCGGTGATTTTTTCAGTGCAGGGCAAGGTGAAAGAAACCGGTGAAGCCTTTGATATGCAAGAGGTTGGCGTCTATCATGTGGCGAACGGAAAAATTGTTCGGGAAGAGTTCTTTTACTGATCGTTCTTGAATTCTGGTCTTCCCTGTCTGGCCGGTGCTAGACATGGCAACAACAACAGATGGGGAGGATCAGATGGATCTGGGAATCAAAGGAAAACGCGCGCTGGTTTGTGCCAGTAGCAAGGGATTGGGTCTGGGCTGTGCCGAGTCATTGGCTGCAGCGGGGGTCGATCTCGTGATGAACGCGCGCGGTTCCGAGGCGTTAGAGTTTGAAGCCGTGCGGTTGCGCTCGGACCATGGCGTGGACGTTCAGACGGTCGCGTGCGATGTCACTTCGCCGGACGGTCAGGAGCAGGTCATAGAAGCTGCGCAGGGTGTTGATATTCTTGTGACAAACGCGGGTGGTCCCCCTCCGGGTATGTGGTCGGATTGGGAGCGTGAAGATTTCATCAAAGCGCTGGACGCCAACATGCTGACGCCGATTGCCTTTATGAAGGCCTTGCTGCCGGGAATGATGGACAAAGGCTGGGGGCGCGTGGTCAATATCACCTCGCAATCCGTGCGCGCGCCCATCGCCGTGCTGGGCCTGTCGAACGCGGCGCGGACGGGGCTGACTGGCTATGTCGCCGGAACCGCGCGTCAGGTGGCCCCCCAAGGGGTGACGATCAACAATCTGTTGCCCGGAATTCACGCCACCGGCCGCGCCGATGCGCTGGACAGCGGGGTTTCCTTGCAAAAGAACATCTCGATGGAAGACGCCCGTGCCGAACGCGCCGCCACGATCCCCGCGCGCCGCTATGGCACACGGCAGGAATTTGGCGCGGCCTGCGCTTTTCTGTGTTCCCAGCACGCGGGGTTTATCGTGGGTCAGAATATCCTGCTGGACGGCGGTGGGACCAACCTGACGATGTAGATGATGGCGAAAAATTTTTCACTGAAAGATCAGTTATTTAATGCAGAAAAGACCCGCTATCTGGCGGGGCTTTTCGCGGCAGCCGACCCCGGTTTCGATGTGGATGCGCTTCAAGCGCAGGTCATGTCCCGCCTGTCTGGTCTTGAGTTGAAAGAGCGTATGGCGTGGATCGCCACGTGTCTGCAACAGGCCGTTCCCGGTGATCTGCCGGACGTTGCGCCGACGTTGTTGAACGCCTTGCCCCCTCCGTTGGACCCGACCAAGACGGATGATGATTTCGGTGACTTCATCTTTGCGCCCTTGGGCGATTGGGTTGTGGACGTTGGGTTGTACCATCCCGATCTGGCGCTGGACGTGATCGAAGAACTGACGCAGAGGTTTTCAATGGAATGGGCCATTCGCCCATTCCTTAACCACCATCCTGATAAGGTGATGGCGCGTATGGAAGTTTGGTGCGATCACGACAGCTATCACGTGCGCAGACTGGTTAGCGAAGGAACGCGGCCAAGGCTGCCGTGGGGGCAGGCGGTCGGGCTGGACCTGACTGATCCGTTACCATTGTTGGACCGGCTTCACGCGGACAAGACTCGTTACGTTACACGCTCGGTCGCCAATCATCTAAATGATATCACAAAGAAGGACCCCGAACTGGTTCTGAGCCGCTTGCAAAGCTGGTCGCAGGACGCGCATCAAGACGCTGACGAATTGCGATGGATGACAACGCACACTCTGCGCGGGTTGGTCAAATCGGGCCACCCCAAGGCCATGAAGATGCTGGGCTTTGACCCAGAAGCCGAGGTTTCGGCAAGCATCGCTGTTCTTGGTGAGGCCAGGATTGGCGGGGCGTTGGAGTTTGATGTGGCTTTGACCGGAGAGAGTGATCAACCCGTTTTGGTAGATTATATTATTCACTTTAAAAAGCCTGGAGGAAAAACTTCAACAAAGGTGCATAAACTCAAGCAATCGGCTTTGCGCGACGGGGCGTTAAAACTGGGAAAGAAGCACAAGCTTAAAGCCGATGCGACAACCTTCAAGCTGGTCCCCGGCGCACATCGGTTGGAAATTCAGGTGAATGGTCGGGTGCGCGCGGGCGTCGATTTCGAACTGCTGGGTTGAGGCGGGCAACTCACAGTTCTGTTAAATGTCGAAGGCTTGGATTGCACCTGACACCGCTCTGATCTAGCTGATGTCTGTCGCGAAACAGAGGGAAGCTCGGGATGAAGCATGAGTCGGTGCAGAATTACTATGGCGAAGTCTTGCAAGGCAGTTCTGACCTGCAGACCAACGCATGTTGCACGCCGGATGACATGCCGGATCATGTAAAGAAAATTCTTTCGCAAATTCATGACGATGTGTTGACCCGTTACTATGGATGCGGGTTGATCGCCCCGCTGGATCTTGAGGGGATGAGCATCCTCGACTTGGGCTGTGGGGCCGGGCGCGACGTCTACGCTCTGTCCGCTATGGTGGGCGAAAAAGGCCGCGTGGTTGGTGTGGATATGACGCCCGAGCAACTGGACGTCGCCCGAGCGCATCAGGATTATCACGCACAGGCCTTTGGTCACGGAGCGTCGAATGTTGAATTCCATCACGGCTATATCGAAAAACTGGACGAATTGGACCTTGAGCCCGGTTCGTTCGACATCGTCGTCTCGAACTGCGTGATCAATCTGGCCACAGACAAAGAGGCGGTTTTGCGCGGGGCTCACCGTCTGCTGAAAGAAGGTGGCGAGATGTACTTCTCGGACGTCTACGCCGATCGACGTGTGCCTCAAGCTATGGCCGAGGATGAGGTTCTGTACGGCGAATGCCTGTCCGGGGCGCTGTATTGGAATGATTTCCTGTCGATCTCGCGCAAGGCAGGATTTGGCGATCCACGCCGTGTGACTCACCGACCGCTGACCATTGAAAACCCGGTGCTGGAGCAGCGCGTTGCGCCGTTGAAGTTCCTGTCCGCGACGTATCGTCTGTTCAAGCTGCCGGAGCTGGAGCCAGCTTGCGAGGATTACGGGCAGGCGGTGATCTACAAGGGCACCATCCTTCACGCTTCGCATCTGTTTGAGTTGGATGACCATCATGCGATTGAAACCGGCAAGGTCTTTCCGGTTTGCGGTAATACGTGGATGATGTTGAAAGACACACGGTTTGCCCGGCATTTCAACTTTATCGGCGATTTCTCGACCCATTATGGCATTTTCGAAGGGTGTGGCGGGGAAAGCCCGTTTGAAGCCGCCGGAGAAGCTCTGTCCGGTGGGTGTTGCTGATCCCTTGCGCCTGAAGGGCGGGGTTGCTATCCCCGCCCAAGTCCGATGGAATTGATCGGGAAAGGCAACGGGGTCCATCGGTGACAGTAGACGCAACTCCTCCACGTCTGGAAATTCGCAATCTGGTCGCGCGCTATGAAGGGCGGGTTGTGGTTGACGATGTCTCGCTGACCGTTCAGGCGGGGCAGGTCACCTGTTTGCTGGGGCCGTCGGGTTGTGGCAAGTCGACGACGCTGCGGATGATCGCCGGGGTCGACATGCAAGAATCCGGTGAGATTTACGTCGACGGGAAACTGATCTGCGACACCGTGTTTCGCGTGCCTCCGGAACGTCGCGAAATTGGGTTGATGTTTCAGGACTTTGCCCTGTTTCCCCATCTCAGCGTGGCGGACAACGTCGCTTTTGGCTTGAAAGGGCGCAAAGACGAAAAACGCGCCCGCGTTGAAGAACTGCTGCGCAAGGTCGACATGATGCGGTTCATAGACGATTTTCCGCATCACCTGTCAGGGGGTGAGCAGCAAAGGGTGGCATTGGCGCGTGCTCTGGCACCGCGCCCGCGTATCATGTTGATGGATGAACCCTTCTCGGGGCTGGACAACCGGCTGCGCGATGGCATCAGGGATGAGACCCTGGCGATCCTCAAGCAGGAAGACGCGGCTGTGGTTCTGGTCACTCATGAACCTGAAGAGGCCATGCGCATGGCAGACGAAATCGCGTTGATGCGACGGGGCAAGATCGTTCAGCAAGGCGCGCCCTATAACGTCTATACGCGCCCGGCTGACAAGGCGGCCGTGGCCTTTTTTAGCGATCTCAATACTTTAAGGTCGCAAGTGAATGGGGCCTTGGCGGACACGCCGTTTGGGCAGTTTCTGGCGCCCGGCGTCGCTGATGGCACGAATGTCGAGATCGTTTTCCGTCCTCAGCACGTTCGCTTGGACTTTGATCGCAACGGCAAAGGGCCGCTCCCAACGGCGACGGATGGCGTCGCGGCCCGAGGCGTGGTCGAGCGTTCGCGGTTTCTGGGCAACGAAAGCCTTGTTGAGTTTCGCATGGATCATGACGGCTCGATCCTGAAAGCGACGGTACCCAACGTCTTTGTGCCCCAGCCGGGACGCGTTATGTGGCTGACGGTCCGCCGGGACCGGTGTTTCGTGTTCCCCGAGTGACGCCTGTAACCACAGATTAGGGCCAAGTGGTGCGCGAAAGCCGCAGATTGCGTGCGCGGGTCGCTTGCCGCCGCGCAGGGGCGGGTCTATCAAGGAAAAAACGCAGGGACGGATGGGGCATATGCGTATTCTTCTGACCAACGATGATGGAATCAACGCCCCGGGGCTTATCGCGCTCGAGGCGATTGCCGCAGAACTTGCAGGGCCCGATGGTGAGGTTTGGGTCGTCGCGCCGGCATTCGAACAGTCCGGCGTTGGTCACTGCATCAGCTATACGCATCCGATGATGATGGCCCAGTTGGGTGAACGTCGGTTTGCGGCTGAAGGGTCGCCCGCCGATTGCGTGCTGGCTGGCTTGCACGACGTGATGAAGGATGCGCCGCCGGATTTGGTTTTGTCGGGTGTGAATCGTGGAAACAACTCTGCCGAAAACACGCTGTATTCCGGAACCGTGGGCGGCGCGATGGAAGCTGCCTTACAAGGTATCCCCGCGATCGCGTTGTCGCAGTATTTCGGCCCGCGTAATCTTGGGCTGGACGATCCCTTTGAGACAGCAACCCGGCACGGCGCCGACCTTGTGCGGAAAATTCTGGATGCTACCCCAGCAGAACAGGGCGATTACCGGCTGTTTTATAACGTGAATTTCCCTCCGGTTCCTGCGGATGAAGTGCTGGGTACTCGGATCGCGCCGCAAGGGTTTCGCCGGGATACACATTTTTCGGTCGAACCTCACAGCTCTCCTTCGGGGCGGCGCTTTTTGTGGATCAAGGGAGGCTATCAGCACAACCCGACCGCGCCCGGAACGGACGCCGCAGTAAATCTGGCCGGTTATATTTCGGTTACGCCGATGCGCGCGGACCTGACAGCGCATGACACGCTTGAGGCATTGAAGTCGATCGAATGAGCGGACCAAGCGCAGAAACCATTATGCAATTTCTGTTTGCCTTGCGCTCGCGCGGGGTGACGGATGCACGTGTTCTGGCCGCGATGGAGCAGATTGATCGCGGAAAGTTTGTCAAAGGCCTGTTTTCTGAGCGCGCCTATGAAGACACTCCGTTGCCGATTGCCTGTGGTCAAACAATAAGTCAGCCGTCAGTTGTTGGGCTTATGACGCAGGCGCTGGACGTGCGTCCGCGCGATACAGTTCTGGAAATCGGCACGGGGTCCGGATATCAGGCCGCCGTCCTGTCCAAGCTGGCGCGCCGGGTTTACACCGTCGAGCGCCACAAGAGGTTGGTCCGTGAAACGGGGGAACTGTTCCGCGATATGGGGCTGACCAACGTGACAGCGATGCTGTCGGATGGATCCTTTGGCCTGCCGGAACAGGCACCGTTCGACCGCATCATCGTGACGGCGGCGGCGGAAGACCCCCCCGGGCCACTCTTGGCGCAGCTCAAAATCGGCGGTATCATGGTTTTACCGGTGGGGCAGTCGGATGCGGTTCAGACGTTGATCCGCGTGCGGCGAACCGAGACCGGTCTGGAATATGATGAATTGTTGCCCGTTCGTTTCGTACCTCTGCTAGAGGGGTTGGGAAAAGAAGGGGCGTAAAGGATTACTTTGCAGATGCACCGGAACCCCGGCCAACAGGGGCAGGTGATGAGGACAGCAAAATGAGAGCAGTTTCCAAGTCAGCGATACGACGCTGCGCAACCGGAGCCGCGGCTCTGGCCCTTTTGGCGGGATGTGAAGGTCCGCTCGATTATGATCTGCGCGGGCAGGTCGGCGGGTTTTCGACAACTGACGCCGCGCAATCCGCGACAACAAGCCGACCGGCGCCGGATGCACGCGGCGTGATCACCTATCCGACGTATCAGGTCGCCATAGCGCGCCGTGGTGACACAGTGAGGGACGTGGCCGCACGGGTCGGGTTGCCTGAGGGCGAGCTTGCCACCTTCAACGGCCTCAAGCCGACGGACACCCTGCGTGATGGCGAGGTTGTTGCCCTGCCTCGGGCGGTTGGTGCCGCCAGTACAGTGGATATCGCCACGATCGCCGGAACAGCCATTGACGACGCGCCGACGGATGGGTCTGTTCGAACGTCGACACTGGAGCCTGCGCAACCTGCCGCGGCACCAGTCCCGGCCCCAGCTGGCCCAGAACCGATCCGGCACAAGGTCAAGCGGGGTGAAACAGCCTTTACGATCTCAAGGCTTTACGATGTGCCGGTGGACGCGCTTGCCGATTGGAACGGCTTGGATTCAGACTTTACTGTGCGTGAGGGGCAGTTCCTGCTGATCCCGATCAAAAGCCAGCCTGCGCCGCAACAGGTAAGCCAACCGGCAACCAATGTCACGCAGCCGGGGCAGGGGTCGCCGACGCCCACTCCGCCAAGCGCGACGCAACCTTTGCCGGAAGAAGTGATTGCGCCAGCAAAACCTGCGCCTGATGTTACGGCCGAAGCCCCAACCAACCAGAGCAACTCCCTGTTGGGTCTGCCCGTCACGGGGACGATTATCCGTACCTATAGCAAGGGAAAGAACGAGGGCATTGATATCGCGGCGGCACCGGGAACTGCGGTGAAAGCCGCCGAAGCCGGTACGGTGGCCGCGATCACCGCAGACGCTGATCAGGTGCCGATCATCGTTGTGAAGCACAAGAACGACTTGCTAACCGTTTATGCCAATGTCGAAAACATCGCGGTGAAAAAGGGAGGTCGCGTGCGCCGGGGCGAAAAGATTGCTGCATTGCGCGGTGGCGACAATGCTTATGTCCATTTCGAGGTTCGGAAAGGATTCGAGGCCGTCGATCCGGAACCCTACTTGAACTAAAGGGAATGGCCCTGATCGGGCCATACCTCCGGTGGGGATATTTTTAGCCAGATGAAGCGCGGATCACGCTTCGGGGTCGAAGTCGCTTAGTCTTTTGCCGGGCTCGTCGGCAAAGATTTCTGGCAAGGGGTGCACGGATTCGATCAGGTCTACGCGGAAGACACGGAAGCCTGTGCGCAATTCGCACCATGCCGTCAGGGTCCAGACGCGGCCCCAGTATTCCATATGCAGTGGGCGGATCGTGCGTTCTGTCAATACGCCGTCGATGCGGCGGTAGGACAGGAGGAGCTTTTGGCGCGACTTGATGGCGGATCGGATTGGCGCCATATGCGCCAGTCCGCGCGCGGCATCGGCAAAGGGATAAACGGCGAATTTCCAGGCGTCGGCCTCGGCCACGACCTGTGTCGGTAGCACCGCGTCGATCTTGTCGGCGAGAGTTTCGGCGGCGGCTTTCAGATCCGGGTCGGCGGCTTCGGCCACGATCGCCATGCCGAGGTTCAGCGCCTCAAGCTCAGCCGGGGTCAGGTTTAGGGGGGGCAGGGTGATTTGTTCGCGCACCATGTAGCCTACGCCGCGCTCCCCCTCGACCGGGACGCCCGAGGCGACGAGAGTATCCATGTCGCGGTAGATCGTGCGAACCGAAACCTCAAGCCGGTCCGCAATGTCCTGCGCGCGGTGCAGTTTACCGTCGCGCAGAATCTGGATGATGTCGAACAGGCGGTCAGTGCGGCGCATGACACACCGTTTCGACCGCGATCAGGCGGTCATGTTCCATAGCACATTCTCATGGCGCATCTGGATGCTTTCCGGATTGATCGCAGCCATCAGATCCGCGCAAAAGTCCTGCTGCGGGAATTGCGCGGCGGCGTCTTTGGCCGCTTTCATGTCCGTCCAGACCACATAGTCGGTCCACCGGCCATCTTCGCCCTGGCTTAAGTGTCGATGGGTGAAGCCGGGAGCAGACCGGACAAAGCCTTCGGAGGCCCGGCTAAGTTTCACAAACTCTTCCGGCGTGGTGCTATTGGCGAGGCTGAAGGTGACGATTTCTGCAACATGGGTCATTTGAGTCTCCGTTGACCAGGTTTCGATGTCCTCTACCTAGCCGCCTGCAACTGACATAAACCTGTCAGTTGAAAAATGCGAGTCTCAAAAAAACGCGTATGGCGATCAAATTTACTGCCCAAATTGCAAGCCCTGACTTTTGCAATCGGGGATCCGGGCGTAGACACGAACTCAGATCACATTCCCGGCGCAGTGCGCCGATGTACAAGGAGATATGACATGCTCAACAATATCGGCCTTCCCGGTCTTCTGCTGATTGCGGTTGTGGTGCTAGTGCTGTTTGGCCGTGGCAAGATCAGCTCGCTCATGGGTGAAGTGGGCAAGGGTATCACTTCGTTCAAAAAGGGCGTCAAAGAAGGCGCGGATGAGTTGGAGCAGGACGCGTCCGAGCTGGCAAAAGACGTCACGCCCGAGACTGACAAAGACAAGGCATAAGACCAGATGTTTGATCTGGGCTGGACCGAGCTTCTGGTCATTGGCATCGTGGCCCTGATCGTTGTGGGGCCAAAGGACCTGCCTGTGCTGTTCCGCAATGTTGGCCGTTGGGTCGGCAAGGCACGTGGTATGGCGCGCGAATTCAGCAGTGCGATGAACGAGGCCGCAGATCAGGCTGGTGTCAATGAAATCAAAAAGGGGCTGAACGCGGCGACCAATCCGGTTGGCACAGCCATGGACGGCGTGAAAGAAGCCGCACAGGAAATGGCCAAGAGCATGGATCCGACCAAGTTCGACCCCGACAGCGAAACCGGGAAACTGGCGGCTGAACGGGCAGAGCAAGCGAAAAAGATTCAGGCCTCGACCGCGCGCGCGGCTGCCGAACGCAAGGCCAAGGAAGCTGCTGAAGCTTTGGCCAAAGCGGAAGAAGCCGAGGCCGCGCTGAATACCGAAAGCAAGACATGACCAAGACCGACGAGATCGAGGACAGCTCGGCCCCATTGATCGAGCATCTGGCGGAGCTTCGCACGCGGCTTATTCACTGCGTCGTAGCGTTTCTGATTGGCATGATCATCTGTTTTACGGTGGCCACGCCGCTTTTTAACTTCCTGACGCGCCCGTTATGCGATGTTCTGGCCGAACGCGGGCAGGATTGCGGACTAATCTTCATTTCGCCGCAGGAAGGTTTCTTTGTGGCCATCAAGGTCTCGCTGCTTGGCGGGTTCATTCTGGCGTTCCCCTATATCGGGATGCAGATGTGGCGGTTCGTTGCTCCGGGGTTGTATAAATCCGAAAAGAACGCGTTCCTGCCGTTCATGCTGGCCTCGCCCTTCATGTTCCTGCTGGGTGCAAGTTTTGCCTTCTACGTCGTTACGCCGTTGGCCTATGACTTCTTCCTTGGGTTCCAGCAATTCGGGGCCGAAGGTGAGGTGGTGACCGAAGGTGCAACTGCCGCCCCGCTGAGCGTGGTCTTCCAGGGCTCGGCGCAGGAATACCTGAACCTGACGATCAAGTTCATCGTGGCCTTTGGCCTGTGCTTTCAACTGCCGGTTCTGCTGACCCTGATGGGGAAGGCGGGGCTGGTGACGGCCGAAGGCCTGGGATCAGTCCGCAAATACGCCGTGGTCGCCATTCTGGTGCTGGCCGCGCTGGTGACTCCACCGGACGTGATCACTCAGGTCATTTTGTTTGTGGTGGTCTACGGGCTGTATGAAATCTCGATCTTCCTCGTCGCCCGCGTCGAGAAAAAGCGCGAGGAACAGCTGCGCGCCGATGGCTATTACGATGATGATGAAGAAGAGGCGGATGCCGAGATTATTCGCGACGAAGACGGTAAATAACCGCTCTTTGAACTGAAAATCGGGCGCGCCACCGCTAGGCGCGCCTTTTTCTTTTCTGGACCTTGTTGCGCAAGCCGGAACATGGTTTGAAACCGCGACGACAAGACCGGAGGCCCCGATGGACAACCAAGCCCTGAACCGCATTGCTGACGCTCTGGAACGGATGGCCCCTGCACCCTTGGCCGCACCTGATTTCAGTGCGGCCCCGGCATTTGTCTGGCACGTGGACCCCGACCGGCTTGAGCCGGTGACCAAGGTCAACCGGGTTGATCTGGACCTACTGGTTGGGATCAACCGGTCCCGAGACACGTTGCTGGATAATACCCGCCGCTTTGCATCCGGTTTCAAAGCCAACAACGCGCTTTTGTGGGGTGCGCGCGGGATGGGAAAATCCAGCCTTGTCAAAGCGGTCCACGGCACCTTGCAATCGGACCACCCCAACCTGAAACTGGTGGAACTCCAGCGCGAGGATATGGGTTCGGTCGCGCGCCTGCTGAACCATTTGCGCGCCGCGCCGTACCGGTTCATCCTGTTCTGTGACGACCTCTCGTTCAGCCATGATGACCAGCATTACAAATCGCTCAAGGCCGTGTTGGATGGCGGCATCGAAGGCCGCCCGGAAAACGTTGTTTTCTATGCTACTTCGAACCGCCGCCACCTGATGCCAAGGGACATGATCGAAAACGAACGCTCCAGCGCCATCAACCCGTCCGAGGCGGTCGAGGAAAAGGTCTCGCTGTCCGATCGCTTCGGGTTGTGGTTGGGCTTCCACCCCTGTGATCAGGACGAATACCTCGCCATGATCGACCGCTATTGCACCGCCTACGGAGTCACGGTCGACGCTGACACTCTGCGCGCCGAAGCGATCGAATGGCAGGCCACCCGTGGCGCGCGCTCGGGCCGCGTCGCGTGGCAATTCTTCGTCGATCTGGCTGGGCGCGGCGGCACCCAAATAGGCTGATCTGCCCGCTTCATCTGGCTAAAAATATCCCCGCCGGAGGCATGGCCCGAATGGGCCATTCCTAGAGCAGGGCCAATATCCGCGCGGCTTCGTCTGTCGTGGGTGTTAGCGCGGCGCGATCCTCACCGGGGTGGAACCTGGCGCGTACAGCCGTTGGCATAGGCGCAGGCTCAATGATCGAAACGCGCGGACCGGTGCGTTCGGTCTCTGCCGCCCAACTCCGCGCCAACGCGATCTGGGCTGCTTTGGTCGCACCATAAATACCATAGAATTTTTGGCCCGCCTTTGGATCGTCGAAAAACACGGCATGTCCGGTTTCACCCAACAAAGGGGCCACGTATGGGATAAGAACGGACGTTGCCGTCGCGTTGATGCTTGTGGCCTTTGCCCACTCTTTGGGATCTACAAAATGAACGGGCGTCAGCGCCGAGGTGTGGATAGCAGTATGCGCCCACAAATCCACCTTGCCCCAACGGTCATGGATGCTGCGGCACAGGGTGGCCATTGCGTTTGGATCAGCGATATCCATGGGGGCCAGCGTCGCTGAGCCACCTTTGGCCTGAATGCGGTCGTCCAGTTCTTCCAACCCGCCGGTCGTGCGGGCGACGGCAACAATGTGATACTCCGGTGCGAGGGCCTCGGCCAAAGCAGCACCCAGGCCGCGCGAGGCCCCGGTGATAAGGGCGATGTTGGTCTGATCGGTCATGGATGCGGTTTGGACCCCTGGGCGCAAAGCGTCAAGACAGGATTAGCTGCCGGGGATGGCGATCCGCTTGGTTTGGCCGCTTTGTCGCAGCATCACTCCGTCGTCATCAATGGCGACCACGGTGCCCGAGGCAATGCGGCTACCCGGTTTGACCTCTTTCACGCGGCCCGATGACAAGCGCATCAAAGCACGCATATCGGTTTTGGAGCCAAAAATTCCAAGTAAGGAAACTGAGTTCTTTTTTAACGCGCCCTTCTGCGTGGCAGCGCTTTTGACGGTGGCGTTTGACATGAATTGCGGCCGGGGCGCACGGCCCCAACCCCTTGTGTTAAGTGGTTGGTGAGAGGGGGGCTATCAAAGGCGCGGCCGGAACAAAAGGTGCGGTTGGCAGGCCGTTCCGCCACATACCATACCGACCCAGCGAACCCATTGCGAACGCGCCTCCTTCGCCAGAGGGTTGTGCGCGGAAATCAACCAATCGTTCCCTCTCCGGGCATGAAAAATGGCCCGATCGCCTAAGCAACGCGGGCCATTGTCACAACTGATTCGCGATGTAGCTCTTAGCCAGAGGCCAGCTTGGCCGCGTTCCACGACCCGCCCGGTATCTGCATGTCCTCGCGCTTTTTGCTGACCCGAGTGCTGTTTTCCAGCGTGTCTAAATAGTCTTCGCTGACGCTGCCGGTGATGTACTTGCCGTCAAAGCATGAACAGTCAAAGGCCTCGATCTCGGGGTTGCCTTCCTTGGCCGCCCAGATCAGGTCGTCGAGGTGCTGATAGAACAAAGCGTCTGCACCCAACTCCTGCCGAATTTCCTCGATCTCTTTACCGTTGGCGATCAATTCATGCTTGGTGGGCATGTCGATCCCATAGACGTTGGGGTACTTCACCGGAGGCGAGGCGCTGGCGATATAGACCTTTTTTGCACCGGCCTCACGGCACATTTGGACGATCTTTTTGATCGTGTTGCCGCGCACGATGGAATCGTCGATCAGCAGCACGTTATGCCCATCGAACTCCAGCGGAACCGCATTCAGCTTGCGGCGCACGGATTTCTGACGCTCTTCCTGACCGGGCATGATAAAGGTACGCCCGACATAGCGGTTCTTCACCAAACCTTCGCGGTACGGAATGCCCGTGATCTTGGCAGCCTCAAGTGCGACGGGGCGGGCGCTGTCGGGAACAGGGATGATCCGGTCGATCTTAAGCCCTGAGTCCTGAATTTGTTTGGCCAGAGTCTGCCCCATGCGCATCTGGGTCTTGTAAACGGATACGCCATCCAGCAACGAATCCGGACGCGCAAGATACACATATTCAAAGATACAGGGCGTCAGCTTGCCTTCGACGGCCTGGAACTCGTGTTTATTTCCGTCAAGGTCGATTAGGATCGCTTCGCCCGGACGCAGGTCACGCAATTTGCTGAACCCGTTGATCCCAAAAGCAACATCTTCCGAGGCAAAGGCATAGTCATCTCCTTTGCCGCCTTCCTCGCGGATCGCAACGGACAGCGGGCGGATGCCATGCGGGTCACGAAACGCCAACATGCCGACCCCAGCGATCAGGCAAATGACGGAATAGGCACCCTGAACACGTTCCATCGTCATCTTCACACCGGAGAAGATGTTGCGGATCGGATCGGCATTGCCGTTGACTTTGATCGCATCTGCCACTTTGTCGGCCAGAACGTTCAGCAAGATCTCGGAATCTGAGGTCGTGCGCAGGTGGCGGCTGTACTTGCCCGTTACCTTTGCGCGCTGTTGGGCGGTATTGGTGATGTTGCCGTTGTGGACCAGGTAAATGCCGTAGGGGGCGTTCACGAAGAATGGCTGCGCCTCGGACGCGCTGAGCGACCCGGCAGTCGGATAGCGGACGTGGCCAATCCCGACCTTGCCCAGCAGGGTTTCCGCGTCCTTGGCGTTGAACACGTCCTTGACCAAACCGTTGGCCTTTTTCTCGCGAAAGAACTCTCCGGTATAGGTGACGATCCCCGAGGCATCCTGACCCCGGTGCTGCAACATCAGCAGCCCGTCATAGATTTCCGCAAACACATCATGCGTTCTGCTTGCGATCCCCAAAATCCCACACATGTACGGGCTCCAATTTCTATGACGTTTTGACGTGCGACGCGGTTTGGAACGGGCGCATGGGAGTATCTATGCTTTGTACTGCCCGTCTAAACTTAGGGGCAGACGCGCCTGCGTCACGAAGGGTTGGCGCGAAGAAAGACAGATACAGCAAGATCGGTGGCTCCGATTCCATGTCAGTTCGGCTCTCACATAATGCCTTACGGTGCCGGTGTCATCAAAGGATCACATTTGCGATTTGACGCAGGTGGATTTTGTCACAATGAGCATCAAAAGGTGACGTTCGGTGCGGCTTATGCTGTCAATTCCGCAAGAATGATTGTCTGATATAGAAAAATATCGGGCAGGGTTTTGAAACATGTGGCAACACAAACAAGGACAAAAAAAAGAAGAGCCGTCCAAGCGGCGATGCCATCGTTGTCGTGGAATGGGCCGTGCTCCGTGCCCGATTTGCAATGGGGCGGGCGAGGTCGTCAAAAGCCGCGATGTCTATGGAAAACCTATCTACAGCAACTGTACCGGCTGTTTCGGCCTGAAGAACGTCCGCTGTACGGTGTGCGCGGGTGAAGGCTTTACCTGAAGCAAAGTCTCACGGCCAAAGAAAAAGCCCGGTCTGAGCCGGGCTTTTTTGTTATTCGTTCGTTGTTGGTGTCGTCGTTTCTTCGGTCGGAGTAGAGCTTTCGGTGGGGGCTGACCCCTCTGTGCAGCTTGCGACCAGTTCTTCGTATTGCTGGGTGACCCAACCCAAAGCGGCCTCGGGGTTTTGCTCTTCGATCTTTTCCCCGAATTGTTCGAAAACTTTCGCCGAACGGCTTTCATCCACGATGGTATAGGATTGGCCGGTCATGACCGTGTCGTAGACGAAGAACGCGATGGCGACCAACAAGATGCCGCGCGCGATGCCGAAAAAGAACCCAAGCGCCTGATCCAGTCCACCCAGCGCCGAGCGTTGCACGACCGAGGAAAACAGGGGTGCAAATATGCTGACCACGATCAAGGCCACTGCAAATACGGCTGCGAACCCGGTTATCACCGACAATTCGCAACTGTCGCGCAGGAAATCACCAACGACGGGGATCTCTTTGATCAGCGGCACAGCTTGGGGTGCGAAAATAAAGGCAAGCACGGCGGCTGCGACCCAACCCGCAATCGCCAGAATCTCTCTCAAAAGGCCGCGGGAATAGGCCAATAGGCCCGACACCACGACGATCAGGGCAACCACCCCGTCAATAATTGTAAAACCTTCCATGGCCCTCGCCTGTATTTTTTTCAGCCTCTCAAGGCGTTACCTTAACCTGCTCCGAAGGTTTCGCCAACAAACCCCACCAAATCAGAGGGTCGGGTGAGTGTCAGACCTGCCACACTACCAGTTTTGCCACCTGCCGGAGCTATGGCTGATGTGAAACCAAGTTTCTGGGCTTCTTTCAACCTATTTTCAGTTTGAGAGGCTGGCCTAAGTGCCCCGGATAACGAGATTTCCCCGAAGACGACCGTGTCTGCGGGCAGGGCCGTGTCTTCGCGTGCGCTGAGCAATGCGGCTGCAACCGCAAGGTCGGCAGCGGGTTCGCTGACTTTCAGGCCACCGGCCACGTTGAGGTAAACGTCAAGCCCGGTGAAGGGCACACCGCACCGTGCCTCTAGCACGGCCAGGATCATGGCCAGTCGCCCGCTGTCCCAACCCACGACCGTGCGGCGGGGCTGAGAGTGTGGGGAAGGTGCGACAAGTGCTTGTAATTCAACCAAAACAGGGCGCGTACCTTCGATCCCAGCGAATACTGCCGAACCGGGGCTGGGAGCGCCACGTTCGGACAGGAACAGGGCCGAAGGGTTCGTGACCTGAGCCAGACCTTTGCCCGTCATTTCAAACACGCCGATCTCATCTGCAGGGCCGAAACGGTTCTTGACTGCGCGCAGGATACGGAACTGATGACCGCGTTCGCCCTCAAAATACAGCACTGTATCGACCATATGCTCGACGACCCGGGGGCCTGCGATTTGACCCTCTTTCGTGACATGGCCGACCATGATGATCGAAATCCCGTGTCGTTTCGCAAACGTGGTCAATTCATGCGCAGCGGCCCTTACTTGTGAAACCGAGCCGGGGGCGCTGTCGACATTGTCGGCCCACATGGTCTGAATCGAGTCGATAATGGCAAGGCCGGGCTTTTCCGTCTCAAGCGTGGTCAGGATGTTGCGCAGGTTGGTTTCCGCCGCCAGTTGCACTGGTGCGTCTTCTAGCCCAAGGCGACGCGCGCGCATCCGCACCTGCGCGCTGGCTTCTTCGCCGGACACATAAATGGTCTTGACGCCAGCACGCGAGAACCGGGCGGCAGCCTGCAGCAGCAGAGTGGACTTGCCGATTCCGGGGTCACCGCCCACCAGCAAGGCCGAGGCCGGAACAAGGCCACCACCCAGAACACGGTCCAGTTCATCAACCCCACACAGCGTGCGGGGCGGGGGAGTTTCCTCGGTCGACAGGTCCGTGAGTGCGATGGGCTGGCCACGTTTGCCGCCGAGGGATTTTTTTGCAGGGCCAGCCGAAAGGGGTACATCCTGCGCAATCGAGTTCCATTCGCCGCAACTGTCGCATCGCCCGGACCAACGGGAATGGGTGGCACCACAGGCCGAACAAGAAAAAGAAGTCGTCTTCGCCATGCCGTCCTTGGTGCCCGAGGACGGTCAGTTCTTCAAGCCCTTATGGGCTTTCCACTCTGACGGTGGCGGGCGGCGTCCTCAGACCCAATGGGTCATCGACCGCAGCAGGCGCTGACGCGCCTATTCCGCCGCGCGTGGTGGTGACATTGCAATTACGCTGGATGCCGAAGTTTCACGATCTTCGGCCGGCGTCTGTAACTGGGCTGACAGCTCTGGCAGAAGTTCGAACAACTCATCGCGCAGCCGAGCAAGCTGAGACTTGGCAATGGATTCTTCGATCTCGATATCGCGTGTCCACTGACGCAGTTCCTGCTGGATAGTCTGGGCGTCGCCGATCCGCTGCTGGAATTGTTCGATCTCTTCCTGTCGCTGTTGCAGGAACATACGCGCGCGGGAAACTTTGGCATCGCCATAGGTTTCAGCCAGCTCGTGACTGATCTGACTCATCTGTGCGGCCAGTTCCAGGATTTCCGGCTCAAGCGATTGCAGGTCTGGATGGTGGCGCAGAAACGCCATCCGTTCCTTGACCGCATCGAATTCCGAGGACAGTAGAAAGGTATCCCCACGATCAGCCGCATGCGCCAACTGGTACGCGTAAGAGATGTCCTGCATGTTCAGCGAGAACTTCCGATGGGCGTTTTCCAGCGCCATCATTCGCGCATTTGCCGGCAGATAGAACGCCAGCATGAGAATCAGTGCGGTCAGCCCTATCTGTATGAACATACCCGCATCAACATAGGTTCCCGTGCCGAAACCGGCTTGCATGGACAACCATGGCAGTACGCCGAACGCAGAAAGTATTGTCGTTGAAACAGAGAACAGTGCCGCAGCACAAATCAGCAAAAAAGTAAGTCTTAAAAACGCATTCTGAAATTGCAAAGTCATATTATGGAGGGCGGTCATGATAGACGAACTCCTTCTCAAACCGGTACAAACCAGGCCAGAGCGGGATGCAATTAACACACGTAGATTGATCCGCTGCGGACCTGAAACTACTAATTGTTGCTGCTCGAAATATTAAGATGATACCCAGATGAAGGTTTTCAATCAATTAGGTCTGAGGTTTTCGTGAACTGGATGTCATTTCCGTAATGTATCCCAGCGCGAGTGAGGCCAAAATGCAGGCTGTAAACAGGTACAATCCCCATGCAGTTTCGATGGTGGCATAGGAAATGCCCTTGGCCAGAGTGATGTAAAGCGCGATCAGGAAGATGTCGGCCATCGCCAGTTTACCCATGATATTGAGTGCGGGTTGAACGCGGACGTCCAGCAGGTCCCACTGCACCAGAGCCGTTCCAATTGTCTTGATGTAGGGCGCGAACAGGGCAAAGACGGTGACGATCAGCGCCAGGAAGATATCGGATTTCCACAGGGATTGTAGGCCGGTGATGACGCTGATTTCGCTAAGGCCGAAGATGGGTAGGAGTCCCGCTCGCATCAGTGGAGCGAACCACGCGATGGGGTAGAGGATCAGGAGCGAGAGGGTGGCGAGGCGGAGGGTCATTGGCAATCCCGAATAATCCGTATGAATACCTATGAGGCTGCATGAAGGGCTGCAAGTATTTGTTGTCGCAGACAAAGCTTTGGTTAAGGTGTATTTTGACTGGGGTGTTCTTGTGTGGGTTGAAGTGGTTGATCCAGTCATAAAAATACCGAATGGCCCTTCTGCGTTCAGCAAGGGTATTTCTAGTGCCGTAACAGGCGGTGCAAATTCTTTGCTTTCGGAAGGAAGCACCGCTGCAGACAGATCGCCGTTTGATCGCGAACAGCTTCTTGGAGTTCTGCATTTTCGGTTGTACGAAACGGACCGTGCCAGACGCAGAGCAAGTTGGTTCGGAGGGCGAATTTACAACAGTCTCTCTGGCGAAGATCCGGACTATTTCCCGGTTTCAGGAGCTCATTTGATGCAAGCATAGGGTGTTGTCCGAATTCAGGCGCCGGAATTTGTCGTCGCTGGCGGACAATATTTGTTGCGATATGACTATGCCAAACGTGCTTCTGACAAATTGGAGTGTGAACAGCAGGCAAATGTGAGTTAGCGCACCGCCTCAATCGGACCCTCAGCGCTGCCACTAATAAACTGCTCCACATAAGGATCGCCCGAGGCATCCATCTGGCCGACCGGGCCGGTCCACTGGATCACCCCTCCGTGCAACATGGCGACGTTGTCGGCAATCGCGCGGACCGAACTCATGTCGTGGGTAATGGTCATGGCCGTCGCGCCCATCTCGGTCACGATTTCGCGGATCAGGTCGTTGATGACGCCAGACATGATCGGGTCCAGACCGGTGGTTGGTTCGTCAAAGAAAATGATCTCGGGCTCGGCAGCGATGGCGCGGGCGAGGCCCACGCGCTTCTGCATCCCGCCCGACAGTTCAGATGGGAACCGATCGGCCACGTCGGATTTCAGACCGACCCGGCGAAGTTTCTCGATTGCAATCTCGCGCGCATATTCCGGGGGGCGTTTTAACGGGCCGCGCAGCAGGCGGAAGGCCACGTTTTGCCAGACGGGGAGCGAGTCAAACAACGCCGCCCCTTGAAACAACATCCCGAACCGCGCCAGAAACACATCCCGGTCGCCCTTGGTGGCGTCTTTGCCGTCCACATAGATCATGCCACTGTCGGGTTTGATCAGGCCAAGGATACATTTCAGCGCAACGGACTTTCCGGTGCCCGACCCGCCGATGATGACCATCGAGGTGCCCTTGGGGATATCAAGGCTCGTGCCGCGCAGAACCTGATTGGAGCCAAAGGCTTTGTGTACATTTTCCATCCTGATCATACCGAGAAGAACACCCCTGTCAGAATGAAGTTTGCGGCCAGAATCATGATTGCAGCAGATTCGACCGAGGACTTGGTCGCCCGACCGACGCCTTGCGCGCCGCGTCCCGAATTCATGCCGTAGTAGCAGCCCATGATCGCCGCGATCAGGCCAAAAGCCGCCCCTTTGACCAGCGACGAGACAATGTCGCGTGTTTCAAGGAAATTGACCGTGTTTTGCAGATAGGTCGCTGCGTTGAAGCCCAGATTCTCGGTCGCGACGACATACCCTCCGGCGATGCCGATGATATCCCCGATGCCTACCAGCAGGGGCACGGTAATTAGCGCGGCCAGAACGCGGGGCGCTGTTAGGTATTTCATCGGGTGGGTCGACAGCGTAACCAGCGCGTCGATCTGTTCGGTCACCTTCATGGTCGCAATCTCAGCCGCGATGGACGAGGTAACACGGGCGGCGATCATCAGGCCGACCAGAACCGGACCAAGCTCGCGCACCATGCCAATGGCAACGATCTGCGGTACCACGGCCTCGGCGTTGAAACGCGCACCGCCTGCATAGATTTGCAGCGCTAGCGCACCGCCGGTAAAGATGGCGGTCAATCCGACAACGGGCAAAGACAGCCATCCGATATTCATCAGCGCAACGGCAAATTCGCGTGGGTAATAAGGCGGCCTGAAGATGTGTGAGATGGCGTCAATGGAAAACAAGGCCACCTTGCCAAAGGTCGCAAGCAGGGTCAGCACTGCGCGACCAAGACCGCCCAGCATGTCCAGCGCACTCATTCCACGTAGCCTCGGGAATATCGCGCGCCTAGCGATGTGAGGATTTCATATCCGATGGTGCCAGCGGCCTCGGCCAGATCATCGACAGTCTGGTGACCGTTCAGGATACGCATACGCTCGGGGTCATTGGGCAAATCGGTGACATCGACGGTAATCAGGTCCATCGAAATGCGTCCAACGACTGGGCAGGGCTGACCACCGGCGAACGCGTCGATCCCGCCGCCAATCGCCCTGTGCAACCCATCCGCGTATCCCGCCGCGACAGTTGCAATGCGCGACGGCCGCCGGGCCGTCCAACTGTTGCCATAGCCAACCGTTTCTCCGACCGCCAGTTGGCGGACCTGAATGACAGGCAAGTCTACGGTCACCACCGGTTTTGCGTCAGCGAACGGCATTCCACCGTACAAACCGATCCCTGGGCGGCAAAAGTCGAAATGGAATTCGGGGCCAAGCAGCGTTCCCCCAGTGGCCGCCAGTGAACGCGGCGCGGAAATTCCATCGGTCATCTCGCGGAAGGTTCGCAACTGCTGTTGGTTCATGGGGTGGTCAGGTTCGTCCGAGCACGCCAAATGCGACATCACAACAAGCGGTTTCAGCGGTTCGATCCTGGGGCGCAGTTCCGCCCAGTCCGCAGGCTCTAGGCCCAGACGGTTCATGCCGCTGTCCAGTTGAACCCCGAACGCCTGATCGGGCAGGGCCTCGACATGGCGTAGGAACTGCTCGGGTGAATTGATTAAAGGTGTCAGGTCATGGTCGCGCAACAGATCTGTGTCGCCTTCCATATGGCCCGAGAACACGCCGATCATTGGCATAGGCCCGACGGCCTGACGGACGGCGGCCCCTTCTTCCGCGGCCGCCACAAAGAACTTGCGCACGCCTTCATCGGCCAGCGTTGCCGAAACGGGCTCGGCCCCAAGGCCATAAGCGTCGGCCTTGACCACGGCGCCGGTCTCGACATTGGTTTTCGCGTCGAGCGCCTGCCAGTTGCTGGCCAGCGCATGAAGGTTGATCGTCAAACGTGCGGTACTCATGGCTCTGTTCATGACATTGGATCGCGGCAGGTCAAGGGGGTACGGGCCGATTATTGCCTCGATTGACGGGAACTTGGGCGGCATGCGGCCTGTATTTCGAAACGGGCGCGCCAAATTGCCGGTCGAGTTTTCGTTTTTACGGGTGCCCTATTGTGTTTAACTTGTGATCAACAGCGGTCAGCCAGGGGAATCGTTCACTTGGGCTGTGACGGCGGGAAAAGGGCGAACATGATTGAACTTACGTCGGGATACGCCGGTTTTGAGGCGCAGATACCATCGTTTTATGGGGACGTTTTCACAGCCTCCGAAGGAGTGGCCGAAGGTCAGGCTCTGACGTCGTTGGTGCAGGATTTGATGGGGACATTCGAAGACGACGATCTGCGCTGCTATCTGGCAAGCGAAGGTGAAGAGCTTTTGGGATGCATCCTCTTTTCGCGCTTGTTTTACGATGAAGACCCGCGCAACGTCGTTTTGATGTCGCCGGTCGCCGTTAAAACCGATCGCCAGAAAGCAGGGATTGGGCAGAGGCTGATCCGTTTCGCGCTGGACGACCTGAAGGGGCAAGGCGTTGATTTCGCGATAACTTACGGTGATCCTGCCTACTACAGAAAGACAGGGTTCAAACCGATGGCGCAGGATTTCGCCCGTCCACCGCAGACGCTAAGTCAGCCGCACGGATGGATTGGTCAGTCGTTGGCTGAGGGCGACGCGGCCCCTTTCTCTGGTCCGTCGCGCTGCGTTCCCGCGTTTGACAAGCCTGAATTGTGGTAGGTCAGTAGCCTTCGATCTGGCCGTCCTGCTGCCAGGGTTTGACCAGATTGCCGAAGCGGGTGAATTGCGCCTCGAACGACAGTTCGACCGTGCCGATGGGACCATGTCGCTGCTTGCCGACAATGACTTCGGCCTTGCCGTGCAGGCGTTCCATCGCCTGTTTCCACTCTTCCATCTTTTCCAGCTCATGATCGCCGGGCTTTTCGCGTTCCTTATAATATTCCTCGCGGAACACGAACATCACCACGTCGGCATCCTGTTCGATCGAGCCTGATTCCCGCAGGTCTGACAGTTGCGGGCGCTTGTCGTCTCGGCTTTCGACCTGACGGGAAAGCTGAGACAGCGCGATCACCGGGATGTTCAGTTCCTTGGCGATGGCCTTCATGCCCATCGAGATTTCGGCAATTTCGTTGACGCGGTTGTCGGACATGCCCCGACAGAGCTGCAAATAGTCGATCACCAGCAGGTCCAGCCCATGTGTCCGCTTCAACCGCCGCGCGCGGGCGGCAAGTTGTGAGATCGGCAGGGCCGGGGTGTCGTCGATGAAAAGCGGGCAGGCTTCCAACTCCTTCGCGGCGTCCACGAAACGGCGGAATTCGGATTCCGTCATGTCACCCTGACGGATTTTGTGGCTTGAGATTTCGGACGCTTCGGCCAGAACCCGGCCCGCCAACTGCTCGGCGCTCATTTCCAGTGAAAAGAACCCGACCACGCCGCCATCGATTGCGCCTTCGGACCCATCCGATTTGGTGCCGCGCTTGTATGCTTTGGCCACGTTGAACGCCACGTTGGTCGCAAGCGAGGTTTTCCCCATCGACGGACGCCCCGCCAGAATGATCAGGTCGGATGGGTGCAGGCCCCCAAGTTGTTTGTCCAAGTCGGCCAGACCGGTGGAAATCCCTGCCATGCCACCGCCGCGCTGATACGCTTCGTTGGTGACGTTGACGGCTTCTGTGACCGCCTTGAGGAAGGATTGAAATCCCTGTTCGGTCTGGCCCTGCTCGGATAACTGATAAAGCTGTTGCTCGGCCTCGACGATTTGTTCTTTTGGTTCGCTTGATACATCGACCCGCGCCGCCTTGTCTGAAATGTCCCGACCCAGTCGGATCAACTCGCGCCGAATGGCCAGGTCATAGATCATCTGGGCATAATCATGCACGGCAAACGCACTGATCGAGGCGCCCGCCAGTTTGACCAGATAGGCGGGGCCGCCCAATTCCTTCAGGCCCTCATCCTCGGCCATGAAGGATTTCAGCGTGACGGGTGAGGCCAGCGCATTCTTGGCGATGCGGTTGGCGGCGACTTCATAGATGCGGGCGTGGACCGGGTCATAGAAATGCTCGGCCCCGATGATCGAGGCTACCCGGTCATACAGATCATTATTCGTCAGGATCGCGCCCAGAAGCTGCTGCTCGGCCTCGATGGAGTGCGGCATAGTTTCGGCATTCTGAATCTGCGCCGCTGCCTGCTCGATGCTGCTAATCTCGTTCATTTTGTCCCCGCTGCCCGTGCGACAGTTCTAATCAATCCGGCGCCCGTTGGGCCATCTGTAAATCTCTGAAGATAAGTTGCGTATAACTCAGCTTCAGCTTGGGATAAGTTTGGACAACTTTGCCAAAGAACGCTGCGCCGCGCAACATTTAGTGTGCCATCCAGCCGGCGACACTAGATGCAAGCGTCTGGGGGCGATTCTACGCCGAGTTACCCCCAGCTTATGCACAGGTGGATTATCAGCTTTTGTGGGTTTCCTGCCATCCACGCGGATCATTCAGGAAGGCTTCGACCCCATCAAGTGTCTCAGCATCAAAGGCTTTCTGCGCCTTTGCTTCGGCCAGAACATCCCACCAGGTGCACAGGTGATGCAGCTTCACGCCATGGTCGCCCAGGGTTTTCTCGGTCTCGGGGAAGATCCCATAGTAGAAGATTACTGCGGTATGGCCGCAGATGGCACCCGTGTCGCGGATCGCGTCGACGAATGACAGCTTGGAACCTCCATCGGTGGTCAGGTCTTCGACCAGCAAGACGCGCTCTCCCTCAGACATTGCGCCCTCAATCCGGGCATTGCGGCCATAGCCTTTGGGCTTTTTGCGTACATAGGTCATCGGCAGGGCCATGCGCTCGGCCACCATGGCGGCAAACGGGATGCCTGCGGTTTCTCCACCCGCGATGTTGTCAAACGCCTCGAACCCCGCGTCGCGCATCACGGTGACGGTCAGGAAATCCATCAGAGTCGACCGGATACGCGGGTATGAAATCAGCTTGCGGCAGTCGATATAGGTTGGGCTAGGCAGGCCCGAAGCGAGAGTGAACGGCTCACGCGAATTGAAGTGGACGGCTTTGATCTCCAGCAGCATCCGCGCGGTCAGGCGGGCGATTTCGGTGCTGTCGGGGTACGAGCTGGGGATCATGGTGCAAACCTCTGGGCTGAAAACACGTTGCGGGCTGATAGCGCGCCCCGCCACCCAGAGTCGAGAGGGCGGGCAAAAGAAAAGCGGACCCCGCAGATGCGAGGCCCGCCATGGCCCAAAAGGGCCCGAGCGCCAAGGTGGGCTTAGCTGCTCATGTCATAGGCCCGCTCACCGTGTACCGACAGGTCGAGGCCGTTTGTCTCGGTCTCGGCGTCTACGCGAAGCGGGGTGATCAGTGCAACCACCTTGATCAACACAAATGTGACAACTGCCGTAAAGGCACCCACGATAACCAACCCGCCCAACTGTGCGGTCCAAGCGCCAAGGCCAAACACGGCGATCATGATCGTGCCGAAAATGCCTCCGACACCATGCACGGCAAAGACATCCAGCGTGTCGTCGATTTTCAGCACGTTGCGGATGACATTGACGGCCTCTTGGCACAACACACCTGCGACAGCACCGATGATCAGCGCCTGTACCGGGTCGACATAGCCCGAAGCCGGGGTGATTGACGCCAGACCCGCAATCGTGCCGGTCACCAGACCAACCATCGAGGCTTTGCCGTACTTGATCCGCTCGTACAGCGCCCATGTCAGCGAGGCGGTTGCGGCCGAGATATGTGTCACGGTCATCGCCATCGCGGCGCCGCCGTCAGCGGCCAGTTGCGACCCACCGTTGAAGCCGAACCAGCCGACCCACAGCATCGCGGCACCAACCATCACGAATCCGGGGTTGTGCGGCGGCGTCGTGCGGTTAAGGCGGGGACCAAGCACCACGGCAATGATCAACGCGGCCAGACCTGCGGTTTCATGCACCACAATTCCGCCTGCAAAGTCGCGCACGCCGACCTCACCCAGAATACCGCCATCGGTCAGCATGCCGCCGCCCCAGATCCAATGCACCACCGGCGCATAGCACAGCAGCATCCACAGGCCCGAGAAGGTCAGCACGAAGCCAAAACCAACGCGTTCCACATAGGCACCCACGATCAGCGCGGGCGTGATGATGGCAAATGTCATCTGGAACGCGAAGAAAAGAACCTCGGGCAGATTGCCTGAAAGGCTGTCTGCATCGACGCCGTTTAGAAAGGCTTTGCCCAGACCGCCCCACAGGCCCGACCCGCCGTCGCCGAACGCAATCGAGTAGCCCGCGACCAGCCACAGAATGCTCATCAGGCAGGCGATCGAGAAACAGTGCATGAAAACGCTCAGCACGTTACGGGCACGCACAAGGCCGCCATAGAACAGGGCCAGGCCCGGAAGTGTCATGAAAAGGACCAGTGCGGTTGCAACTATGATCCAGGCGGTATCGGCTCCATTCATTGGCCGCTCTCCTCATCAGCATGTGTGGCGGGGCTTGAAGCGGAGGGAGAGCGTGGAAAAAAGAGGCAATGATCGAAAAACCCGCCTATTTTGGGGGCTTTTTGTGAAGTGATGGTTAAATGCGCATCAATTCTGGCAAAATGCCTTATTTTTGGGCGAGTGTGAAAAGCCCAGTTGAAAGCAAGTTCAACGCGTGATCGCGCGCGGCAACGCGAACCTTGTCACGGCCGAGCGCGCCGAATTCGATGGTTTCAACATGCGTTGGCATCCCGCTGGCAGCTAGTCCGAAGCACACGCGCCCTTCGGGTTTGAACTCGGACCCGCCGGGGCCTGCGATACCGGTAGTGGACACGGCTAGTTGCGCCTCGGAATGCTTTAATGCGCCTTCGGCCATTTCGCGGGCGACCTGTTCCGAGACTGCGCCATGGGCGTCCAGCGTCCCGGCGTTAACACCCAGCATCTGTTGCTTGGCGGTGTTGGTGTACGTGACGAAACCGCGGTCAACCACGGCCGAGCTGCCGGGAATGTCGGTCAGCGCTGCGGCCACCATGCCCCCTGTGCAGCTTTCGGCAGTGGCGATCATCACCCCTTGCGCCTTGGCGCGGTCAAGCAGGTCAGTCACGTTCATAGCCCAAGAACTCCATGTGCAAGTCCGGCCAGCAGTATCACACCAATGGCGGCGAATACCCCGGCGATTACATCGTCCAGCATAACGCCCATCGCATCCCCCTTGCGGTCGGCCCAACCAACCGGACCGGGCTTGGTGATGTCGAACAGCCGGAATAGCAGGAAACCAGCAATCCAACCGGGCCAGAGTGCGGTAATGTCGATCCCATGCGCCCATGAGGGGTAGGAAACCGCCCAAAGCGCGATGAACTGGCCCGCGACCTCATCTATAACAATCTCGGACGGATCGTGATCCTCTTGCCCTGCAGTCATCACGCGAGTCGCCCAAAGACCACCCAAGAACGCTGCCAGCGTGGCGATCACCAGCAGGGGAAAGCCGCCCAGCGTATGCAGCAGCCATGCAAGGGGCAGGGCGACCAGCGATCCCCATGTGCCCGGCGCAGGGCGCAGATAGCCCACACCGCAGACCGTTCCGATCAGGCGCGCGGCGGTCATGACTTCACCAGACAGGCGGTGGCAAGCGAGGCGATCCCCTCGCTTCGGCCGGTAAAGCCCAGACGTTCAGATGTGGTCGCTTTGACCGAGACCTGATCGGTCCGTAGGCCCATGATCCGGGCCATTTCCGCGCGCATCGCGCTCGCATGGGGGCCGATCTTGGGGTATTCGCAGACCAGCGTGCAATCCACATTCGAAATTGCGTAACCCATCGTTTCGGCCAATTCGACCGCGTGACGCAGGAAAATCTCGCTGGCCGCGCCCTTCCATTGCGGGTCCGAGGGCGGGAAGTGCTGGCCAATATCACCCTGTGCCAGCGCGCCATAGATCGCATCAGTCACGGCGTGCATTCCCACATCTGCGTCTGAGTGGCCCTGTAGGCCGCGATCATGCGGAACTTTCACGCCGCACAGGATCACATGATCCCCGTCGCCAAACCGATGCACGTCGTACCCGTTGCCCAGTCTTACATCCATATTCGTTCCCAATATGCGTTCAGCCCGGGCAAAATCCTCGGGCCGTGTAATTTTCAAGTTGTCCGCATCACCTGGAACAATCGCCACGTCCAGACCCGCCGCGCGTGCGGCTTCGACATCGTCTGCTGCGCCTCCGGGGTGGGCCGCGTGGGCTGAGACAATCGCACCATAGTGAAAGCCTTGTGGCGTTTGCGCAGCGAACAGGCCGGTTCGGTCCTGTGTTCCCGTAACGAAATGTCCATCTCCGGTCCATAAGGCATCCGTGACGGCAAGCCCCGGAGCGGCAGCAGGGGAATCGTTCAGGGCCGACAGAACACACTGAATAAGATCGGTGGTCACGCAAGGGCGCGCCACATCGTGAATCAGAACATGTTCGATTTCCAAATCGGCCAGCGCGTCCAGTCCGTTGCGCACAGACGCTGCCCTGTCCGACCCACCTGCGGCGAGGATCAGGTTCGTTCTTTCAAACTCGCTCCAGGCGGGTTGATCGCCCTCGGACAGGACAAGAACGATGTGGTCGACCTGACCCTGGAAGCGGTCAATCGTCCAGTCCGCGACGCGACGCCCTGCAAGTGGTCGCCACTGTTTTGGAATATCCCCTCCAACGCGCGTTCCGCGTCCTGCGGCGACGATGATAGCGGCGGTGGTCATGGGGCGGTCACTCCGGTGATTTGAGCGCAATGTTTAGGGTGCGGTGAATGCAGAGGCAATCACCCGCGTAACCGTGCCTAAAAAATAGGCACGTGATGATTTTCCGGGCTTTTGCCCCCCCGTTTTGTTGTTCATATACGCTCAATTCGATATCAAAGCCGCAACTGCCCAAGGATTAAGCACGTTGACCCTGCAACTCGCTGACAAACACCTAGACCCGCCAGTCATGCTGGCTCCGATGGCCGGAATCACCGACCGACCGTTTCGTGATCTGGTGATGCGCTTTGGCGCCGGGATGGTCGTCAGTGAGATGGTCGCCAGTCAGGAGATGGTTCAAGCTAAGCCCGGCGTGCGCGAACGGGCCGAGCTTTCGGCCGACGTCGAAAACACCGCCGTTCAACTAGCAGGGCGCGAGGCATATTGGATGGCCGAAGCTGCACGGCAGGTTGCAGATCGGGGTGCACGGGTGATTGACATTAACATGGGGTGCCCGGCCAAGAAGGTGACGAACGGCTATTCCGGATCGGCGTTGTTGAAGACACCGGATCACGCGCTGACGCTGATCGAGGCAGTCGTGAATGCCGTTGACGTGCCGGTCACGCTGAAGACGCGCCTTGGCTGGGACGATAACCTGTTGAATGCCCCGGACGTTGCGCGGCGTGCGCAGGACACGGGTATCCGTATGGTCACGATCCATGGCCGCACGCGGTGTCAGTTCTATAAGGGGCGCGCGGATTGGGCCGCAATTCGGGCCGTGAAAGAGGCTGTATCGATCCCTGTCATTGCCAATGGCGATATCGTGGACGCAAGCGCGGCGCGGACTGCACTGGAAAAGTCGGGCGCAGATGGGGTCATGATCGGGCGGGGTGCCCAGGGTAAGCCGTGGTTGCTGGCGCAGATTTGCCACGACTTGTATGGCGCCCAAGCTCCGGTCGTTCCCACAGGGGATGATCTGGTTGAAATGGTGCAGGGGCACTATCAGTCAATGCTCGAATTCTACGGTGCAGACCTGGGGCTGCGGGTCGCGCGAAAACACCTTGGCTGGTACATGGATGAGGCAGGTACCCCCCCGAGTTTGCGTCGCGCTGTGCTGACGTCCCGCGACACGGCTGAGGTTCTGCGTCTGCTGGGCGATGCGCTTATAGGCGATGCGGAGGCTGCGGCATGACTTCGGATCAGAGCATTTGGGCCTCATTGCCGGTTCCAGCCTTCATTATTGACGCCGAGGATCGGATCACCGATGTAAATTCGGCGGGTGAGGGGTTTTTGAATGCGTCCCGCAAGTCCGTAATCGGCAACCCAGTCTGGGACCAGATCGCTGTCGATGCCCCGCTGGAAGAGGCGTTTCTGCGCGCCCGTCAACAAAGCACCCCGTTGTTCGTGAACGACGTTGACGTAGGGTCCGGCAGCCGCGCACCGCTGCAATGCGCGTTGCAGATTGCACCTTTGGTTGGGCATACGGGGTCGATGATCATGATCATCTCGCCGCGCGAATTGGCAGGGCGGATGACACGCGGCAATACGGTCAAATCTGCGGCGCAGTCCGCCATCGGCATGGCCGAAATGCTGGCGCACGAGATCAAGAATCCGTTGGCCGGAATAACTGGGGCAGCGCAGTTATTGAGCATGAATATCTCGCAGCAAGACCTTGAATTAACGGATCTTATCGTCGCTGAAAGCCGCCGGATCGTAAAGCTGTTGGAGCAGGTGGAGCAGTTCGGCAACCTCTCGCAGCCCGATTTCAAGCCGGTCAATATTCACGATGTTCTGGACCGTGCAAGGCGCTCGGCGCTGCTGGGGTTTGGTGCCCATATGACGATCATCGAAGATTACGACCCCTCGTTGCCGTTGGCCTATGGAGACCCGGATCAGTTTCTGCAAGTTGTACTGAACTTGTTGAAGAACGCGTCGGAAGCAGCTGATCCTAAAGGGGGAACAATCCGGCTTCGCACGTATTTCGAACATTCCTTCCGACTGCGGCGCAGCGATGGATCGGGGCATTCGCTGCCCCTGCAGATCGAAATCATGGATGACGGGCCGGGTCTGCCGGATAAGATTCGCAGCGATATTTTTGACCCGTTCGTGTCGGGCAAGGAAAACGGCACCGGCCTTGGGCTGGCGCTGGTGAGCAAGATCATCTCGGACCATGACGGCTGGATTTCCGCCGACTCGGTGCCGGGTCGCACGGTGTTCCGCATCTCGCTGAGGCGGGCGCCAAAAGACGCAACGTAGAACACAGCCGGCAAGAGCTGAAGATAAGGAGAGCACCCGATGGATGGAACAGTATTGGTCGCAGATGACGATCGCACAATCCGCACGGTCCTGACACAGGCCCTGACGCGGGCAGGGTGCAAGGTACATGCGACATCCTCGCTGACCACGCTGATGCGCTGGGTTGGTGAAGGTAAGGGTGACGTCGTGATCTCGGACGTTGTCATGCCGGACGGGAACGGGTTGGAGATGTTGCCCAAGATTGCCCAAGATCGGCCCGGTCTGCCGGTGATCGTCATTTCCGCGCAAAACACGATCATGACGGCGATTCAGGCGGCAGAGGCGGACGCATATGACTATTTGCCCAAACCGTTCGACCTTCCAGACCTGATGAAGCGCACCGCGCGGGCGTTGGAGCAGAAACAGCGGGTTCAAACCGAGGTCACGGAACCGTCGGATGATCGCCCTGAAGAACTGCCGCTGGTCGGTAGGACACCGGTCATGCAGGCGCTTTATCGTCTGGTTGCGCGGGTGATGAATACCGATCTTTCAGTGATGATTTCGGGTGAAAGCGGAACAGGTAAGTCTCTGATAGCACGTGCTATTCATGATTTCTCTGATCGCCGGACGTTGCCGTTTGTCACAGCCACGGCTGCGGACTTGCGTGATCTGGAAGGTCCGGCCCGCGTGATGGCCCGTGTGCGTGGCGGCACGCTGCTGATTGATGAGATCGCGGATATCGAAGATGAATTGCAGGCCCGGATTGTGCGGATGATGGACACACCGGGCGATCATGTCCCCCGATTCATGGCCACCAGCCAGTCGGACCTGACTGAAGCGATGGAAAGCGGTCGTGTTCGGCAGGACCTGTATTACCGGCTGTGTGGCGCAACAATCCATGTTCCGGCCTTGCGCGAACGGGTGGATGACATCACGCTTTTGGCCGATCATTTTCTGGCGCGAGAGGAGCGCGAGCATGGCGCAAAACGCTGGCTCAGCCCCGAGGCGGTGGAACTGGTACGCCGGTATTCGTGGCCCGGCAACGTGCGGCAGCTTGAAAATGCGATCCGCCGTCTAAGCCTGACCAGCCGCGCCGACGAGATTTCGAAGGCCGAGGTCGAGATGGTCTTGGGCAGTCAACCCGAAGCCGAACCGGTTCTGGGGGATGGTGAGCGCGAAAAACTGTCCGCCTCTGTCGCGCGTCATTTGCGTCGTTACTTTGATCTGCACGGCAATTTATTGCCACCTCCGGGCCTGTATCAACGCATCCTGCGCGAGGTTGAAGCCCCTTTGATCGAGCTGGCATTGGACGCAACCGGCGGAAATCAGGCGAAATGTGCCGATCTGCTGGGCATAAACCGGAATACGCTTCGGAAAAAGATTACTGATCTCGATATTCAGGTGACACGGCGACGCAAACTGATGTAATATAGCCACACAAAGCGTGGCATCCGGGCCTATGTCCGGCAACGACCACGAAATATGGCGGTAAGCCGCGCAAGCGGCACATCAGGATGAGGGCAGACGGTGGCAACCCGGGCACAGAGCGGGCTGATCCTATCGATCAATCGGTGGAGAAAGTCACGAAAGCTGCGCAATTTTAGCACCTTGGGTCTGGTTTTGCTGGGCCCCGTCCTTGCGTTGGCCACATACCTCGTCATTGGTCCATTCGATCTGGGAACGACGGCGCCGACGCTGCGCCTGATCTTGCTGGCTGACCTGGTATATGTTCTGGTCGTTGCGGCACTGGTCCTAAGCCAACTTGGAAGCCTGATCGCCGCGCGAAGGGCTAAATCCGCGGGTTCTCGTCTTCATTTGCGTCTGATCGGCGCTTTCACGCTGTTGGCGCTGGTGCCAACAGTCACCGTCGCGATTTTCGCAGGGCTGACGGTGAATATCGGGCTTGAAGGTTGGTTCTCGGACCGCGTCCGCGAAGTTGTAGGCTCGTCCTTGACCGCTGCTGAGGCTTATGAACAGGAGCACCGCGAAGGACTTACCCAAGACGCCACCGTTCTGGCGCGGTTCTTGGATACGGCCCGGGCGCGGGATTACTACATTTCGGACGCCGAATTGCGCACCGTTCTGGCGCAGGGTCAGTCGCAGATTCAGCGAGGCTTGCGCGAGGCTTACGTCATCGACGGCAGTGGCGAGATCAAATCCCGGGGCGATCGTTCGTACCTGTTCAACTACGAAGCCCCTACGCCTGAGCAGATGATCGAAGCGACGGACACCGGATTGCTGATAATTGCCGATTGGCAAAACAGCGAGTTTCGGGCCTTGGTACCCCTTCAGGCCTATTTGGATCGCTATCTTTACGTCAGTCGTGAGGTAGACGGGCAACTGCTTACCTTGTTGGATGACACCAAAGAAACAGTCCAGTTCTATCAACAGCTTGAAAACGAACGGGGCAGGGTACTGTTCGAGTTTGGCCTGCTTTATCTGGGCTTTGCGGTGATCCTGATTTTGGCGGCTGTGTCTTTGGGCATGTGGTTTGCCGAGCGACTGTCACGCCCTGTCGGACGATTGACCACGGCGGCGCAGCGGGTTGGGGCGGGTGACTTGAGTGTGCAGGTGATCGAAGAGGCCAGCGACGACGAAATCGCCATGCTGGGCCGTTATTTCAACCAGATGACTCGGCAACTGAAAGGCCAACGCGACACTCTGCTTGAAAATACGCGCCAGATTGAGCGGCGTCGGCGGCTGTTCGACTCGGTCCTCAGCTCTGTAACGTCCGGCGTTGTGGGTGTGGATTCCGATGGTTGCGTGACATTCGTGAACCGGTCGGCGGAACGCCTTTTGGACTGGTCCAGTAAGGAAGAACATCTGGCCATCGGTATTGCCGTGCCGGAGTTTCTTCCTTTGTTTGAAAGCCTCAAGGACAGCGGTCAGGAAGCCGTTCAGGGCGAGGTCAAAGTGACCCGAAAGGGCAGGTTGGAGAACCTTCTGGTGCGCATGGCAATCCGGCGGGGCGAGGATGGTGGTCTGGAAGGTTACGTTGTGGCCTTTGATGACGTAACCGATCTGGTCAGCGCGCAGCGCATGGCGGCCTGGGGTGATGTGGCCCGCCGCATTGCGCATGAGATCAAGAATCCGCTGACCCCAATTCAACTGAGTGCCGAGCGGATCAAACGCAAATTCTCTCGCAAGCTGGATGAGGAAGATTGCAACAGCCTCGAATCCATGACGGACGTGATTGTGCGGCAGACCAATGATCTAAGGCGGATCGTGGACGAGTTTTCGAAGTTTGCGCGTATGCCCGAACCTGACCGACACGAGGAAAACGTCGTCGATCTGGTACGCGAGGCGGTGTTGCTGCAACAATCCGGTCAGCCCGACGTTCAGATTGATGCAACGCTTCCGAACCACCCAGTCGTGGCGGATCTGGACGCGACGATGCTGAATCAGGCTTTGATCAATCTTATCAAGAATGCCGGAGAAGCGATTGAAACCTTGAAGAAAAAAGGTGCTCCGAAAAATCTCAAACCACAGATAAAAGTGGATGTAACCTGTGATGATGCAGGGACAATCATCACCATTGCAGACAACGGAATAGGGTTGCCCGAAGATCGGGCGCGGCTGTTTGAGCCATACGTAACCACACGTGACGAGGGAACCGGTCTGGGACTTCCTATCGTCAAGAAGATTATCGAAGAACATGGCGGTGCGCTGACGTTGGAAGATGCACCGGCATTTGACGGACAGGACCATTTTGGCGCGATGGCCGTTATCCGTTTGCCGGGGGGCAAATTTACCCAGACGGCTGCGCCACAAAAGCAGGCAAATCATATAAACAAACTGAAAGCAGGCCAAAGATGAGTGACATTCTGATCGCAGATGACGAACGCGATATTCGCGAGCTGGTGTCCGACATTCTGGAGGACGAAGGCTATTCAACCCGGCTGGCTGGCAACTCGGACGAGTGCATGGCGGCAATCAATTCGGAACCGCCGGGGCTTTTGATTTTGGACATCTGGCTAAAGGACAGCCGCATGGACGGAATCGACATCCTCAAGGCTGTGAAACGTGACAATCCCGATGTGCCAGTGGTGATCATCTCGGGGCACGGGAATATTGAAATTGCGGTGGCTGCAATCAAACAGGGGGCTTATGACTTTATCGAAAAGCCCTTTAACATTGATCAATTGATGGTGGTGATCCGGCGCGCAATGGAAACCTCGCGCCTGCGCCGCGAGAATGCATCGCTCAAGCGTAAAGAGGTCACGAATTCGGACATGATCGGCAAATCCGCCGCCTTCCGATCGATGCAAAGTCAGTTGGACAAAGTCACCAAATCTAATGGCCGTGTAATGTTGAGCGGCCCTGCCGGGTCCGGCAAGGAAATCGCGGCGCGTTATATTCACGCCCATTCCAACCGGGCGAATGCGCCCTTCGTGACTGTAAACTGCGCGGGTATCGAACCTGAGCGGGTCGAAGAGGTTCTGTTCGGACGAGAGTCGTCGGAGCGCGGTGTTGAATCCGGGCTTCTGGAAGAAGCGCATGGGGGCGTGGTCTACTTTGACGAGGTTGCGGATATGCCGCTTGGCACGCAATCCAAGATATTGCGCGTATTGGTTGATCAGCAGTTTCAGCGCGTCGGCGGATCTGACAAGGTGCGGGTGGATTTGCGGGTGATCTCTTCGACGAACAAGGATCTTGACGCAGAGATCGCGGCAGAACGGTTCCGGGAAGAGTTGTATCACCGTTTGAACGTCGTGCCGATTGATGTGCCTTCGCTTGAAGACCGGCGCGAGGACATCCCGGTTCTGGCGCAGCATTTCATCGAAATGTGCAATGAATCCCAAGGTCTACCCATGCGTGAGATATCTGAGGAAGCCGTCGCTCTGCTTCAGACGATGACCTGGCCGGGCAATGTACGCCAGTTGAAGAACCTGATCGAACGGGTGTTGATCCTGGGTGACGGCACGGGCCCAATCGAGGCCAAGGAGCTGCCCGCCGAGGATGAGAAAGCGGACGATTCCGGCCGTGTCGTACTGTCAGGTGCATTGGCCACGTTGCCCTTGCGTGAGGCGCGCGAGGCGTTCGAACGTGAATATCTGCTGACGCAGATCAACCGGTTCGGTGGCAATATCAGTCGCACCGCCAGCTTCGTCGGGATGGAGCGCAGCGCGCTGCACCGCAAGCTGAAATCGCTGGGTGTTGTGACGTCGAACAAGTCGGGTGCACGTGTCGCGCAATTGGATGAACCGGAGCCGGCAGAATAAGCTGCCGGTGACTTTAGCCCGGTACCCCGGGGGTTATGATCTGAAACGCGCCGTCGTTAAATTTGACGAAACACGACTCGGTGCTCAGCGGCGGGAGTTGTGTCGTTCGCTGCGCAGGAACCCGTGACTTCACATTTTGCCTGCACGGCGGCAGGCTGACGGGTCGATATCCCTTTCTGGCCATGCACTGCGCTTCGACATTGTTGCGCAGGCCTTGGTTTACATCCACGGTGTAGACTTGCCCCGGCTGCCACCATCCAGCCGATCGGTAGCATCTTCCGTTACCGTGACAATAGGTTCGACCGGGCCAATATGTTGGCGGGGATTGCCGCACTTGAGTGGCGACCGGCACGTTGTTGACCGCCTGCACCCGACACTCGGTCGTGTCCGTTTGCATGCGCGATACGCTTTCACCCTCACGGTAATACATGGAAAGTGGGCCGCAGGAGGTGAGCGTCAGAACAGGAATAAGCAATCGAAGCACTGTTTTCATAGGGTTATCTTGCCTTGATTGCACGGGTATGACAATTCAATTGACCGCTATAAGGGCATCTGTCATTCAAAGATTTCAGGCAAGAGGGCCAAAAACATGAAGGTCATCATATGCGGTGCCGGTCAGGTTGGCTGGCAGATTGCACGGCACCTGTCGGGTGAACTGAATGATGTTACAGTTGTGGACAATAACCCGGACCTCGTGCGGCGGGCGACGGAAACACTGGACGTTCAGGGCATCGCCGGGTTCGCCAGCTACCCCGACGTGTTGGAACGCGCAGGTGCGCGCGACGCCGAGATGATCATTGCCGCCACCCATTCGGACGAGGTGAATATGGTCACCTGCCAAATGGCGCATTCGGTATTCTCGATTCAGCGGAAAATCGCGCGACTGCGGTCAAAATCTTATCTTGAGGCGATCCACTCGGATCTTTATCGCCGGGATCACCTTCCCATCGACGTGGTGATCAGCCCAGAGCGAGAGGTCGCAGCCGCCGCCATGCGCCGCCTTTCGGCGCCTTCAGCCTTTGATACCGAAATGTTCATGGACGGCCAGGCGCAGCTTTTGGGGATTCGCATCGACGAGGATTGCCCAATTGTGAACACCCCTTTGCGGCAATTGACCGATCTATTCTCCACGCTCAGCTCTGTTGTCGTCGGGGTGCGGCGCGAAGGCACCCTTTTTGCCCCCGAATCCGAGGACCAACTTTTCGTCGACGACGAATGCTATGTCTTTGCCAATGTCAAAGACGTGGACCGAACGATGGAAGTGTTCGGAAAGGCGCAAAAGAAACAGGATCGCGTCGTCATTGTCGGCGGCGGCAATGTCGGGCTCGAAGTTGCCCGCACGCTGGAAGAACGCGAAAGCCGCGTACGTGCCAAAATCATCGAACGGGACCGCAATTGCGCCGAACTCGCGGCCGAGGCGCTGGAGCGTACGATTGTTTTGAATGGCGACGGATTGGATGCCGCTTTGCTGCGCGAAGCCGGGATTGAACGTGCAGACGCGATGCTGGCCGTCACCGACGACGACCGTGCCAACATGCTGGCTGCCGTGCGCGCCAAGGCCGAAGGCTGTGCACTGGCGATTGCGCTGATCAATGACCCCAGCATGGTCGCTTTGATGGGACCTTTGGGAATTGATGCCTATATCAACCCGCGCGCGACCACGGTCAGCTCGATCCTGCGTCACATTCGCCATGGACGTGTTCGGCAGGTTTATTCCATCGGCGATGCCGAGGCCGAAGTGATCGAGGCTGAGGTTCTGTCCACCTCACCTATGGCGGGGCAGCGGTTGCGCGATATCGACTTTCCCGAAGGTGTCCTTGTTGGCGCGGTTCGCAAAGGGGAAGAATTGTTTCGGCCAACCGGCAGCTTGCGGATCGAGGAAAAAGACGTGGTCGCCATCTTTGCCATGGCCAAGGACGTGCCCGAGGTCGAACGGTTGCTACAGGTCTCGATTGATTTCTTCTGATGGAGCGGGCGCAGGCACACAGGATCGGGCTGGTGCGGCGATTGCCGTTGTTCCTGCTCATCTGGGGCATCGCTGCTTTGTCGATGTGGGTCCCCGCGATCTATGCGCTCGCGCTGGATGACCACGACACGTCCCGGTCTTTCTTCTATTCGGGGTTGTTGGGGTTGTTTGTCGTTGCAACCGTTGCGCTTGCATCATCCAACCGGGTTCCACGGCGCGGCACATTGGGGCAGTTGGCTGTGTTGCTGGCCTGTTTTACAATCCTGCCGATCTTTCTGGCGATCCCGCTGCATGATGCTTTGGGGAACACCACGTTCCTGAATGCGTATTTCGACATGGTCAGCGCATTGACGACGACCGGAGCGGACATTTTTCCCGACCCTGACCGATTGACCGCGCCGCTACATCTATGGCGGGCGCAAGTGGGATGGATGGGTGGCTTGCTGATGTGGATTTCTGCCGCAGCTATTCTGGCACCCTTGTCACTGGGTGGGTTCGAAGTAACGGCCCGAGGGCAGCCGGGACGACCGGTCTCGGGCGTGGCGCAGAGTGAAAAGGTCGATCCGCGTGGTCGTTTGATACGTGTCGCGCGTACTCTGACGCCCGTCTACGCTGGTCTGACGGCAGTGATCTGGTTGCTTCTGCTGATCGCGGGTGAGCAGGGTTTGACCGCGATCTGCCATGCCATGTCTACCATGGCCACGTCCGGCATTTCTCCTGTGGGGGGGCTTGAGGGCGCGCAGGCGGGAATTACCGGTGAGGCGATTTTGTTTCTGTTTCTCTTCTTCGCGCTTTCCCGTCTGACGTTTTCGACCGATACAGCCATGACAGGGTATTCTCGGCTGGACAAAGACCCGGAGTTCCGGATCGGGCTGATGATTGTCCTTTCGGTCGCGATACTGCTGTTCATTCGTGTGTGGGCGGGTGTGAATGAAATTGGCAACACGATGGAGCCGCTGCAGGCGTTGAACGTTATCTGGGGCATGACATTCACGGCCTTGTCCTTTCTCACGACTGCAGGATTCGAAAGTGCCAACTGGAACGATGCGCAGCAACTGTCCGGATTGGGAACACCCGGCCTGATCCTGATGGGGTTGGCCTTGATTGGCGGGGGCGTTGCGACAACGGCAGGTGGCGTCAAACTGTTGCGCGTGTTTGCCCTGTACCTCAACGGTGCGCGCGAAATTGATCGACTGATCTATCCGTCCTCGGTAAGTGGGGTGGGTGGCGGCAACAGACGCATCCAAAGCGATGGTGCCTTCATCGCTTGGATCTTTTTGATGATGTTTGCGCTGACCGCTGCGGCCTTCAACTTGCTGCTGGCCGCGACCGGGGCTGGGTTTGAACAGGCGATGGTTTTGACGGTTGCCGCGCTTAGTACGACCGGGCCGTTGATCGAACTGGCCACGGATGTTCCGCTGCGGCTGGTGGACTTGTCGGAAGGCGCCAAGCTGGCAATGTGCGCCGCAATGGTCATTGGTCGGCTTGAAACACTGGCGATTGTAGCGCTGATAACGCCAACACTTTGGCGGGGCTAAGAATCCACACCCGCAGAATGTCTTATTTTTCATCTGGAAACTCGGTTAACGACACTCCATACTCCGCCGGAGGGAGCGCGTTGGTCCGCAGCGCGTAGCAAGAACAATGGCGAGATTATAAAAATATGGCTTCGGACAGACAGAATCTGCAGGACGCGTTCCTGAATAATGTACGGAAAGCAAAGGTCCCGGTCACAATTTTCCTGATCAACGGTGTGAAATTGCAGGGTGTGATTACTTGGTTCGATAACTTCTGCGTGTTGTTGCGCCGCGACGGACAGTCGCAGTTGGTCTACAAGCACGCGATTTCGACCATCATGCCGTCGCAGCCGATCAGCCTGTATGAGGGCGAAGACGCCTCTTGATGGAACACGATAGGACGCGCACCCGCGCTTGGGTGCTGCATCCGGAAATCAAGTCAGATGAACAGCGCCGTGTTCCTGAACCGGCGCTGGAAGAGGCGGTGGCACTGGCTGCCGCTTTGCCCGACCTTGACGTGGTCGGCTCGGAAATCGTGCGCCTGCAACGCGCCCAGCCCGGGTTGCTGTTCGGCAGCGGCAAGATTGAAGAACTGGCAGAACGGCTGCACGATAACAAAATCGAACTGGTTCTGATTGACGGGCCGGTTACCCCTGTTCAGCAGCGCAACCTTGAAAAAGCTTGGAAGGTCAAAATCCTTGATCGGACGGGGCTGATCCTTGAGATTTTCAGCGATCGTGCGCGGACCCGCGAGGGTGTTCTGCAAGTCGAAATGGCTGCGCTCAGCTATCAGCGGACGCGCCTTGTTCGGGCGTGGACCCACCTTGAACGGCAGCGGGGCGGGCTGGGATTTGTCGGCGGTCCGGGTGAAACACAGATCGAAGCCGACCGACGCGCCATTGACGAACAGCTTGTTCGTTTGCGTCGCCAATTGCAGAAGGTGGTCAAGACCCGCACCCTGCACCGTGCGGCGCGCGCTAAGGTGCCATATCCCATCGTTGCGCTAGTGGGCTACACGAACGCAGGCAAGTCGACGCTGTTCAACCGGCTGACTGGGGCAGAGGTGATGGCCAAGGACATGTTGTTCGCCACGTTGGACCCGACTATGCGCCGGGTTGAACTGCCTGATGGCCCCGAGGTGATCCTGTCGGATACAGTTGGGTTCATCTCGAACCTGCCGACCGAGCTGGTCGCGGCCTTCCGCGCCACGCTGGAGGAGGTTCTGGGCGCTGATATCATTGTTCATGTGCGCGATATCAGCCATGACGAAACGGACGAACAGGCGCGGGATGTCGAAACGATCCTGAGCTCGCTTGGGGTTGTTGACGAACGTCCGCGGCTTGAGGTTTGGAACAAGATCGACCTACTGAGCGACGAGGATCGCGAAGCCGCCATAGCGCGTTCGGATCGCGATCCTGCGATCTTTGCGATTTCCGCAGTGACGGGTGAGGGGATAGAGCCGCTACTGGCCGATATCGCGGTCAAACTGCAGGGCGTACGGCACGAAAGCACGTTGACCCTTGGATTTGCCGAAGGCAACAAGCGCGCGTGGCTATTCCGTCAGGACGTCGTCCGATCCGAAAAGCAGACAGAGGACGGGTTCCAGATAACGGTTCTGTGGACCGACAAGCAAGCCGCGCGGTTTGCGGCGCTTTGAGTTGACGGGGGGCACAGTGTCCGAGAGCAAGGTCTTTTTGACTGGTCATATCGACGTACCGATAGATCGTCTTGAGCAAGTACGCGCCGCATTGCCCAAGCATATTGCGCTGACACGGGCGGAACCAGGGTGCTTGTCCTTCGAAGTCACCGAAGACGCGGAAACCCCGGGTCGGTTTAATGTCAACGAGGTGTTTCGGGATCAAGCGTCGTTTGATGCGCATCAGGAACGCACGCAAAACTCGGACTGGTTCGGGATCACGCAGGGCATCCCTCGTTCGTACCAGATTACCAAGGGGTAGGCTGGGTCAGACCCCGTCGATCTGCCGCTGATAGTCTTCTGCGTCGTACCACCACATCGAAGACTGAACCTTGTTGTCAGCCGTCATGTCCCATTCTTCCCAACCCCGGGTGATGACGTGATTGCGGGTTTCGGCGTGGTGCCCTTCCAGTGTCCAGACAAAGATTGCGTGGGTTCCGGCCCATCTCAGCATATCGCATCGAACTTCTAGGTCGACAAACTCGTCAAAGAACCCGCGCGCCATATCCGCGATTGCCGAGCGTCCGACAAACGGATCACCACGATTGACTGTGATTGTTCCGTCCGGTGCAAAAAAACCGGCGACCGCTTCGGGATCGCCAGAGCTCCACGCGATTGCGTAATCCCGCGCGAGGTTGTTCAACGTGTCCCGAATACTGGCCATGAATACCCCCCCGGTTCCAATCAATGACCACTGGGATCGTAAGCCAAAACAAGGGGCTGCGTCCACGCAACCGTGAAAAAGGGGCAAGGTCTTGCCGAACAGACGAAATCAGCGCGGGATCAAATTCGTCACACCAACGGCCGCTGCACGGGCCAGATCAAGATCCAGCGACATCGGAATATACTCCCCACGCCGCCAAAGTTGCGCCTGATCGTCATAGTAGCGCGACAGGAAATGGCCCGATTGACCGGTGGCCGTAATGAAGACCGAACTGTCAGGGTCCGCGAAATCATAGACGCCCCGATAACCCGCGCCGTGCACGTTCTGAAACGGGTCCGGCCCTTCGCCCGACGTGCGCCCACGCAGCAATGTATTGTCGCCGCCGCTGGTGGATTGGCGGATATTGACGAAGAATCGCAGAACCGGGACCGAGCCCAGAACCGGGTGGTCATGGGTCGCCTGATGCGCGTCGCCCCAGCGCAGGGATTCCAGCGACCCGCCATATTTTTCTGAAATCCAGATCAGCGCGTCGTCCAGCGCCAGCCGCGCCATGTCGGTGCAGGTTTCCGTGGGCGCACTTTGACGTACGTCACACCATACTGCCGCGCCGTCGATATCGCGGTAAACACGTTCTATGAACAGCGGCTCAACATGTTTGTAATCGGCAGACAACGGGCCAAGCTCGTCAGAGATCAGGCGGATTTGCAGCGCACGTAGCCACGCGGCATAGATCAGTGGTTCGGGCAGATGTTCGTTCATCTCGCCATTCCACTCGGCCAGCAATCCCAGCGCGATCTGGCGCTGACGCTCGGGCGTGCCTTCTGGGGCCGATGCTCCGGTGAACCACAGGTCCGCGCCAATCAAGGGCAGCAGCGAGCGGGCGGTAAAGCTGACGGTGTCCAGTTGCGCCTCGATAAAGCTGTCACGCGTGTGAACCTCGCGCGACTGCATTAGGCGTTCCCAGCGGTGAATGCGCTGCGTGTCACCCCATTCATATGAAACATGCTCGGGGAAGGGGCGGTCTATGACCTTGTTGTTTGTGTTGCCCAGTATGCCACCGGCAGGGGCCACAAACTCGGGGTTGTCCGCATAGGGCAGGCGGCCTTGCCAGCGGTTCTCGGTCAGCCATCCGGGGGTGGGGATGCGTCCACGGCTTTGATTGTGCTGGTCGCGCTTGGGCATGGCCCCGATCAGCTTCATGCCGATCGTGTCCTTATCCACCAGTGAAAGGTTCTGAGATGGCGCGATAAACAGTTCGGCTGCGCCAATCGCCTGCGGCACGGTATCAGAATTCATCAAGGCCATCGACGCGGTCATTGACGTGTCTTGCGCACTTAGGGCCGTCCAGGACAGCGATGCAACGTGGCCCTGCGGTGTTATGGTTCCCAGATCGTAGTGGCTGCCGGGCAGAACGGGTCCATTCTCCGTCCATCGGAGGGTCAGTGTGATGGGCGCCTCATCCTTGATCTCGATGATTGACGGGCGGGTTCGGAATGACTTGTACCCGTCCGGGGTCAGGTATTCTTCGGGATTGTCGGGGTTGAGCTGTTCAATATGAACGTCCTGATCATCCAGATAAGATGAGGTCAGCCCCCATCCCAGCCGATCACTGCGCCCCGCCATGACCGAAGGAATGCCCGGAATCGTTGCGCCGATGACGCCACCTTTTTCAAGTTCCAGCCGGGCCAGATACCAAACTCCGGGTGCAGTGAAACCCAGATGCGGGTCGTTCGCCAGCAGCGTCCCACCAATGGCCGATCGTGATGGTGCTGCAGTCCAGGCGTTTGATGCCCCGGCTAATCCACGTTTCGGGAATGGCGAAAGCGGACTGTCTGGCATCGGCGATCCGTCTACATATCGGGGCAAACCCGGGAACAAGGCGGCATATTCGGGCAGGGCCGCAATTCCGGCACCCGGTACATCGGGCAGGATATCGGCCAGCCGCGCCGAGTTGTTCAGCATGAGCGACGTGCGCGCCCTCAGCACTTCGTCTTCAAGATGGCCGGACAACTGAAGGCTCATCAATTTGATCACAGCGAGGCTGTCACCGGGTTGCCAAGGGGAAACAGGCGCATTGAACAGGAACATTTCGGGCGCGCCACGCCCAAGCGCCATCTCGTTAATTTCGTCCAGCCGCGCGTTGACACCGGCCGCGTAAGCGCGCAGCGCAGCCTTGGTATAGTCGTCCTGCACATCGACCGAGCGATGGGCGAGGCTGTAAAGGTCAAGCCGACGCAGCAACTTGTCGATTGAAACCGTGCGCGCGCCGAACACTTCGGACAAGCGCCCTTGGGCGGTGCGTCGCAGGACGGTCATTTGCCACAGACGGTCCTGCGCATGTGCGTACCCAAGCCCGAAGAAGACATCCGGGTCAGTCTCGCCCAGAATATGCGGCACATTGGCGGTATCGCGCACGATTTCCACGGGCGCTGTCAGCCCGCGTACCTCGACGGTTTGATCGTATTCGGGCAGGGATTGGCTGGCCAGAAAGTAGACCAGTATGACGGCGGCCAGACTAAGAAGAACGAGGCCCGTGGCGAGGCGCACCAGCCAACGAAATACTAATCCCATCTGAGGCCCATTTTCTTATCTATCTCCGTTTGGCGTCAGATTAGTAGAAGCCCATCCCAACCGAAAGAGGAACGCCGGAAGATTGTGTATCTTTGCGCAACGTCGCAAAGAAAAACCCCTGCCACAGAGATACGTCCATGGCAGGGGTTAAGCACTGAGGGGGTTAGTGCTGTGTTACGGGATGATCCGAGTGTATTTCGTGCCATCGACGGTTGCGCCGATCTGCAGACCCGCCTGACCGAAAACGGCGGCCAGTACCGGGGAGCGCAACGTTGTTGTGTTGGTCGAAAGAGAGTCGCCCTGATCGCTGACCACGTAGCCGATATCCGCGCCAGCCGTCCATCCGCTGGAACGACGGAAGTCATTCAGCGCGTCCTGTGTCATGAAGAACAGGACGTGGGCGTATTGCTGCGCCCCGACCTGCAATCCAGCGGTGCCTTTTACGGCAGAATAGTAGTCCACGGTTGCGCCATTGATCCGCAATGCGCCACGGCCATAACCGCCGCCAAAAACGAACCCGGCTTCGGTTATCAAGGGCATGACCAGCATGCCGTTGGCTTTTTCTGCGATTTCCACCGTGTTCGGATAGCGTGAATACATTTCGGTCAGCGTGGCATCGACGCGCGCGTCGATCGTTGCCGCGTTCGAGTTGCCGACACCGTTGCCGCAAGCTGCGGTTAGGGTCAGCCCGGCCATGCCAAAGGCAAAGCCACGACGACTTAGTCGAATGGGATTGGAACTGCTCATGTTTTTTCTCTGTATGACTGCCTGAGTTGTCGGGTGTTCCCGATCTTATGGGCGAGGATACGCCTATTGAGTCCACGTGTCACGGGAAAGCTGCATCACCTCCGATCACAATAGGCGAATTATCGCGACAGTTTGAGGTCTTAGCCCTGAAGGTGCCGGGCGACCTCTGGGGCAAAGTAGGTCAGGATGCCGTCACATCCCGCGCGCTTGAACGCGAGAAGGCTTTCCAGCATGACCTTTTCCCCATCGATCCAGCCGTTCTGCGTAGCGGCCTGAATCATCGCGTATTCACCGGACACCTGATAGGCATAAGTGGGTGCGCCGAACGTGTCTTTGACGCGTCGGCAGATGTCCAGATAGGGCATGCCCGGCTTGATCATGACCATGTCGGCTCCTTCCGTCAGATCACGTTCGATCAGGCGCATGGCCTCGTTCGAATTGGCCGGGTCCATCTGGTAGGTCTTCTTGTCACCCGTCAGCGCACCAGACGCGCCAACTGCATCTCGGAACGGACCATAGAAGGCGCTGGCGTATTTGGCGGCGTAGCTCAGAATCATCACATTCTGGTGGCCTGCGGATTCCAGCGCGCGGCGCATTTCCCCGATCCGGCCGTCCATCATGTCAGATGGCCCGATGATGTCAGCACCCGCGTCGGCCTGGGCCAGCGTCATCTTCACCAGCGCCTCAACCGTCTCATCGTTCACAATCGCGCCATCGACGACATACCCGTCATGACCGTTGATGTTGTAGGGGTCCAATGCCACATCTGTCATAACAGCAATATCCGGAGCTGCGGATTTGATGGCGCGAATGGCGCGGTTCGACAGGTTGTCGGGATTCCACGCCTCGGCACAGTCTTCGGTTTTCAGACTGGGGTCAGTGTAAGGAAAGATGCAGATCGCAGGTATTCCAAGCGCTTGCGCTTCGACTGCGGCCTTCGCAATCAGATCGACGGACCGACGTACAACACCAGGCATAGAAGGAACCGGTTCTTCAATCCCTTCGCCGTCGCGCACAAATACCGGCCAGATCAGGTCATCTGTGGTCAGTGTGTTTTCGCGCACAAGACCCCGAATGGCCTGAGATTGCCGCGCTCTACGGAAACGAGCCAATGGAAAAGGGGCGTTGGTCGGTTTCATGTCGCGCTCTCCTTGAATATTCCCGCATTGGGTGGCATGAATTCCGCGTAGTCTCAAGGGTAACGATGGACGCGCCGATGCGAAGAGGGTCCCTAAGGACAGTGAACAAAGGGCTGACGCGTGGACTTATACTCTTCGATTTTTGAACTCATCGACATGCGCAGCTTTTCCAACCTTTGGTATTGGATCGGTTTGGCCGTTCTATGGTCGTCGGCCAGCCATTGGGCCATGGGGGTTCCTTATGACCTGGTCGTTCGCGCACGCCGCATCGGTGGGCAGGCTGAAGAAGACCTGTTGGACGTCGTCAGGATCAACAAGAACCGGCTTTTATACATCGTGGATGTGTCCGGGCTGGTCATTTTGGCGTTAAGTTGCTTTTTCTTTACCGGGCTGGCGATACTTGGGTTTTTCTACGGAGTTGAGTTCGCTCAGGCGGTCTTTCTGCTTTTGTTTCCGCTTTGTGTGGTGATGCTGATCAACATTTCCGCTGCGCGCAAGTTACAACGGACCGAACCGGGCATGGATGTCGTGTCAAAAATTCTCACGCGATGCAGAATCTATACGCAGATCGTTGGAATAATTTCGATCTTGATCACATCGCTTTGGGGTATGTATCAGAACTTTTCCATCGGCGTTCTGGGATAGAGAATTCGGAAAGGCAAGGCGATGACGGCTCCGAACCATGTGACGGTTGGCGGCGCCCCCGAAGGGTTTGACGCACAGCTTGCTCTGAACGAAATGACCCGGAGCGGCGGTCCGGTCTGTCATGTCGCGCGTGATGACAAGCGGATGGAAGCGATGCGCGCGGCGCTGGCTTTCTTCGCACCGGACGTTCCCGTCTTTGTGTTTCCCGGCTGGGATTGCCTGCCATACGATCGGGTGTCGCCGAATGCGGATATTGCGGCGGCGCGGGTCGCGACATTGGCAGCTCTGGTCCATCAGATGCCAGAACGTTTCGTTTTGCTGACAACCCTGAACGCGGCAACACAGCGCGTTCCAGCGCGGGACGTGCTAAGACAAGCTGCCTTTACCGCACGCGTGAATCATCGTGTCGATGAACAGGCCCTGCGCGCGTTTCTGGTCCGCATGGGATTTGCCCAAAGTCCCACCGTGATGGAGCCCGGAGATTATGCGGTTCGTGGCGGCATCATAGACATTTTCCCGCCCGGTGAGTCCGGTCCCGTGCGGCTGGACCTGTTCGGCGATGTTCTGGACGGTGCGCGCCGGTTTGATCCTGTCTCACAACGAACGACCGAAAAGCTTGAGGTCGTGGAATTGGCCCCGGTGTCCGAGGTTATTCTGGACGAGGCCGCCATTACTCGGTTTCGCCAGAACTACCGCATCGAATTTGGCGCGGCGGGGACCGATGATCCTTTGTACGAGGCCGTCAGTGCGGGGCGCAAACATCAAGGTGTCGAACATTGGCTTCCGTTCTTTCACGAAAGGCTGGAGACACTTTTCGATTACCTGCCGGGGGCGACGATCTCGCTGGATGATCAGGTGACACCCGCGCGTCTTGCGCGGTGGGATACGATTGCCGATCAGTATGAAACCCGGCGCTTGGCTTTGGAAAACCGATCGCGCATGGATACGGTGTATAAGCCGACGCCACCCGGATTGTTGTATCTGGACGATGCTTCGTGGGAACAGGCGATTGGCGACCGGCGGGTTCTGCAGTTTGGCCCCCTGCCACAAGCCAGCGGACCGGGCGTGATCGACGCAGGCGGACGGATCGGTCGAAACTTTGCACCCGAACGGCAGCAGGAGAGCATCAGCCTGTTTGGTGCCCTAGCTGCGCATATCACCGACAAAATGGCCAAAGGCCCGGTGCTGATCGCGTCTTATTCCGAAGGCGCGCGCGAACGTCTGACCGGGCTGATCGAGGATGAAGGGCTGGCCGAGGCGATCCCCGTCACCGATGGCACCCGCGTTGGCAAACGCGGCCTGCATCTGGCCGTCTGGGCGCTGGAGCATGGGTTCGAGACCCCCGACCTGACGGTGATTGCCGAACAGGACGTGCTGGGTGATCGCCTGATCCGTCAGCCCAAGAAACGCCGCAAGGCCGAGAACTTTCTGACTGAAACCCAATCCCTAACGCCCGGCGATCTTGTGGTGCATGTGGATCACGGCATCGGTCTTTATATGGGGATGGAGGTCGTCACTGCCGCCGGTGCCGCTCATGAATGCCTGCTGCTGGAATATGCCGAGCAATCAAAACTGTACCTGCCGGTCGAAAATATAGAGTTGCTGTCCAAATACGGCCATGACGAAGGTCTGCTAGACCGTCTGGGCGGCGGCGCGTGGCAGGCGAAAAAGGCCAAGCTAAAAGAGCGTATCCGCGAAATGGCGGACAAGCTGATCCGCATCGCAGCCGAACGGGCCTTGCGCAAAGCCCCCATCATGGACCCTCCGCCCCATGCGTGGGAGGAATTCAGCGCCCGTTTCCCTTATCAGGAAACCGACGATCAGTTGCGCGCGATTTCTGAGGTGATGGAGGATATGCATTCCGGCGCACCGATGGATCGTCTGATCTGCGGCGATGTCGGCTTTGGCAAGACCGAGGTCGCCATGCGTGCGGCCTTTGTCGCCGCCATGTCGGGCGTGCAGGTGGCGGTGATCGCGCCAACCACCCTGCTGGCCCGCCAACACGCGGCCAGCTTCAAAGAACGCTTCCGGGGCTTCCCGCTTGAGGTGCGGCAGTTGTCGCGGTTTGTCTCCGCAAAAGACGCTCAGCAAACACGCGACGGGCTGGCGCGCGGCACGGTCGATATCGTGATCGGCACCCACGCGCTGTTGGCCAAGGGCATCCGCTTCAACAATCTGGGCCTGCTGATCATCGACGAGGAACAGCATTTCGGCGTCGGCCACAAAGAACGCCTGAAACAGCTGCGCAGCGACATCCACGTCCTGACCCTGACCGCCACGCCGATCCCGCGCACCCTGCAACTTTCGCTAACTGGCGTGCGCGACCTGTCGATCATCGGCACGCCGCCCATCGACCGTCTGGCGATCCGCACCTATGTCAGCGAGTTTGACGCGGTCACGATCCGCGAGGCCCTGCTGCGTGAACATTATCGCGGTGGCCAGAGCTTTTACGTGGTCCCGCGCATTTCGGACCTGCCCGAGATCGAGGAGTTCCTGAAGGAACAACTGCCCGAACTGACCTATGTGGTGGCCCACGGTCAGATGGCGGCGGGTGAACTCGACGATCGCATGAACGCCTTTTACGACGGCAAATACGACGTTCTGCTGGCCACAACGATTGTAGAAAGTGGGCTGGATATCCCAACCGCGAACACGATGGTTGTGCATCGGGCGGATATGTTCGGTCTGGCCCAATTGTACCAAATCCGTGGTCGGGTGGGGCGCTCAAAAACCCGCGCCTATGCCTATCTAACCACCAAGCCGCGCCAGAAGCTGACTGCCACGGCCGAGAAACGTCTGCGCGTTCTGGGCTCGTTGGATACACTGGGGGCGGGGTTCACGCTGGCAAGCCAAGACTTGGACATTCGTGGCGCGGGTAACCTACTGGGCGAAGAACAATCGGGGCAAATGCGCGATGTGGGCTATGAGCTTTACCAGTCGATGCTGGAAGAAGCGATTGCCAAGATCAAAGCCGGCGAGATGGAGGGGCTGTCAGATAGCGACGACCAATGGGCCCCGCAGATCAATCTTGGCGTACCCGTTCTGATCCCCGAGGACTACGTGCCCGATCTGGATGTTCGTCTGGGCCTCTATCGTCGCCTGTCATCGCTGTCGACAAAGGTTGAACTGGAAGGATTCGCGGCGGAACTGATTGACCGATTTGGAAAATTGCCGAAAGAGGTGAACACATTGATGCTGGTCGTGCGCATCAAAGCCATGTGCAAACGCGCGGGTATTGCCAAGCTGGACGGAGGGCCAAAGGGCGCGACGATCCAGTTCCACAATGACAAATTCGCGTCACCTCAGGGATTGGTCGAATTCATCCAGAACCAGCGCGGGTTGGCTAAGGTCAAAGACAACAAGATCGTCGTGCGGCGTGACTGGAAGAAGGACAGCGATAAGATCAAAGGTGCCTTCTCTATTGCGCGGGACCTGGCCGAAAAGGTTATGGCCGAGAAAAAGGCCAAAACCTAAATCACATTGCTCGGTCCGGTGACGCCTTAGTCACCGGCGACGAAGGTGCATAATTGCCATTGACCGCCCTCTGACTTGGCGAATGCGGCGCGATACCCGACCATTGGCCACAGGAACATGCTGTGCATGTAGCCCTGGCCGCCATCGGTCAGCAAAACCTGCTGGTATTCGTCAATCTCGGAATAGTCCCGGACGATAACGACCTCGTGGCTGATCAGATCCAGAATAGGCGCGCCCCTGTTTGGAGACTGGCGCAGAGTCACGTCCGCAGCATTGACGAAGTAAGCCATATAAGGGTCTAACGTGGCGGGCAGGGTGATCTGCCACTGATGCGGCATCCAGAACTCACCGTCTTCGTCGAAATAGCCGGGCTGCAACAAGGTGTTTTCAAGATCGGACCAATAGGCCTCGCCTCCTTGGTCCGACATGGTGGCCGGATCGGGGGCCAAAAGCTCTCGGAACTCTTCGGGGCCGCCATTCCCGCCGTGGCTAAGGTAAATGTCAGGACAGGCCGCAGCTATGACCGCGTCAGCGTCACGCGCTTTGACCTTGGTCAACAACTCGGCCCGAAACGCCAAAAGGCTTGGGTCTTGGTCAGCCTCATCCACAGGGGGAAAGGTCTGGCGATCCGCCAGCGCCGGGCCGCAGGTAAAGGCGGCAACAAGCAGAAGGGGCTTCATTCAGCGGCCTTCATCGCCGCCTGCGCGCAAAAGCAGGATGCGCCGACGGCACGGTCGGCGCGGGCAAGTGCCAGATCCAGTCTTTGGCTGATTTGCTTGATCTCGTCGACCTCGCCACGCGCTTTCAGGCAATCGTGCAACCCCTTAAGGCTCCAGACATTGTCTGGATGGATCGAGGCGCGGCTAAGAGTGCCGCCCAGTCCCAAATCTTCGCGATAAACAGCTTCAGCTTCGGCAGTGTGGTCCTGTTCGAACAACAACGCGCCCAATGCGTGACGGGTCGGCTGCATCCAGCCCCACGGCTCATCATAAGGCAGGTTGTCGTCCAACTCGACCGAGCGTCGCAGATGGGCATAGGCCACATCGTAATTACGCTTGCGGTACTCAATCTCGCCCCTCAGCATCTCCTGCGCGATCTCCAGCAGGTCAGTAACACGGTTGTTGTGCATCAGCCGGGTGTCGGGGACGCGGGCCTTGGCAGCAAGAAAAAGTTGTTCCTCGGCCTCGGCTTCGGCCACCTGTCCCGTCGCTGCAAAAGCGATGGCGCGGGCATAGTAGGTCGTCGCGGTCAGGGTCAGGAACAGGTCGGTGTCTTCTGGTGGCTCAAGCGCCTTGGCTTCTTCCCAGCGGCCAAAACGGATCAGGATGTGAGGGCCCATGGACATATAGCTTTCGAAGTAGTCCGCCATTGGCGGGCTTTCGATGCGCAGCATCTCTTCGGGTGTGGTGTCCCACATGCCCTGATTGGCGCGCAGGGCCGGCTCGATCTGACCCAGGAACAACGCGCCGTAGATGACAAAGTGATAATCGTGCTGGCGATAGCCTGTGTACACGTTGAAAGCGCCCTCGCGCTCGTAATACTTAAGGTCTGCCTCGATCGCCTTTTCGTTCCAATGAACGACGTTTTGATAGTGACCGCACAATACGTCGATATGGGTGGGCATATGCACCAGATGGCCCGCATCAGGCACCAATGTTCGCAGAACATCCCCTGCTTTCAACGCTTTTTCGGGGGTTGGCGACATCTCCATCAGGTGCACATATAGATGGAGAAGGCCGGGATGAGACATGGCTGCTGGATCGTTCGCCATCGCATCTTCCAGCGCTTTTTGGGCTTCAAGCGTCGCAGCACCCTCGGCTGGTTTGCCTGTTTTCAGGTCCCACATCTGCCAAGGCGTGAGGTTCAGGAGCGATTCAACATAGATGGTACGCAGGTCCAGATGGTCGGGTCGTTCAGCAAACGCCGCGCGCATTGCGTCTGCAAAGTCATAGTCCCATTGGTGCATATCATCTGTTGGGTCGTCCTGCGGATAACGCGTGGGCAGGGCGTGTATCAGTGCCTGCTCGACTGGGGTACAGCCATCGACCAAAGCAAGCGCCCGTTGCGTCGCGTCAAATGCCAACGTCAGCGCCTTCTTCTTGCCGCGGTCATCCAACAGATTCCACGGCACATTATAGTTCGGACCGGCGGCATAGGCGACGCCCCAATGTGCCATTGCGCAATTCGGATCGGCTTCGACCGCTCGCTGGAAACAGGCTACGGCCTCATCGTGGTTATAGCCGTAGGTCCAGACCAACCCGCGGTCGAACCATAGCTGCGCTTTGGCCGAGGCGGTGGTGACCGTGCAGGTATGGGTTCCCAGATCGTAATAGTCGCTCATTGAAAATCTCCACTCGGGTTGAGCGGAGGTTAACCTGATTCACCGGGGGTGCACAGATCAGGCTGGCAATCTGTTTTCGATCCGACCCATGTGCAGCATTAGGCCAAAACCCAGTGTGCTCATCGTCAGTATCCCGGTTGCCAAAGGTGCGATTGATCCGTCGAACAGCAGGCCAATGGGTGCAGCGATCGCCGCGGCAAGAACCGTTGAGATCGCTCCGATGACCGAGGCCGCCATGCCAGCGATATGGCCCATAGGTTCCATCGCGATGGCGTTGAGGTTGCCCATGGTCATGCCCGCCATAAAGAATACGGCGGTTTGCCAGCTTACGAATACGGCGAATGACAGAGTCGGTGACAGGTCCATGCTGTTCAGAACGATGACCGAGGTCGTGAAAACGATCTGCGCACCCAGAACCCAGGTCACGATCCGGCGCATTCCCAGACGGATGACAAGGGCTGCGTTCAGCAGGCTCGCAGAGCCGGACATAAGCGCCACGAAACCGAACCAGAAGGGAAAGCTTTCGGCGCTGTCGTGGATGACGTCATAGATCGGCTGCACCATGGTCAGCATGGTGAATAGCATCCCAAGGCACAGGGTCTGCACCATAATCGAAACCCTTACCGTTGGATGTGCAAACATCTGGCGCGCCGCGTCCAGCATCAGCGGCAGACGCAAAGGGCGTCGGTTTTCAGCAGCCAGAGATTCCGGCAGGCGCAGCCCCATCCAGACGATTGTGATCAGTGAAAACAGCACGAAAGACGCGAAAATTCCGCGCCATCCGGTCAGTGCGATAATTCCGGCACCCATCATTGGCGCGATGGCCGGAACCAGCGTAAAGATCATCATCGCGATCGAGACAATACGGGCCATTTCGCGGCCGGAATACAGATCCCGGATAATTGCCATCGCGACAACGCGCGGGGCGGAACAGCCGATACCCTGAAAAATCCGTGCGATCAGTAGCATCTCGAGCGAGGAACTGGACCATGCCACCGCCGCCGACAGAATATACAGTGCAGAGCCGACGTAGATGACAGGTTTACGCCCGAATGCATCAGACAGCGGACCGGTAAAGAATGTCCCGATCCCCATCCCCAGAACGAATGAGGTCAGGATCAACTGCGCTTGGTTGATGTCATCCGGGCTGAGCTGCGCGCCGATTTCGGGCAGGGCGGGCAGCATGGAATCGATCGAGAACGCGATTGTTGCGAACATCATCGCGACAAGTGCGACGAACTCTCCTCGTGACATACGACCGGCCATTGTGCCCTCCTGACCTGATCGCGCTATCACGGCAGGTCAGGTGGCACCAGAGACTAAATGTGCACAGAGGGCTGTGCTAATTTGCAGGGGAAGCCTCAAGCTGAGACATGATTTCACCGATCACGCGCTCCCACATTTCAGGAGGTTGGGCGCCGGGAACCGCGTGCTGGTTGGCGACGATGAAGGTCGGGACCGAGTTCACTCCCATCTGGCGCGAATGCGTGTCGCGGTCACTGATGTCCTGACGATCAGCATCTGATTTCAGCAGTTTCAGCACGATCGCAGCGTCCATTCCGATACCGTCGGCGATATCCGCCAGAACCTCGTGATCTCCGATGTCGCGTGTCTGAACGAAATAGGCGTCGAACAGTGCGTCGACCGCCGCGTTTTGTTTCCCTTCGATCCCGGCCCAGTGGATCAGGCGGTGGGCGTCCAGCGTGTTGGGAGTGCGCTTCATCCCTTCAAAGTCGATTTTCAGGCCAGCGTTTTCAGCGTGCTCAACAACCGGGGCGTAGGCACGGACAGCACCTTCTTTGCCGCCAAACTTGCGTTCCAGATATTCGCGGCGGCCAATGCCCTCGTCCGGCATGTCTGGATTCAGTTGGAAAGGGTGCCATTCGATGACAAAGGGGTGATCTGGGATCGCGGCCAGCGCCTTGTCCAAATGGGTCTTGCCGATATAGCACCACGGGCAGATCGGGTCGGACATGATGTCAAGCTTGACGGTCTGGGTCATTCGGTGGTCGCCTTGAAATAGGCCGGAAGCGCCCGGCGCAGGAGTTTGCCATTGCCGCCAGTCGGCAGCTCGGGCAGGTGGATAAAGGCGCGCGGCTGCTTGTAGCGCGCCAGATTTGCTTCCACATAGGTGCGCAGGGCATCTTCGTCCAGCTTTTCCGGGCCTGTATAGAAGGCTGCTATCAGGAATGTGTCCTGTTTCACCTCGACGGCGGCGGCACCTGCCTGCGTGATGCCGGGGTATTGTGACAGCACGGCCTCAACCTCGACCGGGGACACGCGGTATCCGCCCGCGTTCATCATATCGTCGTCGCGGCCCAGATAAGTTATCTGCCCATCCACGGCCATCGCGCCCTGATCGCCGGTTAGAAACCAATCGCCCTGCATCCGCGCCTGCGCTTCGCCCGGGGCATTCAGATAGGTTAACATCAGGCCAGGATCCGAGCGGTGGATGGCGATGGTGCCCTCGGTTCCTTGCGGGACTGGACCATCTGGCCCAAGGATGGCCACGCGCCGGCCGGGCTGCGGTTGGCCCAAGGCCTCACCCCGCGCGGGGTGTTCGGGGCTGGACGAGATGAAGGTCGAGCATTCGGACATGCCATAGGCCTCAAACAGTTCGGTCCCTGTGGCGTGTTTCCATTGTGTATGAAGCGTGGGCGACAGCTTCTCACCTGCGCAGAGCCCATGCCGTAGGTGCGGCAAGGTTAGCTGATCGGTCGTTCCGACGATTTTTCGAAAGACGCCCGGAGCGGCCGCGAAAATAGTGGCTTGGTGCTCGCGCAGAAGCGCGGGAAGGGTGGACAGATCGGTTCCGGGCTCGGGGATCAACGCTGTCGCGCCGATCGTCCACGGGTCCATCAAACCCGTGCCCAAGGTGTAGGTCCAGTTGAACGCTCCGGCGTGGCACAGGCGGTCATTTTCGCGCAGACCGTACCACCCATCCACCATCATCTGCCGGGCCCAGATTGCGCGATGGGCGTGTGCGACAGCCCGAGGTTTCCCAGAGGTGCCCGAGGTATAGACGACGTAAGCCATCCTCTCGGGATCGCCCATCTGAAATGTGGCTGGGGACAGGTCCCGCATGGCGGTCAGATCGGGCAAAGTGATCTGCACAGGATGGTTGGCGCAGGCCACGGTCAGGTCACGCAGAACGGCTGCTGGCTTTAGGTCTTGGATGATCTTTGCGGTTTCGGGTTCGGTCAATTGGGACGAGGTCGGCACAGGTACGATCCCCACCGATATCGCACCCAGATAGGCGATGGGGAAGTCGACCGTGTTGCCCAGCCTCATCAAAGCGATGTCTCCGGGGTTTAGGCCGGACTGCAGCAAACCAGTTCCGGTGCCAAGAATGGCGCGTTTCAACTGTGCGTATGACCAGTGTTCCGCCTTGGTCGATCCGACAACCGACAGGGCGGTTTTGTCGGCCAGCCGATTGGCCTGACGCAATACATGCGCCGCCAGATTGAACGGGGATGGACAGGCCAAAGCAGGGCCTTGATCGAAGACAGAAAGCATAGCGACTGGCTAACGCGACGTCTGTTCCGTTGCAAGCAGGTCAACCTAGCCCTATAGAATTGCACATGAGTACGCACGAACAGACATCCCTGATCCGATTGGCCCGAGACTCGGGCGAGCCCGCGGAGGTTGAGCCGCTGGACCTTGGCGCCCGCGTGCGCGAGCTGCGCAAGGCGCGCAAATGGACGTTGGAACAAGCGGCAACTCAGGCAGGGTTGGCGCGTTCGACACTCAGCAAAATCGAAAATGGCCAGATGTCTCCGACCTATGATGCGCTGAAAAAGCTGGCGACCGGGCTTGAGATTTCAGTGCCCCAGCTATTCACCCCGCCACAGCGGGAACAGGTGATTGGTCGTATGGCCGTCACCCGGATGGGAGAGGGCACAGCCCATCCCACGACGACATACGAGCACGAGTTGCTGGCCGAAACGCTGACGAAAAAGCAGATGCTGCCCTATCGGGCGCGTGTGCGGGCGCGGTCGATGGACGAGTTCGAGGGTTGGGTTCGCCACGACGGGGAAGAATTTCTTTACGTGCTTACAGGCGTTGTACGTCTGTACACCGAATTTTATGAACCTGTGGAAATGCGCCGCGGCGACAGCGCCTATTACGACGGCAGCATGGGGCACAACGTGGTGTCTGTCAGCGACGAAGACGCGACGATCCTTTGGGTGACGTCACTTAGTTAACGACCGGCTGAATTCTCGGTTCAGGCCTTCCGTGAACAGAAAGTCCTCAAGCTCTTCGTGGGCTTCGTTCACTGTCAGGTGGTGACGTTCTGCAAGGTAAGCCTCAAATCCTTTGCGATCCTTGCTGAACAGCGGCTTGTCCTTGTCGCGCAGGTTTGGAAAGCGCCGTTTGGCGCGCGAATACATTGCGTCCCAGTCTTGCGTCAGGTCATTCCAGTTCAACATCTGCAAGCTTTCCGGTTTCCAGGTTTCAAAGCTGCTCGGCCATAAACAGGGTACGAAGGGGCATGGGTCGTCAGCGCATGACAAAATGTCGCACCCATTTCCGATCTGCTGCAAGGATCAAAATGCCCGTTGCAGGCAATCCGCAACGGGCATACGGACCCAAGTTTGGAGTGAGTGGGGGCTGGTCCGTAAAAGGCGCACGCTGCGAGGCTGAGAAAAGGCTATGTTCCGAAATTCAAAGCAATAATCAGGTCGCGCAAAGCGCTATAATGCTGCAAGGCTACAACGCATGGATGCATTGCGTAAAGCTTTTTGTGCGAAGTTTCTGTTTATTAACTCAAATTAGTATCCGTACCAATCTGTAGCAGCTGTCCCAATTTGTGACGCAAGATGTTGGGCCTATTGGCGCGTGTGCCGTTTTTCGCCGAAAAGCCGAACGCAATTGAATTCCGCCTGAAATCGGGTCTGGTCCGTGCGTTTGCGTTACTCTTCGAACCACCAGACCTGCGGCATATACTCGGGCCCGTCGCCGTAAATTGGCAGGGTTTCCGGTTGCTTCAGTTCTTTGGCGTGCGCGATCCGCCCGACGTCGAAATTCCAGATCGGAATGACGTATCGACCGGCTGTCAACACGCGGTCTAAGGCGCGGGTGGCGGCAACGAAGTCCTCATGGCTTTCTGACGCAAGCATGGCATCAATTAATCCGTCCACAGCAGGTGAGGCCACGCCCATCAGGTTGCGGGTGCCGGGAGTATCGGCATTTTCACTCCCCCAATACAGCCGTTGTTCGTTGCCCGGCGATAACGAGAGGGCGCGTCGGAAAAACGTCATGTCAAAATCCAAGTCTGAGGTACGCCCGGTGAATTGTGCGCTGTCTACCTGTTCTGTTGATACTTGAATTCCCAGACGTTCCAGCGCCCGGCTATAGATCTCGATGGCGGTCTCGCCTTCGCTGTCGCCCTGTTGCAGCAACACGTTCAGCGTGAACGCATCACCGTTTGCGTTGCGAAGGACGCCGTCCTGAATGGTCCAGCCTGCTTCAGACAGCAGCTTGGTCGCTTTACGGATGTTTGACCGGTTGCGGGCCGAGCCGTCACCTTCCGGCAGGACGTATCCCTCAAGCGTTCCGGGCGGCAGGTCTGCCGCGTAGGGTTGAAGCAGCTCTTCCACGCGGCCTGTTGCTGCGCCAGGTTGCATGGCGAGATCGGAGCCGGAGAAATAGGACGTGATCCTGGGCTGCGCCCCGCCGGTGATCGTGTCGTTGATGAACTCGAAATTGAAGGCCAGCGTCAGGGCTTCGCGAACGCGCCAGTCGTCGAACGGCGCTTTGCGGGTGTTCATGACATATCCGGTCATGCCCGATGGCTTACCATGAGGAATTTCGGTTTTTACTACATCGCCGCGCTGAACGGCTGGGAAGTTGTACTGTGTTTCCCACTTGTCTGCGTTGAACTCGCGCACGGCGGTCAGCTCACCAGCTTTGAAAGCCTCAAACAGAACGGTGCCGTCCCCGTAGAATTCGATCCGCATCTCATCAAGATTCATCGTACCCCGACGGAAGGGAACATCGCTTCCCCAGTATTCGGGGTTACGCCGCAGGTTGACGTATCGTCCCGGCTCATAGCTGTCGATTACATAGGGGCCGGTGCCTACGGGAATATCGTGCAGTGTGGCATTGGCAAAATCCTTACCGTTCCATTGTGCCTTTTGCAGGATCGGGCGCAGACCGGCGATCAAAGCAAGCTCGCGATCGGGTTCGTTAAAGGTGATCCGCACAGTCCGGGGGCCGGTCGCTTCGATGCTGTCGATCTTGCCCCAGAGACCGCGATACCGCAGATGCCCTTCGGTTCCCAGGATCTCATATGACCAGATGACGTCATCAACGGTGACGGGGCTTCCATCCGAAAATTGCGCGCCTTCGCGCAGCGTGAATTCGACCCAAGACCGGTCCGGCGCCGTCTCAACTGATTCGGCTAACAGGCCGTAAAGTGTGAAAGGTTCGTCCCAAGATCGCCCCATCAGGCTTTCATGCGTCCAAAACCGCAATTGCCAGGGGGACGTCCCTTTTTGCACAAACGGGTTCAAACTGTTATAGCCGCCCGTATTCCCGAAAACGACTTTCCCGCCTTTGGGCGCGTCGGGGTTTGTGTAAGGCAGAGACACAAAATCCGGTGGTAGGGCGGGCTCTCCGTACATAGCTATGCCATGCGCCGATTCTGCGCTGGCGATTGCGGCCCCCAAAAGGAAAGTGATTCCCGTGATCACTGGGCGTGCGGGTCGTAGAAAATCGGGGCTCATTTTGGAAACAATCCTGCTCTGGCCTTATTTTGTTGGGATTCATCGTACCGATGATTTTTCTTCTTTTCAAACTTTTAGCTTGGACGAAGGCGTGGAATTGCTTATAAAGGGTGCACTGCTCGATAGGTTTCTTGCCTGTATGAAACCTGCCTCAATAACTTAACGCCCGCTTCGTGCGGGCGTTTTTTTTGGCCGAGTTTTTGTCAATCCGTTCCGCAAGGTCATTCTTCGTTTTCTTTGCACGTGCAGCATGGCACTGTGTCGCCGATACGGATTCTAAGGGAGAGCGGCCATGAGCCTTAAGGGAAAAACGGCAATCGTAACGGGGTCGAACTCAGGGATCGGATTGGGGGTTGCCCGTGAATTGGCCAAGGCCGGCGCAGATGTGGTTCTGAATTCCTTTACCGACCTTGACGAAGACCACGCCCTTGCTGCGGAAATCTCTCAGGAGACTGGCACCAACGCGCGCTATATCAAGGCAGATATGTCCAAGGGGGACGAATGCCGCGCCCTGATCGAACAGGCCGGGGCTTGCGATATCCTTGTTAATAACGCGGGTATTCAGCATGTTTCGCCGATCGACCTGTTTCCGGTCGACAAGTGGGATGCAATCATTGCGATCAACATGAGCTCGGCCTTTCACACGACTGCCGCCGCTTTGCCGATGATGCGAAAGGCAGGATGGGGTCGTGTGGTTAATATCGCGTCGGCGCATGGGCTGACCGCCTCTCCTTATAAGGCGGCGTATGTCGCTGCCAAACACGGGGTCGTGGGGATGACGAAGACAATTGCGCTTGAGACCGCGCAGGAACCAATCACCTGCAACGCGATTTGTCCGGGCTATGTGCTGACGCCTTTGGTGGACGCTCAGATTCCGAACACGATGAAGGAATACAACATGAGCCGCGAGGACGTCGTGAAGAACGTCCTGCTGGAGCGGCAACCGTCGAAAGAATTTGCAACGGTCGAGCAACTGGGGGGCACGACGGTGTTTTTGTGCTCGGACGCGGCGGCGCAGATCACGGGGACGACGATTTCCGTGGATGGCGGTTGGACCGCTTTGTGAGATTACGTGGGGGCGCTGCCCCCACACCCCCGAAGTATTTCTAAACAGAAGAAGGGGTGGGTCGTGAAGAGGATCAATCTGGCTTTGCAAGGCGGTGGCGCACATGGGGCGTTTACCTGGGGTGTGTTGGATCGAATTCTTGATGAAGAGGATATCGAGGTCGCGGCGATCACTGGAACCTCGGCCGGGGCGTTGAATGGGGCGGCGTTTAAATCGGGCATGGTGCACGATGGCCGCGCGGGGGCGCGGGAAAATCTGAATGGTCTTTGGTCCCGGATGGGTGCGGTTGGTGACATGCGCCTTGCCAACTGGATGCAGTCGTTGGAGCCCGCGCAGATCGCACAGGCCATGGAATATTCGCTACCGTTTTCCGTGGGCGATGCATGGTCGAGATTGGTCTCGCCTTATGCGTATGGTCCCTTTTATCGCAATCCGCTTGAGCCCGTGGTGGATCGGTTCAATTTTGACGAGATTTGCGCAGATGACGGGCCGCAGCTTTTTGTCTGTGCAACCTGTGTGCGCAGCGGAAAGATACGGGTTTTTACCGGGCAAGAGGTTTCGACCGGTGCCATTTTGGCCTCGGCCTGTTTGCCGAACCTGTTTCAGGCGGTCGAGATTTTTGATCCCAAGTCCGGCAGAACCGAAGCTTATTGGGACGGTGGATATACCGGCAATCCGGCACTTTATCCGTTGTTCAATGGTGATCTGCCAGACGATGTGGTGATCGTGAATATAAACCCGCTGGAACGGGACGAGATACCGCGGACGCCGCAGCAGATTCAGAACCGTATCAATGAGATCAGTTTCAATTCCTCCCTGTTTCGAGAACTGCGCGCGATCAGCTTTGTTCAGCGCTTATTGGCGGATGGAAAACTAAAGGCCGGAGAGATGAGCCGCGTTCTGGTTCACATGATCGCAGATGATGATCTTATGAATGATTTGTCGGTGGCCACCAAGACCGTGCCAAACCCGGTCGTGTTGCACAAGCTCAAGGATGCAGGGCGCAGAGCCATGGATCGGTTTCTGGCGGAGCACAAATCCGACCTTGGCACGCGCAGCACGGTCAATCTGCCCGAAATGTTCGGCTGATCACTCGGGCGGCTGCGACGGGTCTTTTTCGTTTGGATAAACAAGACCTGCCGAAATCACCAGTTTGGCCGCGTCCTCGATCGACATGTCCAGCAGGATCACGTCCTCTTCCGGGAAGAACAACAGAAATCCAGAGGTCGGGTTGGGTGTGGTTGGCACAAAAACACTCAACAGGTTGCCACCGGTTTCAGCGCGGTCGCTGACCTCACCCCGCGCAGTGGTCGAGACAAATCCGATCGCCCAGATACCCCGGCGGGGATATTGGATCAGGCAGGCTTTTTCAAAGGACCGTTCCGTCTGGGCAAACACCGTTTCCGATATTTGCTTGATCCCCGAATAAACCGAGCGCACCACCGGCATCCGGTTTACGAGGCTTTCGGCAAAGTGGATCAGCGAGCGGCCAAGAATTCCTTTGGCAATCCAGCCGACAAGCACGGTGAAGATCAGGAAGATCACCACGCCCACGCCGCGCAGGTTCACCCCCACATATTCCGAGGGTTGGAATTTCTGCGGGATCAGCGGCAGGACCGCGCTGTCGATCCAGCCCACCACGGACCAGATCAGCCAGATGGTCAGCCAGACCGGAGCGATGACAACGATGCCCGTCAGAAATGACGCGCGCAGCCGGGAAAATAGGCCCGGTCGGCGGTGAGGTTCTTCGTCAAAGGGCGTGTTCATTACGGTCCTGCGTGTTTGCCAATTTAGTTAAGCAGTCCGGGGCTTTGGTACAATAGCTTTGCTCACTCGGACAGGGCACGGGCGATGCCGGCGGCCAATTTTGCGTTATTTCTGACCAATGCGATGTTCGCGGTCAGCGACCGCCCCTCGGTCTGTTCATAAATGCGCTGCAGTAGGTAGGGAGTAACGTCTTTGCCGGTGATCCTGTGTGCGTCGGCATCAGCCTGAGCCGAAGCGATGATCGGGGCCAGTTCCAGCGCCGGGATTTGATCAGCGGCGGGGATCGGGTTGGCGACCAACTGGCCGCCGGGCAGGCCAAGGGCGCGACGGGTGGCGTGGGCGTTGGCGATTTCTGCTGCGCTGTCCATGCGCAATGGCGCTGCGTAGGGAGATTGCGTCGACCAGAAGGCGGGGAATTCGTCCTGGCCATAGGCGATCACGGGCACGCCCAGCGTTTCCAACACCTCGAGCGTTTTGGCCAGATCAAGGATCGCTTTGGCCCCTGCTGCCACCACGGTCACCCGGGTTTGCGCCAACTCATGCAGATCGGCAGAGATATCGAACGAGGTTTCAGCCCCTTGATGCACGCCGCCAATGCCGCCGGTGGCAAAGACCTCGATCCCGGCATATTGCGCGGCGATCATCGTGGCGGCAACCGTGGTGGCGCCGGTTCCACCGGTGGCGATGCAAGCGGCCATGTCGGCGCGTGAGATTTTGGCGACGCCCTGCGCTTGTCCCAGTGCCTTTAGTTGGTCGGCCTCGAGCCCCACATGCAGCTTGCCTTTGATCACCGCCATGGTGGCGGGTACTGCGCCTGCGTCACGGATATCTTGTTCGACCTGCGCTGCGACCTCGATATTCTGCGGGTAGGGCATGCCGTGGGTGATGATGGTGCTTTCCAGCGCAACAATGGGGTGGCCCGCGTCTTTGGCGGCGCGCACTTCGGCCGAGTATTGGATGTCGATCACAGTGGGGTTTCTCCGGAAACGTAAGTGGCGGCGGCGTGCAGGGCGCGGGTCAGGGCAGCGTCGGGGGCGGCCCCGGCGGCCTCGGACGCGATATGCGCCGCCATGAAAGTATCGCCTGCGCCGGTCACACGGGTGATCAGAACGGACGGGGGTGTCTGGGTCAGGATTTCATCCGAGGTGCCGACAGTGGCAGAGTTGCCGCCATCTGTGACCAACACCCGCAACGCGCCCCGGTCTAGCAGACCTTTGGCGGCGCTTTCGGAATCGGCGAACTCGCGTTGGCACAGAATGCCAGCTTCCTCAAGGTTCACGTATAACGTGGCGCGAGCGTGTTTGAGGAAGGGCAGCAGGCGCTCGGCCTTGCCGGGTGAGGCGGGAGCTACGCGCAGGTCGGCTTTGGCGAAGGCTGGGCTTTGGGCGATTTCTTCCAGCAGGGTCAGTGTCAGGTTGCCGTCCAGCGCGATCGGGCCTTCGAACGGAGTGTTCTCGTAGCCCAGTGGCCCGTGCATCAGGGGGCGCAGAATTTTGGCCCCCGCAGCCTCGAGCGAGTGCGCGTCGGCGATGGCTGCGATCAGCCCGTTTGCCCCTTCGACAGCCATGTAACGATCGGTCGGCAAGTCCAGTGAGCGATAGATGTGATCCGTGACCATGCCCAGCCGGGCGCAGGCATTAACCAGCTCATCCCCTTCGGGGTCACGGCCAATGGCGGTCAGCAAGGTGGGCGTCATGCCGAACCGCACCAGCGTCATGGCGATATTCATCGCCACGCCGCCAGGCAGGCGTGTAATCCGCCCCGGTACGTCTGATCCCTGCCGCATGGCGCTGGCCGAGCGTCCGATCACGTCCCACAGGACCGAGCCGATACACAGGATGTCACTAGTCTGAGTCATGCCCGTGTCATGCCGCAGCGTCACAGCAGGTGCAAGGGTTAACGCTCACATCGCGTCGGTGAGCGTCTTCAGCGCGGCGACCGGATCGTCTTGCGACCAAATTTCGTCGCCTATGCCAAAGAAATCGGTATGGGGAGCAAGGTCGCGGATCAGTTCGGGCGTCAGGCCGCCTTCGGCGACAACCGGAACCTCGATCATCTCGGACCACCATTGGAACAGGTCCTTTTCAGCGATGCTGCCATCACCCAAAGCTGACGAGCCGACCGGGCCAAAAGCCACGTAATCCGCTCCGTTTTCACCTGCGGTCATGCCGTCATGGCTGGAGGCGGAACAAAAGCTGCCGACGATGGCATCCGCGCCCAGTTCTTTGCGCGTAGCCCGAACTGATCGGGCTCCGTCATCCAGATGTACCCCGTCCAAACCCAGCCGTTGCGCCAGCAGGACATGGTTTGAGATGACGATGGCGACATCACGCGCGTGGGCAACCTCGCGGCAGGCATCAGCGGCGCGGGCGATGGTATCTTCGTCGCTGCCCGCCAAGGCCAAGCGGATGCACGCGATCTCGGTGCTGTCCAGCACGCGGCCCAATTGGTCGGGGAAGGTACTAAGCGCAATGGTCGGAGGCGTAATCAGGTAAATCTGCGGCTGCTCGGGGGTGTCCATGGCGCGTCCTTCAGTTTTCAGTTCTCGGCGCGGTTTAGCGGATTGAGCAGGGGAAGCAAACTTTTTAGCCTGCCGAGCGGGTATTTGGGAACAGAAGAAGCAGCGGCGGCTTGCCCTAATCAGGCGGGGCGATTAGAGCAGGCGGAACTTTCGGAGTAAGGTATGCCCAGCGATCAACCTCAGCCTTCTTTTGTGCTTGTGCGCCCTCAGATGGGTGAAAACATCGGTGCCGCCGCGCGGGCGATGTGGAATTTCGGGCTGGACCGGATGCGGATCGTGGCCCCGCGTGACGGCTGGCCGAACCCCAAGGCGGTGGCGATGTCCAGCGGGGCTGGGCGGTTACTGGATGAGGCGCTGTTGTTTGACGATCTGGCTGGGTCGTTGGCGGACAGCACGTTTGTCTTCGCCACCACGGCGCGCCAACGGGGGCTGACCAAGCCGGTCTACAGCCCCGAGCGCGCGATGCAGATCGCCGCTGAAAAGGTCGCGGCGGGCGAAAAGGTTGCCGTGCTGTTCGGCCCCGAACGCGCCGGGCTTGAGAATGAGGATATTGCCAAGGCCAACGCCATCATCTCGGTCCCGGTGAACCCCGAATATGCCTCGCTCAACCTTGGGCAATGTGTGTTGCTGACTGCATATGAGTGGATGCGCCAAAGTGCCGATGTGGTGCATGAGGCCACCGATCTGGGCAAGGGTGACTGGGCCACGGGGATCGAGGTCGAAAAGCTGGTCGAACATTATGAGGACCGGCTGGACGAGGCGGGCTTTTTCTATCCCCCCGAAAAGGCCGAAGGCATGAAGACCAACCTGCGCAACCTTTGGTCTCGGATGCGGCTGACGCGGGCGGATGTGCAGATGCTGCACGGGATCATGCGGCAGATGGTCCGCTGGAAGGACAAGGGCTGAGGCTGGACCTATCTTCCGCTTCACCCTAGCGTGCGACGAAACAAGGACATGAGGACAGCATGAGCGGCAAGCGCAGCATCTTCGAAGAGGTCTCGGGCGACCAGAAACAAGAGGCAATTCAGCCCGGTATGATCGACCGTGGGCGTGGCGGTGCACGCAAGGCGATCCGGGCTTGGCTGATGATGCTGTTTGCGCTGGTTGTGATCATGATCGGCGTGGGCGGTCTGACGCGACTGACCGACAGCGGCTTGTCGATCACCGAGTGGCGGCCCTTCACCGGGGCAATCCCGCCGATGTCCGAAGCCGACTGGCAGTCCGAGTTCGACAAATACAAGGAAATCGACCAGTGGCGCATCCAGAACCAGTGGATGGAATTGGACGATTTCAAAACGATCTACTGGTGGGAATGGGGCCATCGCCAACTGGGCCGCGTGATTGGTCTGGTCTGGGCAATCGGGTTCTTTGGCTTCCTTATGGCGCGGAAAATTCCAACTGGTTGGACGGGTAAGCTGCTTATACCCGGTGCTTTGGGCGGGGTTCAGGGCGCCGTGGGCTGGTGGATGGTCGCCTCGGGCGTAACGCAGGGCGAGGGTATGACCGCCGTCGCCAGCTATCGTCTGGCTGTGCATCTGGGGCTGGCTTTTGTGATCCTCGGGTTTCTTGCGTGGTACATCTTTGAGCTGGGCCGCGAAGAACGTGATTTGATGCAGGCCCGCCGCGCGAAAGAGGCAAAGCTGTTTTTTCTCTCGACCGGTCTTATGCATTTCGCGTTCCTGCAAATCCTGATCGGCGCTTTGGTGGCCGGGATCGACGCGGGGCGATCCTATACCGACTGGCCTCTGATCGGCGGGCAGCTTTTGCCTCCTGATGCCACCATGCTGGAGCCGATGTGGCGAAACTTCTTCGAAAGCCCGGGATTGGTGCAGTTCATTCACCGCTGTGCGGGCTACCTGTTGCTGATTTTCGGCGTCATCGTCTGGCGGCGCGGCAGCACCAGTGCGCATCCACAGACGCGGTTCGCCTTCAATGCCGCCTTTGCGGCGCTGGCGCTGCAAGTTGTGATCGGGATTGTCACCGTGGTCTATGCCGCACCATGGCAGATCGCGATTGTCCACCAGTTCATGGCCGTTGTTGTCTGGACCCTGATCCTGCGCGCGCGCTTCCTGACCGCCTATCCAATCGCAGCCTCGATCCGAGGAGTTTGACATGACCGCCTTTGATGACCTGATGGCCTTTCAACGCGAAACCTCGGCGCTGGGGCAGATTGCCGGGCGGCTGGGCTGGGATCAGGAAACGGTGATGCCGCGCGGGGCCGCCCCGCAACGGGCCGAGGAAATGGCTGCGATCGAATCCGTTCTGCACGCCCGCCGATCCGACCCACGCGTGGCCGAGTGGCTGGATCAGGCCGACCCGCAGGATGAGGTCGGCAAGGCACAGATCCGCGAAATTCGCCGGTCTTTTGAGCGCACGGTCAAAGTGCCCGCCGATCTGGCCAAGGCCATCGCCCGCGTGACTTCGTCGGCCCAGGGCACATGGGCGCAGGCACGTGCGGATGAGGACGTAGCGGCGTTTCTGCCTGTGCTGCAAGAGGTCGTCGCCCTGAAACGTGAAGAGGGTGCGGCGCTGGCCCAAGGCGGTGACGTCTATGACGCCATGGTCGAGGATTACGAGCCCTACACAACCGGCACCCAGATTGCCGATATATTCGACCAGATGCGCCCACGTCTGGTGGCCTTACGCGCCGCTGTACTGGACCGCCCTGTGCCGCAGAGCCTGACTGGCACATTTGACGAACTGACCCAGATGCGCCTGTCGCAGAAGCTGGCGACCACCTTTGGTTATGACCTGAACACAGGTCGTGTGGACAAGGCTGTGCACCCATTCAGCTCGGGTAGTGGACTGGATGTGCGTATCACCACCCGTACCAGTGAAACTGACCCGTTCAACTGTTTCTACTCGACCATTCACGAGGTCGGCCACGCCGCCTATGAACAAGGCATCGATCAAGCCTATGCGTTGACCCCGCTGGGCAGTGGGGTGTCGATGGGTGTGCATGAAAGCCAAAGCCGGATTTACGAAAACCAATTGGGCCGATCCCGCGCCTTTACCGGTTGGTTGTTCGCTCAGATGACAGCAGCCTTTGGCGATTTCGGGATCAGCGACGCCGACGCCTTCTACGCCACCGTAAACGGCGTCCATAACGGGTACATCCGGACCGAGGCGGATGAGGTGCAATATAACCTGCACATCATGCTGCGCTTTGATCTGGAGCGCGCCCTGATGGCCGGGGACTTGCAGGTCAGCGATCTGGAAGCTGCGTGGAATGACCGGTTCAAGGCCGATTTCGGCTATGCGGTCGACAAGCCGTCTAATGGTTGTCTGCAGGATGTGCACTGGTCGGTGGGGCTGTTTGGCTATTTCCCGACTTATGCACTGGGTAATGTCTATGCCGGATGCCTTTACCAGACCCTGCGCGCGGCGCTGCCTGATCTGGATACGCAACTAGCGCAGGGCGATACCTCGGGCGCAACGGGGTGGCTGCGCGAAAATCTACAGCAATATGGCGGGCTTTATGCCCCGCGTGACATCATTACCCGTGCAAGCGGGGTTGAGCCGGGGCCAGAGCCTTTGATGGCGTATCTGGAAGACAAATTTGGCGAGATTTACCGCCTGTAGCATGCCCGCTTGAACGCGTAGGCACGTGAATTCCATCCCCCGGTCAATAGAGTGTCCCGGGAACGGATGGAGAGGGGTGTTCGTCTATCCGGAATGCGCTGAAAGCTGAGTAGTGACTGTGGTCCTTTGAATCCGGTCAAGCAGAGCGCGACGTTTAGTGAAAAACCCCGCAGGCTGGCCTACGGGGTCTTACAGATTCTTTTGGGCTAGCTTATTCGTCTTCGTCCTCGTCGCCCTGATCGGCGATCCAGGCGACGCTGACGACTTCTTCGCCCTTGCCGGTATTGAACACCCGTACACCGCCCGCGCTACGCGAGCGGAAGGAAATGCCTTCTACCGGCACACGGATCGACTGGCCCTTGGAAGTGGCCAGCATGATCTGGTCGTCGATTTCAACCGGGAACGATGCCACCAGCTCACCGCCTCGCATGGCCTTGTCCATTGCCGCGACGCCCATGCCGCCGCGCCCGCGCACCGGGTAATCGTGGCTGGAACTCAGCTTGCCCGCGCCCCCCGAGGTGATCGTTAGGATTAGGTTTTCGGCTGCCGACATCTCGGCATAGCGTTCCTGCGTGATCGTACCGGGTGAGGCTTCATCCTCGTCCGTTTCGCCGTCATCGGCGATGCCCGCAACGGCACGGCGCATCTTGAGGTAGGCCGCGCGCTCGTCCGGTCCGGCCACGAAATGGCGGATGACAGACATCGACACAACGCGGTCGCCATTGGTCAGCTTGATACCGCGCACACCGGTCGACTCGCGCGAGTTGAAGACGCGCACATCAGTGGTGCGGAAGCGGATCGCTCGGCCAGAATTGGTGACCAGCATCACATCTTCATCTTCGGAACAGATGCGTGCATTCACCAGTTCAACATCTTCGGGCAGTTTCATCGCAATCTTGCCGTTGCGGCGCACATTGGTGAAATCTGACAGGCGGTTTCGTCGCACGTCGCCTGCGCTGGTGGCGAAGACGATTTGCAGGTTTTCCCATTCGTCGTCCGGCACATCCACTGGCATGATTGCGGCAATCGACACGCCCGTGGGGATCGGCAGGATGTTGACGATCGCCTTGCCCTTTCCGGTGCGGCTGGACTGTGGCAAGCGCCAGGTCTTGAGCTTGTAGACCATCCCCTCGGTGGTGAAGAACAGTAGTTGCGTATGTGTGTTCGCAACGAAGAGGTTGGTAACGACGTCCTCTTCCTTGGTCTGCATCCCTGACAGGCCCTTGCCGCCACGCTTTTGTGCGCGGAAATCAGCCAGCGGCGTTCGCTTGATATAGCCGCCCGAGGTGACGGTCACGACCATGTCTTCGCGCTCAATCAGGTCCTCGTCTTCCATGTCGCCGGACCAGTCGACGATCTCGGTGCGGCGCGGAACGGCGAACTGATCACGCACTTCGCGCAACTCATCGCCGATGATCGACATGATGCGTTCGCGCGAGGAAAGAATATCAAGGTATTCCTTGATCTTGGCGGCCAGTTGCTCCAGCTCATCCGTGACTTCTTTGACGCCCAGTTGGGTCAGGCGTTGCAGGCGCAGTTCAAGGATCGCGCGGGCCTGCACCTCGGTCAGGTTATAGGTGCCATCGTCGTTCATCTTGGACAGAGGATCGTCGATCAGGCGCAGATAGCCTTCGATCTCGGCCGCAGGCCAGCGGCGGGTCATCAGTTTTTCGCGCGCCTCGGCGGCATCGGCTGACGACCGGATGGTGGCAACCACTTCGTCCACGTTCGACACGGCCACGGCCAGACCACACAGGATGTGGCTGCGTTCCCGCGCTTTGCGCAGATCATAGGCGGTGCGGCGGGCGACGACGTCTTCGCGGAAGTCGATGAAGGATGTCAGGAACCGGCGCAGAGTCAGCTGCTCGGGCCGACCACCATTCAACGCCAGCATGTTACAACCGAACGAAGTTTGCATCGGCGAGAAACGGTAAAGCTGGTTCAGAACTACTTCGGGCGTTGCATCGCGTTTCAGTTCCACAACAACCCGTACGCCGTTGCGGTCAGATTCGTCCTGTACGTGCGCCACGCCTTCAATGCGTTTTTCCCGCACGGCCTCGGCGATCTTTTCGATCATCGACGCCTTGTTCACCTGATAGGGGATCTCGTCCACGATGATGGCATAGCGGTCTTTTCGAATTTCCTCGGTCCGCGTTTTGGCGCGGATGATGACACTTCCGCGACCTTCCAGATAGGCTTTGCGCGCACCTGACCGGCCTAGCATCACACCGCCCGTCGGGAAATCGGGGCCGGGGACGTATTCGATCAACTGTTCAGAGGTCAGGTCCGGGTCGTCGATCAGTGCAAGCGTAGCATCGACCACTTCGCCCAGATTGTGTGGCGGGATGTTCGTGGCCATGCCAACGGCGATACCACCGGCGCCGTTGACCAGCATGTTCGGGAACCGCGCGGGCAGGACAGTCGGCTCTTTGTCCTTGCCGTCATAGTTGTCCTGAAAATCGACCGTTTCTTTTTCAATATCGGCCAGCAGGGATGCGGCAGGCTTGTCCATCCGCACTTCGGTATAACGCATGGCCGCCGGGTTATCGCCGTCCATCGAACCAAAGTTGCCCTGACCGTCCAGCAGCGGCAGCGACATCGAGAAATCCTGTGCCATCCGCACCAGCGCGTCATAGATCGCGCTGTCGCCGTGCGGGTGGTACTTACCCATCACATCACCAACGGGACGCGCCGATTTACGATACGCTTTGTCATGCGTGTTCCCGGTTTCGTGCATGGCGTACAGAATTCGCCGATGCACCGGCTTCAAACCATCGCGCAGATCAGGGATCGCACGGGACACGATGACCGACATGGCATAGTCCAGATAGGACGTGCGCATCTCGGATTCGATGGACACCGTCGGACCGTCATAAACGGGACGCTCAGGCGGGGTTTCATCCATGTTTTCTGGGGTTTCTGGCGTATCGCTCACGTAAACTGCCCGATCTTTGGCTTGGGTCTATATCTTGTGTGTGCATCTTATCAGACCCGGCACATAAGGTGCAAGCCAGCTGAGCATTTCCGGCAAAAAACCACAGTAACACCGGAGTAACATATTGTTATTCAATAGTTTGAGGGTTTCCATGTTACCCTAACGAGACCTTGCAAGAAATTGGAGGTCTGCATGGAGCAAAGCGAAACCGAATTAATGCTCAAGGGATATGGGCTGACGACGGCGGAATTCTTCTATCACATGCCCGACTATATCCACGTTCTGAATACGTTCATCTGGCAGGATTACGATCTTGCCCCGGACCACCCGAAACTGTTTGATTTCATCGAATTCTGGCAGCGCGAGATTGAAGGACCGCTGCATTCGGTGAGGTACACGCACCGGAAAATGATTGCCCCCGGAGAATGGCGCAACATGGTCGGTGAATTCAGGATAAACTGAACAGGTATTCTCAACGCGGTTTTATTGAGTAGAGTGGCATGCAAACCGTTTGCCATATGGAAAGTCACAATGTCTCGAATTCTGTATCTCGCTTTTGCCGTCACAATGCTTGGCGGTCCCGTCGCTGCCGAAGGCGTCCTGGATAAAATCAAGAAGGGTGCTGAAAACACTGCAAACGCCATTGGGCGTGGGGCCGAGTCGGTTGGGAACACAGTCGAAAAGGGCGTGAGCGCCGTGGATGACACCATCGACTCCACTGCCGATCTGATGTCGAACGAAGCCACCCCGGAAGAGACACGCGCGAAACTTGACGCCATGGCAAACGAGGTTCTTACCCAGCTTATGGCAGAGAACCCCGAGGCTCAGGCGCTTTACGATGTCAGCGCGGGATATGCGGTTTTTGATTCCAGAAAGGTGACGGTATTTCCGGTGTCCGCCGGATACGGACGCGGTGTGGCCGTGTCGAAAGAGACCGGACAGCACACCTATATGAACATGGGAACCGGAGGGGTCGGTGCCGCGATTGGAATCGGTGGGTTTGAAACCAAGTTCGTTATCCTGTTTGAAACGCAGGCGGATTTGGACAAGTTCATTGACTATGGATACGACGCTACGGCCCAATCGGACGCCATGTACGGTGAAGAACGCACTGACGAGACTCTCAGGTTTACTGATGGTCGTTCCTTCTTTGTCCTTAGCAAGAAGGGGTGGCGCGTTTCGGCAGGGGCGTCGGGAACCAAATACTGGAAATCGCCCGAGTTGAACTGATCAGCCCGAACAGCTTGCGCCGCCCAATACGCAGAACTTGGCGCAGTGCGGGTGGTTCAGGTGCACATCAGCTTCGGCCTCGGCCAATGTCTCACCCATCTCGAATTCCGGTTCGTAGGCCAGCAGGGTGCAGGCAAGCACGGCGGGTTTGTCAGAGCCCTTGCGTTTCACGACCATCCTTGCGTTTGAGCACATGACCGCCTCGGGTGATTTATCCAGAATGCCCCAGCAAGCGGTTGTGATCTCAGGCACTTCGATGGTTTCGTCCATCTCGGGGAACAGAACGGTCCGCGCGGGGTCCTGCGCGTCGATGTCAAAACCATGGGCCTCATAAAATGCGGCATATCCTGCACGGCTTTCTGCGTCGGTATCCCCCCAAACCGAACGCCCGGCCACTGCCATTTGAAACCCGTTGTCGCGTAGCCATTTCATACCTTCAACGGTCTTGTCAAAGCTGCCTTGCCCACGCTCTTCGTCGTGAAGCTCAGGGCGGAAGTGATCGACAGAAATCCGCAAAGTCAGCTTGTTGCCGAAGTCGCGTTGCAGGTCCAACAAGCCTTCGCGGACCTTGGGACGCATCATGGGCTGCATTGCGTTGGTGAGGATCAGAACCTCGAACCCACGTTCAAGCGCGGCGCGCGTCATCCCGATCATTTGGGGATTCATGAAGGGTTCACCGCCGGTGAAGCCTATTTCACGTACCGGCCACGCGCGTTCTTCGATCTGGTCCAGATATGCGCACACCTCATCTGCGGTTATGTAAACCAGCGCGTTGTTGGTCGGGCTGCTTGCGATATAGCAGTTGGTGCATTCGATATTGCACAGCGTGCCAGTATTGAACCAAAGCGTCTGAGGATTCTTCAACGCCACGGATGCACGGGTTTGCCCGTCTGCTGTCACCAATTTGTTCTGAAATTTGCCAATATTGGCGCTTTGAGGGGCGTTGTCTTTCATTCCGGTTTCCGGTTCTTTGAGCTCGTGTGAAAGACTTAGCGCCTTGGCCTGTGTTCGTTAAGTGGGCAGAACCGACCTGACAGAGTTGTGAAGACGCAGATTGCCGCAAATATGGTTGCGCTAACATTGGACATGACCCTAGGGGCAAGGTAAGGAAAACACATGGTTTCTCGTGTCATACCCGTCGACCCCTTTGATCTGGTCATTTTTGGCGGAACCGGTGATCTGGCGCAGCGCAAGATCCTTCCGGCGCTGTTCCGTCGGTTTTGTGCTGGTCAATGGGCCGATGGGGTGCAGATTATTGGCGCCGCCAGAACAAAGCACGACGGCGCAACCTTTCGGCAAGTTGTGGCCGAATCGCTGAAAACGCATGCCTCGGTCCAGTGCAAGGATGCGGCGGCGCTGGCGGCATTTCTTCATTGCGTCGATTACGTTGCACTAGATGATGGTTCCGACGAAGGGTGGTCGACATTGGCGGCCAAGCTTCAGCCCGACAGGGTGCGCGCCTTCTATTTTTCCGTTGGGCCAAGGCTGTTCGGTTCGTTGGCCGAGCGAATTCAGTCACATGATCTTGCGACCGAACAGACCCGAATTGTCGTTGAAAAACCGTTTGGTCACGATTTGGACAGCGCGAAGGTGTTGAACGCGACCTTGGCGGCGCATTTCAGGGAAAAGCAAATCTACCGGATCGACCATTATCTGGGCAAAGAAACGGTTCAGAACTTGATGGCAGTACGGTTCGGAAACATGTTGTTTGAGCCTCTCTGGAACAGCCAGTACGTAGATCACATTCAGATCACCGTGGCCGAATCCGTAGGTATAGACGGGCGGGAAGAGTATTATGAGCGCGCCGGTGCGATGCGCGACATGATGCAGAACCACCTGATGCAGCTTTTGTGCCTGATCGCGATGGAACCGCCGGCGAAATTCGACCCAGACGCCGTGCGAGATGAAAAACTCAAGGTTATCCGCGCCTTGGACCCGGTTGAACCGCACCATATCGTGCGCGGTCAGTTTGAAGGGGGCGGGCCAAGCTACCGTCAGATCGTGGGCAATCCACGATCGACCACTGAAAGTTACGTGGCGCTGCGGGCGCATGTCAGCAACTGGCGATGGGCCGGTACACCGTTTTATTTGCGAACGGGCAAACGGTTGGTGGCGCGCTCGTCGGTCATCAATGTTATGTTTAAGGATGCGCCGCACTCGATCTTTGGTGAACAGGCTGGCCGTCACGCGAATGTCCTGTCGATCCGCCTGCAGCCGAACGAAGGGATCACCCTGAAGGTGACGATCAAGGAGCCTGGGCAGGGGGGCATGCGTCTGGTTGACGTGCCCTTGGACATGAGCTTTGCCGAGGCGCTGGGGCCTGAAAACCAAGAGCCGCCGGACGCATATGAACGGCTGGTGATGGATGTGATCCGCGGCAATCAGACCCTGTTCATGCGCGGCGACGAAGTCGAGGCCGCATGGGCGTGGACCGACCCTATTATTGCGGGTTGGCAGTCGCGTGGGGACGTGCCGAAACCATATGAAAGTGGCAGTACCGGCCCGGGCGACGCCGAACTGCTGATGAAACGGGATGGTCGCCGGTGGCAAGGGATAAACCCATGAAAATACAGGAATACGCCGACAGGGACATGCTGGCCATCGACGTCGCCAACGTCTTGGCCGGAGATCTGGAAGCCGCGTTGCTGCATCACGACATGATTTCGCTGGCGGTTCCCGGCGGCACTACCCCGGGGCCGATTTTTGACGGGTTGTGTGCCGCTGATCTGGAATGGGACAGAGTGTGGATTTTACCGACGGATGAGCGTTGCGTGCCAGGCAGTAGCGACCGATCCAACGAAAAACTGATCCGCGAGCGTCTGCTGACAAATCGCGCATCAGCGGCGCAATATGTTCCGCTGTATCTGGACGGCAAGGACCCCGAGACAGTACTGCCGGAAGTCGAAAGCCTGATCACTCCGGTCCTTCCCCTGTCGGTTCTTGTTCTGGGGATGGGAGAGGACATGCATACGGCGTCACTTTTTCCTGGAATGCAGGGATTGGAAGAGGCCCTTGATAGGCACGCGCCGCCGCTGGCCATCGCCCGGACCGAAGTCCAGCCAGAGGCGCGCATAACCCTGACGGCACCGGTTCTGGACGGGGCCTTGTCCAAACATCTGGTGATCTTCGGGGCTGCAAAGCGCGAGGCGTTGAAACAAGCACTTACCTTGCATCCGGAAGAGGCACCGATCGCAGCGGTGCTAAGTGGGATGACGGTTCACTGGGCGGAGTGACGACAATGAAACTGGATAACCTCAGAACTCTGGCAGCCGGCGCGCAGGACCGCGCGATTTTGGACTTGTTCGAACATTCGGCCGACAGGGCGCGCATTTTCTCGGCTTCGACCGGGGACTTGCTGTTTGATTACTCGAAGACCCAGTTGGATACGACGATCCGCGATGCCCTAATTCAGTTATGCGATGAGGCAGATTTGGCCGACCGTCGCGAGGCGATGTTCAGCGGTACCAAGATCAACGAAACCGAAGGCCGCGCGGTGCTGCACACGGCTCTTCGCAATTTGGACGGTGGCCCGGTAGAAGTTGATGGTCTGGATGTCATGCCTGACGTTTTGGACACGCTTCAACGTATGCGGGTCTTTGCCGAAGAGGTGCGCGGCGGTGCCGTCACCGGGGCAGGGGGCAGCTTTACGGATGTGGTGAATATCGGAATCGGTGGGTCCGATCTGGGTCCGGTTATGGCCACTCATGCTTTGTCCCCGTATCACGATGGGCCAAGGTTGCATTATGTGTCGAACGTGGACGGCGCGCATATCGCCGATACGTTGAGACAACTGGATCCGACGCGAACGCTGGTCATTGTCGCCTCGAAAACCTTCACAACCATTGAGACCATGACCAATGCGCGAACGGCTCGGGCGTGGATGACCGAAGGTGGGGGCGACCCGGCGACACAATTCGCGGCGGTGTCCACCGCTTTGGACAAGACGCAAGCCTTTGGCATTCCCGAAAACAGGGTATTCGGCTTTGCGGATTGGGTCGGCGGAAGGTACTCGGTCTGGGGGCCGGTTGGTTTGCCCGTGATGATCGCCGTCGGATCGAATGCTTTTGATGCCTTCTTGCGGGGCGGTCAGGCCATGGATGTGCATTTCCGAGCGGCTGACTGGGGTGAAAACATGCCTGTCATGCTGGCGCTCGTCGGTATTTGGCATCGGCAAGTTCTTGGCCATGCCAGCCGTGCGGTTCTGCCTTATGATCAGCGGTTGTTGCGGTTGGCCGCGTATTTTCAGCAACTCGAGATGGAGTCGAACGGAAAATCCGTGGCGATGGATGGCACAGCGTTGGCGGTTCCTTCAGGGCCGGTTGTCTGGGGCGAGCCCGGAACCAATGGGCAGCACGCTTTCTATCAATTGATCCACCAAGGTACCGACGTTATTCCCTGCGAATTCATGGTTGCAGCCGAAGGGCACGAGCCGGAGCTTTCGCATCACCACCGTCTATTGTTGGCGAATTGTTTGGCTCAATCCGAGGCGTTGATGCGAGGGCGTTCGCTGCCCGAAGCACGGCAACGCATGGCCGCGAAGGGGTTGGAAGGCACCGAGCTGGAACGTCAGGCCCGCCACCGGGTCTTTTCCGGAAACCGACCGTCAACCACATTGATATACCCAAAACTTACGCCGTTTGTTTTGGGGCAGATAATCGCGCTGTATGAACATCGTGTATTTGTCGAAGGTGTGCTGTTGGGAATTAACTCGTTTGACCAATGGGGTGTCGAACTAGGTAAGGAACTGGCAACATCGCTTGGCCCGATCGTGGAAGGTGAGGAATCGGCGTCTGAAAAGGATGGTTCGACCGCCGCGTTGGTGGCGTATGTGATGCGCCATCGGGACTGAGGAAAAAACTTCTTTTTGCCGCAGCGGAAAGCTGCATTCTATTATTGTCAGCAAATTAAATGCTTGGCAGGGTGGGTCCCCTAACAGATGCCCTGCTGGTCGTTGCAGGGGGCGGAACAAATGCACTGTCGCAAAGAAATGGTGCAACTACAGGGAGGATGTCCATGCTGGGACAAATGATGACGCAGCCGCTGCTGATCTCGTCACTGATTGAACACGCGGATCGCTATCATGGTCAGACCGAGATCATCTCGGTTGAGACCGACGGGTCCGTGACCGAAAGCACTTGGTCACAAGTGGCGGTGAATGCGCGAAAGCTGGCGTCAGCCTTGACCAAACTGGACCTCAAACCGCAAGCGCGTATCGGGACACTGGCGTGGAACAATCGGCGGCACCTGGAAATATACTATGGAACTTCTGGTGCAGGCTTTGTGTGTCACACGATCAACCCCAGACTGTTTCCCGAACAGCTCACCTACATCATCAACCACGCGAAAGACCGGGTTCTGTTCTTTGACGCGACCTTTATTCCGCTGGTTGCGGCGATCAAAGAACATCTGACCGAAGTTCAGCATTTCGTGCTGATGGGGCCAAGGAACGATGACGCGATCGCGCAGGTTCCCGGTGTTCAGTTCTATGATGAACTGATCGAAGCAGGTGATGAAGGGTTCCAATGGCCCAGCTTTGACGAAAACACTGCGTCCAGCCTGTGTTACACATCCGGCACAACGGGAAATCCGAAGGGCGTGTTGTATTCCCACCGTTCGACCGTGTTGCATAGCTTCGGTTCGAATACGCGGGATGTCATCGGGTACTCCGCCGTGGACGTTGTGATGCCGGTGGTGCCGATGTTCCATGTGAATGCGTGGGGGTCGCCTTATGCCTGCGCGATGTCAGGTTCACGAATGGTTCTGCCCGGACCGGATCTGCATGGTGAGGCGTTGGTGAACCTGATTGACACCTACGGCGTTACACTGGCGATGGGTGTTCCGACGATCTGGCAGGGTTTGTTGGCCCACGCAGGGAAGTCGGGCAGTAAACTTACCAGTCTGGAGCGAACGGTTATCGGCGGCGCGGCCTGCCCACCCTCGATGATCGAAACATTCCGTGACACCTATGATGTAGACACTGTTCACGCCTGGGGCATGAGCGAGATGAGCCCGTTGGGTACGGCGAATCAACCCATGGCGAAACACGCTGATCTGCCGATTAAACAGCAGCACAAGCTGCGCGAGAGTCAGGGCCGGCCGTGCTATGGCGTCGAACTGAAAATCGTTGACGATGACGGCAATGAACTGCCCCGCGATGGTGAAACTCAGGGTGATTTGCTGGTTCGCGGGTATTGGGTGCTGGACAGCTATTTTGAACTGCAGGATCAGAACCTGCTGCAGGATGGCTGGTTCGCCACTGGCGATGTGGCGACTTTGGATGCCGACGGGTACATGACCATCCGTGACCGATCCAAGGATATCATTAAATCTGGTGGCGAATGGATCAGTTCAGTTGAGTTGGAGAATATCGCCGTTGCCCATCCCAAGCTTGCGACGGCCGCTGTGATCGGTGTTCCGCACCCCAAGTGGGACGAGCGTCCTCTATTGGTTGCGGTAAAGGCCGAGGGGCAGGACCCGTCGGAGGACGAACTGCTGTCATACTTCGACGGCAAAATTGCCAAATGGCAGATTCCTGACAAGGTTGTCTTTGTGGACGCGCTGCCACTGAACGCTACGGGCAAGGTGCTTAAGCGCAACCTTCGTGCGGACTTTTCGGATGCCCTTACGGGCTAAGTATTTGAAATAAGGGAAAATGACTCCGGCGGTAGGGATCGAACCTACGACCAATTGATTAACGGATCGTTGGCTCGAATTTGGGGAACACCGGCATCGCCATAAAATAAGGGGTTTCGCTGGGTTTAGGATGTCTGGCGAAACACCCAAAGTTGCACTGCGTTGCACACAATTGCCAGCCGTTGCCGTTTTTCCTGGCAAAATTTTGGCAATGATACGTTGCCAAAAATCTGACAGAACATGTCGTCCCTACTGCGTGGGAGTCCTGGCGATAGGCCGAGAATGTCTTGTCTGATGGTCCGAGTTTGGCTCCGGCGGTAGGGATCGAACCTACGACCCAGCGATTAACAGTCGCTTGCTCTACCTCTGAGCTACGCCGGAACTGAGGAGCGTGTATCAACAGGTAAAGTGGAGGTCCAGACGCAAAAACGCTTTTTTGTAGGCGAAGCACACGGCTTCTCATCCGATACGGATGCGACTCGGTACAGACCTTCCTCTACAGCGTGGTCAGTGGCCTCTTTGAGCGCATGGCAGACATTGTTCAATGTGTTCGACAACCTCATGTTTTACGAAAGTGACAAGTCACCGCGTTAGTACTAGGTTGAGACATAAATATTCAAATGTTTAACTGCCCAGTTTCTCAGCTTCACCCAGCGCGAGTTTCATATGTCCAAGTTCAAATTTCCTACCGCCTTTACCATTCTGTTCATACTGATTGCCGTCGTGGCCGCCCTTACATGGGTTATTCCGGCCGGTGAGTACGACCGTCAGATGAACGAAGCTCTGGGCAGCGAAGCGCCTGTCCCGGGCACCTACCACGAAGTCGAGCCGAACCCCCAAGGACTTACGGCAGTTATCCTTGCCCCGATTGCAGGTATGTACGATCCCGGTCTTCTGGGAAGTTCATCCAGCGCGGCGATTGATGTCGCTTTGTTTGTTTTAGTCATCGGCGGTTTCCTGATGGTTGTAACCAAGACAGGAGCTATCGACGCCGGCATCGGTTGGTTGCTGCACAGGTTGGCCGGGCGGGAAATCCTGATGATCCCAATCCTGATGGTCGCCTTTGCCTTTGGCGGGACAAGCTATGGCATGGCGGAAGAATCCCTGGCGTTCTACGCTCTGATTATTCCGGTCTTTATTCGGGCAGGGTACGACTCCTTGACCGGGGTCGCGGTGATCATGCTTGGCGCAGGCATTGGGACCCTGGGCTCAACCTTCAACGCATTTGCAACAGTTGTTGCCTCGCAAGGTGCGGGTATTCCGTTCACTAACGGGATCGTTCTTAGGTTCATTATCCTTATTCTTTGTCTTGCTGCAGGCATCGCATTCGTCATGCGATACGCATCACGCGTGAAAGCCGACCCGTCATTGTCCGTGGTGGCCGATCAGGTCGAGGAAAACCGGGCGCATTTCCTAAAGGGTTTGGAAAGCAATGATACGTTCCCCGAGATGACCAAGACGCGTTCGATCATTCTGGTTCTTTTCGGGATTACCTTCGCCATTATGATCTATGGTGTTGTCGCGCTGGGGTGGTGGATGGCGGAAATGTCCGGTCTCTTCCTGGTGATGTCCATCATCGTTTGGTGGGTCGGGAAAACGGATGAAGGGTCTAGAATGGACGAAGGGACTTTTGTGGAAACCTTCGTCGACGGAGCGCGCGATTTGCTGGGCGTTGCCCTGATCATTGGCGTCGCGCGCGGCGTGGTCGTGATTATGGACGCGGGCAAAATCACCGACACAATCCTCGCCGGAGCCGAGGGGTTTGTCTCGGGGCTGAGCGAGTTCGCCTTTATCAACGCGATGTTTGGCATTCAGATCTTGATGTCATTCCTGGTGCCGTCCTCGTCTGGGCTGGCCACGCTTTCGATGCCGATCATGGCGCCACTGGCAGACTTTGCAGGCGTCGGTCGTGACCTTGTGGTTACTGCGTACCAGTCAGCAAACGGATGGGTGAACCTGTTCAACCCGACATTTGCCGTCGTCATGGGTGGGCTAGCCATTGGCCGTGTCTCCTATGACCGGTGGCTACGTTTTGTTTTCCCGCTGCTCGTAATTCTGGCCGTGATCATCTGCGCCGCACTTACCGTTGGGGCCATAACTGATCCGGGGATCGACGGGCCCACAACCGAGACTTCAGACACAACATCGAACTGAGCCGTCGCAATGACCGATCGCTCCGCTCCAGAGACGACTTCGACATCGGGTGCGCTAGGGCTGACGGCCTGTATCGCTTTGGTTGTCGGAAACATGATCGGGTCGGGAGTGTTCCTTCTACCAGCGTCACTTGCACCGTACGGGCCAATCGCAATTGGTGGGTGGATTCTGACTTCGGCGGGGGCGCTTGTTCTCGCGATCATTTTCGGAAGGCTGTCTCGCGTCGTTTCGAAACCCGGTGGCCCCTATGCCTATTCGCAAGAAGCATTCGGAGACTTTGCAGGCTTCATAATTGCCTGGGGGTACTGGATCGCACTTTGGACTGGGAACGCAGCTGTTGCTGTCGCGTTGGTGGGATATCTGGGATTCCTGTTCCCGATTATCATCGAAGTGCCAATGTACGGCCTATCGACCGCGTTGGTTGCAATCTGGACGCTCACCTTGGTTAACATCCGAGGGGTCGAAGGGGCTGGTTTGGTTCAGATCGTGACCACCGTGCTCAAGCTCGCTCCGCTGATATTGATTGGCATATTGGGTATCTTCTGGATCAACACTGAGAACTATGTTCCGGTCAATCAAAGCGGCACCACGGCGTTTACGGCGATTTCCGCCGCGGCTGCTCTGACGCTTTGGGCTTACTTGGGCCTTGAATCTGCAACAGTTCCCTCTGGCGATGTTATCGAGCCGGAAAAGACCATTCCACGCGCCACCGTGATCGGCGTGATTATCGCGGCAAGCGTCTATATCTCGGTAACCGCCGTTTCGATGGGCGTCATTCCTGCCGAGTTGCTCGCTGTTTCCGCCGCACCTCTGGCAGCCGTCGGTGAGGTGATGTTTGGTCCCGTTGGTGGTGTCCTTGTTGCAGTGGGTGCGGTGATTTCGACCTTTGGCACTTTGAACGGCTTTACACTGCTCAGTGGCCAGGTCCCTTACGGTGCTGCCTTGGATCGCGTCTTCCCTGCAGCCTTGGGCCAAAAATCCAAATTTGGAACGCCAGCCAATGCGTTAATCCTGTCAAATGCGCTGGCTTCGGTTCTGATCATCATAAACTATGCGCAAGGGCTGGTCGCCGCATTCAACTTTGTCATTCTGCTCGCCGTTGTCGCCAGCCTGTTGCCTTATGCCATCTGCTCTGTGGCGGAGATTATGATCCGGCTGAAAGGCGGGCAGGTCCTGCACGGCCCGGAATTGGCCAAGGTCGTCGTGCTGGGCGCACTTGGGTTCATTTATTCGGTCTGGGCCTTCATTGGCTCAGGCGCTGAAACCGTTTTGGTTGGCTCGGTCCTGTTGCTTATGGGCGTGCCAATCCATGTCTGGGTCCGCTGGAGTCAGGCCAATGATATTGAAGACATTCAGAAAACCGATAGTTCGAAAGGAGAGTTGCAATGAAGCTCGGTGTTCATTCCGAGATCGGAAAGCTCAACAAGGTGATCGTCTCGCGCCCTTCACTGGCGCATGATCGTCTGACACCACGAAACTGCGAAGAGCTTTTGTTCGATGACGTGATCTGGGTCGAGCAGGCCCGCAAGGACCACGCAGAATTCTGTTCCCTGATGCGGGAACGCGGGGTCGAGGTCTACGATATTCAGGATCTGCTCGCCCAAGCTATCGCAGACGACCCCGCAGCGCGCGCCTTCCTGCTGGACCGTCTGATCACGCCCAACATGGTCGGCTTGGGCTTTTCCGTAGAAATGCGTGCCTGGTTGGACGAGATGGATGCCAAGCTGCTTGCTCGCCATATGCTTGGCGGCATCATCTTTGCAGACCTGCCCAAGGGTATGATCGACGAACAGTTCGGTGATCTGGTTTCTCTGGGCGACTTCATCCTTCCCGCCATCCCCAACGCGCAGTTCCAGCGCGACCCCTCTTGCTGGATTTTCGATGGCGTGACGACGAACCCGATGTTCTGGCCTGCTCGTAAGCCAGAAACCCTGATCATGCGTACGGTGTATCGCCACCATAAGATGTTCAAGGACGCCGAGTTCGAGTTCTGGTGGGGCGATAGCGACGACGATTTCGGCCTCGCTTCGGTTGAGGGTGGCGACGTTCAACCGGTGGGCAACGGCACTGTCTTCATAGGTATGGGCGAGCGCACAACCCGGCAGGCCGTCGCTCAGGTTGCGGAAGCGCTGTTCACGAAGGGCGGCGCCGAACGTGTCGTCGCCTGTGCCATGCCAAAAAGCCGCGCGGCCATGCATCTGGATACCGTCTTCACTTGCCTTGACCATGACAAAGTTACTGCATTCTCGGAAGTTGCGGACCAGATCACCTGCATCTCGATCCGTCCGGGTGACCGTGGAGATTTGGATATCCACGTTGAAAAAGGGCACCTGTTCGACGTCTACAAAGAGGCCCTTGGGCTGAACTCGCTGGAAGTCATCTCGACCGGTGGCAACGAATTCCAGGCCGAGCGCGAACAATGGGATGACGGGAATAACGTCGTCGCCCTCTCGCCCGGCGTGGTCGTCGGCTATGCGCGCAACACGTTTACGAACGGCAAGATGCGCGCAGCTGGTGTCGATGTGATCGAAATCTCAGGCCAGGAACTTGGTCGCGGCCGCGGCGGTGGCCACTGCATGACCTGCCCGATCGACCGCGACCCCGCCTATTGAATTTACCAAGGGCGCGCGCCCTTGCGCCCACTGATTTTTTGTTAGGGAGAGACAAAATGGCATTCAATCTAAAAGGCCGTAGCTATCTGAAAATTGCCGATTTCAGCCAGCGTGAAATGCTGTACCTGCTGGATCTGGCCCGTGACCTGAAACGCGCGAAATATGCCCGCGCCGAACAGCCCTCGCTGACCGGCAAGAACATTTGCCTGATCTTCGAGAAAACGTCGACCCGTACCCGCTGTGCATTTGAAGTGGCCGCCTACGATCAGGGTGCAAACATCACCTATCTCGATCCGTCGGGATCGCAGATCGGGCACAAAGAGTCGATGAAAGACACTGCCCGCGTTTTGGGCCGCATGTTCGACGGGATCGAATTCCGCGGTGCGGGTCAGGACATGGTTGAGACGCTGTCTGAATATGCCGGTGTTCCGGTCTATAACGGCCTGACGGATGACTGGCATCCGACCCAGATGCTTGCCGATATGCAGACCATGATCGAGCACGCCGACAAACCCCGCAAGGACATTGTTTATGCATACTCGGGCGATTGTCGGTCGAACATGGGCAACTCGCTGCTGATGTTGGGCGCGATCATGGGCTGCGACGTGCGGATGATTTCGCCGAAAGAAACCCAGCCCCATGACGATGTGCGCGAATTGGCGATAGAGCGGGCTGAAAAGACCGGCGCACGTGTGACCATCACGGACGATACCTCGGCCGTAGAGGGCGCGGATTTCATTCATACCGATGTTTGGGTGTCGATGGGTGAGCCTAAAGAAGTCTGGGCTGAGCGGATCAAGCTGCTGAGCCCTTATCAGGTCAACATGGATCTGATGAAGAAAACCGGCAATCCAGCCGTCAAGTTCATGCACTGCCTGCCCGCCTTCCACAATCTGGAGACCAAGGTCGGTCAGGACATTCACGAACAGTTTGGCATCACCGAGATGGAAGTCACCGAGGAGGTTTTCGAAAGTGATATGAATATCGCGTTCGAGCAAGCCGAAAACCGGATGCACACGATCAAAGCGATCCTCGTCGCGACATTGGGAGCCTGATCCATGGGACGCGTTGTTGTAGCACTTGGCGGCAACGCGCTTCTCAAACGGGGGGAGGCGATGACGGCGGACAATCAGCGCAAGAACGCAAAGATTGCCGCCGAAGCCCTCGCCCCGCTCTGCGAAGCGCACGAAACCGTCATCACTCATGGCAATGGTCCGCAGGTCGGGATGCTGGCCCTGCAAGAGATCATGTATACGGATGTCGAGGAATACCCGCTGGACGTGCTGGTGGGCGAGACGATGGGGATGATTGGCTACATGATCGAGCAGGAGCTTGGGAACATCCTGCCTTTTGAGCATCACATCGCCACCCTCTTGACCATGATCGAGGTCGATCCGAGCGACCCGGCCTTTGACAATCCGACCAAGTTCATCGGGCAGGTTTATTCCGAAGCGGACGCCAAGAAAGAGGCGGCTGACAAGGGCTGGACGGTGAAACCAGATGGCGAGTACTGGCGGCGCGTGGTGCCCTCGCCCCGCCCGAAACGTATCTTTCAGGTCGAACCAATCCGTTGGATCCTGGATAAGGGCGCGACCGTGATCGCTGCTGGCGGAGGCGGCATCCCGACGATGTACCAGGCAGGCGCAGAACGGAAACTGGTCGGGGTCGAAGCCGTAATCGACAAGGATTTCGCCTCGTGCCTACTGGCGCAGAACCTTGGCGCAGATTTCTTTGTCATCGCTACAGATGCAGAAGCCGTGTTCCTGAACTGGGGAACGCCTGACCAAAAAGGTATTCGGTTGATCACCCCCGACGCGTTGGATGAGTACGACTTCCCCGCTGGATCAATGGGTCCCAAGGTGCAGTCCGCACAAGACTTTGTGCGATCCTCGGGCGGTCGGGCCGTTATTTGCGCGCTTGCTGACGTTCCTGCAGCCGTTCGCGGTGAAAAAGGTACGACGGTATCGCTAGAGGCCGGGGAAACACAGTTTCACTAGGCCCGAAGAATAGGCTTTGTTGATTGTAATGCCTTCTATGGGACACCGGGGTCGACACTGCGCGCTGCGCGTCACTAGATCGTGCGTATGGGTTATCAGGCCATAAAATTTAACTTCCTCTGACATCCTTGTGGGCGGAATGCTGGCCAGGCACAATGCAGACCCTCTGCCAAGAAGTTGACAACGAATGGGTGCTTCAGGATGTCCATTCTAGCACCTTCAGTGCCGTTCTAAGCAAAGGTAGCGTCAGAGCCATTTCAGTCCGAACATTTCCTTCAGCGCAGACAACAGAAGCGTGGGCAGTGCGGCGATGAAGAACACTCCGAGCAAATGCGACAGAGGCAGGGAAACTGTTCCAAGCACGAAATGTCCAGCGCCGGTGTAAATGGCGAGAAGAGACAGCAATATGGAAATGCTCACCGCTCCAAGCAAGGTGCGGTTGCCGAGCGGCGACTTGCGGTAGAGCGTGGAGGTCGTTCGGGCGTCGAAAATATGCCAGATCTGGGCAAAGATCAGTGTCATGAACGCTGCTGTCTGGGCGTGTTCCAAGGAGGCGCCTCGTTCGAGAAACTCCTGGAAGACATAAAAGGTCAGCAGGCCGAGCAGCGTTCCCCGGATCAGGATCCGCTCCTTCATTCCGCCGCCGAACAGATTATCGTCGCGCGGGCGCGGTGGGCGCTGCATCAGGTCGGGTTCCGCTTTCTCGAAGCCGAGTGTCAGAGCCGGTAGCCCATCCGATACAAGATTCACCCAGAGGATCATCAGCGGTGTGATCGGCAGGAGCGGGTCTGCTCCCATCAGTAGGAAGGCGAACAGGATCGTTGAGACCTCGGCCACGTTGGCGGTGAGCGCCTGCCGAATGAATTTCAACAGATTGTCGAAGATGCGCCGGCCTTCGCGGACTGCCGTCACGATGGTGGAGAAATTGTCATCGAGCAGCACGAGGGCAGCGCTGTCCTTGGCGACCTGCGTGCCGGTGATGCCCATGGCGACACCAATATCCGCCGCTCGCAGAGCGGGCGCGTCGTTGACGCCATCCCCGGTCATTGCCGCCACCTCGCCATTCTCCTGCAGGGCATTGACGATGCGCAGCTTGTGCTCCGGGGTCACCCGGGCAAAGACGGCCGCGTGCTGCACCATCTCTTTCAAATCCTGATCGCTCATCTGGTCGAGCTCGACCCCGGTATGAACCGTCTGCGCGTCGCTGGTGCGAATGCCGATCTGTTCCGCAATCGCTTGGGCGGTCACGGCGTGGTCGCCGGTGATCATCACCGATCGGATGCCGGCCCCGGTTGCCTCCGAAACGGCGATGGGTACTTCGCTGCGCGGCGGGTCCATGATGCCGTGAATGCCAAGCAGTACGATCCGCTGCTCGGGATCGGCATGGTCCAGATCCTCTTCTGCCACCTCCCGATAAGCCACGGCGAGGGTCCGGAGCGCCTTCTCGCCGAAACTGTCGATCACCGCCTCGATCTCTTCCCGCAAAGCCGGGGAGATCTCAAGCGTTTCCCCGGCCATGCGGACATGGCTCGCCCTTGACAGGATCACATCAGGCGCCCCCTTGGCGCCGAGTACAGTGCGCCCATCCGGCAATCGAGCGAAGACAGACATCATCTTGCGCGTTGAATCGAAGGGGAATTGCTGAAGCGCCTCGACCCGCGCTTCTGTCAACTTCTCGCGGGAAATCCCGACCTTGGCCGCGGCCACGACGAGAGCGCCCTCAGTCGGGTTGCCCTGGATCGCCGGGCGCCCGTCAGCCTCGACCATACGCGCATCGTTGCAATAGGCGGAGACGGCCAGCATCTGCCGAAGATCCGTTTCGGCCTCGATCTCGGCCACGCTGCCGTCTTCGGAACGGAACTCGCCATGCGGATCGAACCCCTCGCCGGTCACTTCCCAGTCCTTGCCACCGGCCCAGCATTGCATCACCTGCATTTGGTTCTGCGTGAGCGTGCCGGTCTTGTCTGAACAGATCACCGAGGTCGCGCCGAGCGTTTCTACAGAGGAAAGCCGTCGCGCCAAGGCGTTGCTGGCAACCATGTTTTGTGATCCCAGCGTCAGAACGATGGTGACTACTGTCGGCAGGCCCTCCGGGATCGCCGCGACCGACAGCGAGATTGCCGTGTTCAGCATCTCAGCCGCATCCATTCCATTGACCACGCCAATGCCGATCACGATGGCGACCACGATCAGGGCCGCCATGATCAGCACCTTGGAAAGGCCCTCGATCTTGAGTTGCAGCGGGGTCTTTGGCTCTTTCGCAGAGGACATGAGGGCAGCGATGTGACCGACCTCGGTCTCCATTCCGGTGCCCACGACAATGCCTTCACCAGCGCCGCCAGTGACCTGCGTGCTCATGAAGCCCATATTCAGACGATCGGCCAAAACGACGTCTTCGTCCTCGATCGGATCGGCATGTTTGTCGACCGGTTCGGATTCTCCCGTCAACGCGGCCTCGTCGACCTGCATCCGGCTGGCGGTGACAAAGCGAATGTCGGCGGCCAGAATGTCACCGGCTTTTACTCGCAGAATATCGCCCGGCACGAGATCCGCCGCCGGTACCTCGACGATCTCGCCGCCGCGGCGCACGAAGGCCTGCGGTGCAGACATCTCCCGCAGGGCTGCCAAGGACTGCTCGGCCTTATATTCCTGCCAGAAGGAGATGAAGGCGTTAAAGACGGCGATCGCGAATATCGCAATCGCATCAACCCAATGCCCCGTATAGGCCGAGACAAGAGCACCTGCTATCAGGATGATCAGCAGCGGGCTTGCGAATTGCCGCAGGAGCATCTTCCATGGCGGAACTGTTGCAGTCTCTTCCAAGCGGTTTGGACCGTGTGTTGAAAGCCGCTTGGCCACCTCGTCCGGATTCAATCCCGTCTCAGGGTTCACGCCGAGGTTTTCGGCGACCGCTCTACCGTCCAACACCCAAGGTGCGTTCACGTTTCCAAGAACCGATGGGGTTGTCTGTGCGAAACCTGACATTCTCAACTCCGAATGAGCAATTGCGTGAACGGATTAGTCTTGGGGTGCCAGTGCCCATTCTCAGCCAATGAGCCAACCTGCGCAGTTCATTGACGGTTCTCCAATTTGTGATGCGCACGCCTTTATCCAGATACCAGCAGCGACGGAGCTTTGTCATCTGCAAAATCGAGAAAGGTCAGAAAAGCAGATGTCCGCCATTGAATGGAATACGCCCAGCCTAGAGAGACCGCGGTTAGCCGACATTTAGGCTCTTCCTGTCAAGGGCAGCAATGTCCGCGCAGCGATCATTGACGAATTTTTGACCAGCGTCTGCTTTCGCCCAAAGGAGTCATTGAGAGCTGAAAGTTCGGTTTTTCGTGACCGAACGGCCGCTTAGCGGCGCTTAGCCGGCATCCGACAAAAACCGTTGGATGACTGCCTCGAGCCCATTTTGACTGATGCTGCGCGATGTCCCAATGACAGCAATGCACAGAAAGCGGACTTTGCAAAGTGCAGAAGACTGCTCAAACCGGGCATTCCTTCTAATAGCAGCGTATACGGCTATGAACAGGAAGCAGGCTCAACCGTTGCGCTCCAACAACTTGTGTCCTGAATAAGCTTCTTCTGTATCGTTTGATTGATCTTCCTTGATCGGTAGGATGGGTAAACCTTCAAAACTAATCTGGGGTTAAAAATGTACAGGTATGTGCTGACAACATTGGCTTTGTTTTTTGCAAGCTTACTTCATGCCGCTGGTATGGAGCGGTGGGGTGAAACCGGCGACTGGACAATCCTGATTGATCCCGAAAAGGGCAACGGCTGTCTCGCATGGAAGCCCTTTGAAAATGATATGACCGTTGAAATCGGCGCAGCACCCAATCAGGCCGGCGGCTTTTTTGCCGCTTTTAATCCGGCCTGGATTCAAATCGAGGATGGGGCGACCGGGGTCGTACAGTTCGATTTTGGTGATGCGAAGTTTGAAGGCGAAGCGGTGGGTGTCTTTAAGAATGGCGTGCCCGGTGGTTACGCCTTTTTCGACAACCCGGCATTTGTGACCGAGTTTGGAAAACGCCAAAGTGTCACGATTATTGGTGAAAGCGGGGCTGAGGTTGAACTAGATCTCAGCGGGTCTGCAAAAGCAATCGAAGCGGTTCTGGCGTGTCAGACCGAACAGCCGGAACCACTGAAGAACTAGGTGCGTCCGATTACTGCAATTGATTGATGTCTGGCACACAGGGTTGCCTGTCGGCAGGCATAGCATCAGCGCCTTCAGGGGCCTTGTTTCTGGACCCGCCCACATCAAGCTTGAACTTTGGCGACGAAAGCTGGCCAGTCACATCAAAGGGCCAGGCGCTTCGGGATAGGGGTTTGCCAACGCGCCGCGGCTCCGCTCTTATTGCTATCGTATCATTCAGCCAATCCACTTGCCCCCTTGCAACCAATTGAACCGATCCTGTTTCTATTACGATGGAATTTGAACTGACTTGTCCGGCCTGGATATCAACCGGGGCAACGACGCAAGTTATGTCGGTGTAGCCTTTTCTGAACTCCTCTGAAAACAGCCAGGGGAAAATGCCCAGCCCCGCCAGTTCCAATAAGCTGGTGCTGATATAGCCCTGCGACATCGACAAAGACGCGTTGCCGCGCATCGAGTTGATGAAGGCCTTGCCCGAGGCAGTATTGCCAGAAACGTTGAACTCACCGCTCAAACGGCCATAGGCATCAATTCCAATTCCCAATTCATCAAGGATTTCACCAAATTCCCATCCTGAGGTCGATCCTGACAATGAAAGCCAATCAGGTGAGTCAATCAGGTCCATGACCGCCCGCAGGCTGAAGTTTCCGCCGCCATAAGACATCTGAAGAGGTCCTAAATCCACGGTTCCTTCTTTGGCAGACATTTGGCTGGAAACAGATGTTACGCGTTGTTGGCCTAAAATCTCTTTGAATTCGATTTGTACCTCGACGTCAGCTTCTCTTAGCACGCGTTGCACATCCAGAAGATCGGCAGGTTTCCCTTTTTCCTTTGGCAACACCAGGGGCTGGACATCTGTCTCCTTCGGCAAAACCAAGGGCTGAACTTCGGCGTCAGGTTCTTTTGAGGCCTCGCCCATCAAGCTTTTCAGTTGGTCCAACACGGCAGTCAGGTTCTTCAGGTCGTTGAGGTCGAGCTTTTCACTCGTGATGTTGCCACGGACGACGGATGCACCTTCGGGAAACTGTGCATCCAAAGCTGCACGAAGATGCGAAGACCCGGCCTCGAACTGGATTGCGGCATCAAAGTCTTCACCCTGCCTGGAGGTTTCAGAATCGATAGCGAGTGCTCCGATTTCAACAGGTTGCAGGTTGAGCGCGGTCAGAAACTGGGCACCGTCGTCGACATCCAGTTCCACATCGAAATCGAGACCGGCCAGACCTTTGAGTTCGTTGACAGATAGTGCGAGATCGAGCGCCCATAGTTCGGTGCCATAGTTGGTAGCATTGAACCTATTGAGAGAAACCGGGCCGCCTGTATTGGATATGTTGAAATCAGCTTCGATACCGCCGAATTGGTCTACGTAGCTTTTATCGAGGTTGGGAAAAATCAACTTGGCGGGCCCGTTCAGCTCCCCATCGAAAGTTACGTCCTGAAGCTGAAGCAGATCGAGAATTTCCCCCTCGGCTTTCAGGACAGGCTCTTCAATTGGACCGGCTTGCAGCGCGATGCCCAGCATGGCGAGCCGGCCGTCTGGCATGCGACGAATGGTTTCGATAGAGGCTGGACCGATTACGTCTAACCCCTGGTCAAACGCATTTGTTTGAAAAAGTAGCTTCTCGAATTCGAAGGACGTCAGAGATCCGACCATATGCATTTCAAAGCCGGTGAATTTCAGCTCTTGGATACTTTTTGCTGCTGGCGGCGGCTGTCCTTCGGGATGAAGCCGCGCATTGAAAAGCAGATCGACGCCCTGAGCGGTGTAGAGGTCATCTATTGAACCCTCAGCTTCAAGTTTCTGCCCTCCCTCCAAGCTTACGGTGGTTGTAAACGCTTCGATTTTTAGGGCGTCTTGGGACACGAGTTCAGCTTGCAACTGGCCATTGCCTTCCAAAACACGTTCCAATCCAATGACATCCAGAAAATCACCGAATTCTCCGGTGTCCATCTCCAATACAGCTCGATAGCCACCACCTTCGTCTTCCGTGAAGGGTTCGCCATCATAGCTCACGGTCATTTCTCCAAAACTGGCCCGCGTCGTAAATGGCGCGGCGCGAGGGTAGTCGCCATCGATATTGAAACCCTGACCGTTGACGGAGCCGGAACCATAGACCTTTGTTCGTTGCCCATTGTCGACTAGTGCGAGCGCGAGTGACTGGAGGTCAAATACAAACGAGAAGCCCGAGACCTTGTCGTCGATGTTTAACCCGATAGACGTGAAACTGACGTTCTTGTCGCTCAGAAAGTTCAGGATCCCACTGCCTTCAGTGTCGCTTTCATTGATCCTATCAGCGCTAGCGACGTCTGTTTGATCATCCGCTGATACAGTTTCCTCGGACACCGGCTTGGGTGTTGGCCCGTTTTTTCGCCAGCTTGTTGTGCCGTCTGCGGCTGTAAGAATATTCGCTTGGAGGCCTTCCACTACCAGATTGTCAAAATGCAGACGTCCATTGGTCAACGCGGCAATGTCCAACTCCAGTTCAAGCAGATTCAATTCTACAAGTGGTGACTCCGGCATTGTCTGGCTCGGGATGACCACCCCGCCGACGTAAATGTGACTAATGCGTCCAAGCACGACGCTTACATCATCGTTGACCAACAGAGGCCGACCAATTTGTTCCGATAGTACTCTTTCTACAAGGCCACGTCGCATGTCCGAGAACATCGGAGCAGCAAGCAACAACCAGACAAAAGCGATTGCAGCGAAGGCTAGAAATGCAACAAGCCCAACTATTCTTACGAGCCAAACCCTCATGTGCTCCCCTATTGCAGCTCACACTGCTTCGAATTTCCGCCAATTAGAAGTCACCAATGCTACTGGCAATTTAGCACGCTTAGAATTGCGCATCTCTTTTAGGATGACGTGTTCATCGGTCCAAAGCCGCAAGTATTCGAGCATCTCGCTCGTAAGGGTCCTCGCGGAAATGAACGGTCCCATCTTCGACCCACGCAGTCCAATAGGTCAAAAGGACCGGCATGGGCTCGGGTAGGTTAACTCGCGTTGTCTTCCCGCTATCCAGGATGGATTGCATCTTTTGCCGGCTCCAGTCCGGCTCTCCCTCCATCAAAAGGCTGGCAAATTCGAATGGATACTCAAGACGCACGCAGCCTGAACTTAGGTTTCGCTCATTTCGGTCGAAGAGACTGCGGTCGTTGGTGTCATGCAAGTACACTGCGTATTCGTTGGGAAACATGAACTTGACTAATCCTAACGCATTGTCTGGACCCGGTTGCTGAACCAAAGTGACGCCAGGGTTCTTTGCCCCCCAGTTCACAGCGTTGGCAGGAATCGTCTGCCCGTCTTTGTTCCGAACTACGTAATTGTTGCGCGCCAGATAGGCTGGATCCTTGCGGATGCGCGAAAGCTTATCCTTCCGAAAAATCGAGGCGGGAACAGTCCAAGTCGGATTGAATTCCATGTATTCAATTTCATCTCGGAACACTGGGGTTTTTCGGTAGGCTGATCCTGTGATCGACCGAGTGGTCCAAAGCGTCCCATCGGACGTGACCAAGTAAGTACGAGCGCCTGCAATGTTTACCAGCACGAACTCTTCGTCGATTTCGCGCATGAGCCAGCGGCCTCGTTCCAGGCTGAGCCGCAATTTATCTATGCGATCTTCGACAGATTTGTTGAGAGACGCGAAGGTCTTACCACCAACGACGCCATCTGCCTCCAAGCCGTGACGATTTTGAAAGGTTTTTACCTGTCGCACCAAATGATCGTCATAAACCCAAGCTGGATTTATACCGCTTTGGCTGATTTCTGGAAATTCATTTGTTCCATCGTAGCCTTCTGTCGCTAACCTTTTGCGCAGTTCGGCGACGGCAGGATCCACCATTTCCGGCTTCAGAACCGTTTCTTCGGGGACTGTGTTCCAGCCTCCCTTTGATGCGATAGCTCTGTATTTTCTCAATGCATCAACGAGCATCGTATATTGCGCGTTGTCGATATCGATGCGTTCAATTAAAGCGCTGAAGCCTTCATCTTGAAGATAGTGGCTCAATACAGCGGAAGGGTCTTGTTGTATTACTGGCTTTGAGAAATTCCAAGCGTCGTCTAGCGCATTTGGATCGACTTTTCCAAACACCAAATGGTGTACGAGTTTTACGGCCGCGTCAGTCGCCAGAATATCGAATAAAGCTCGACTGGAGGCATCGCCATCCTGTGAGGCTTTGAATGCGGATCGAAGCTCTTCTAGTTTGAAGTCACTCGGCGTAAAACCCTGATCAATTGCTCCGTCCAACTCCTCAAAAAGCTCGTCAACCAATTCAAAACTGGTCCAAGCTGGCGTAAATTCTCTGTCCGTATAGAAACGAGGTACAAGGATTTCTGCATCCAAACTCTTGCTGTTTGAAAGTGTACTACTCGCATTCGTATTTGACTGCAGCAGCGCTTTTATCTGCTCCGAGACTTGGTCTGCTGCGCCCAAGTTAGGGCATGTTATCAGCGTTGCAGTTAGTGCAGTTGCAACCACTGATCTAAGAACTTTCACCATCCCCTCCTGACTAGTCAATCTATATTTGGTTGCTGTAACATAGGATACTCCAACATTTTGTATAATCAAATCGTAATTTATTGTTCTCAGATTTTGCTCGCAAAGCGGACCTACTTCACGGGCATATCATCGAACATCGAGGTCGTGCTTTAACCGGCAAGGCGACGATCCAAACCAACGGCGACACGTTCGTGTAAACGCACTTGGGTTTTTGTAGCCCAAGTTCTTTCCGATATCTGTTATAGAAAGGCGCCCCTCGGTCAGCCATTGCTCCGCCTGACGCATTTTCGCGCTGTCTACGAGATTTGCTCCTGTCGTGCCGTGTCTTGCAAGTTCTCTTTGAAGCATTTTGGGATGCAAACCGATGAATTTTGCAAACCCGTCCAAGCCAGGCCATGCGGAGGAACCTACGGCAACATGGTATCAGAGTGCTTTCGCGTATCCACGCTGGACTACGGACGTCTCCACCGAAGAAGAACTAGAAGATGTCCTCTCCTTGCTGCAACAGGGCCTTGATGAAGGCGCACTCGGGATTGGTGTCAATTCTGGCTACGTTCCCGGTGTCGGTGGCAAGGAACTTCAACGTGTTTGGGAGACTGCGGCCGAAAACAACGTTCCGATCAGTACACATATGAGGAATTGGTCGCAGGTTGATCCATTGAGCTCGCTTGAAGGTCTCAACATGGTCCTCGGTCTAGCTGCAACTACTGGTGCGCGAACTAATATTTGCCACCTGCATTCAACAAATCTCCACGACACACTTACGGCCGCCGAAATGGTGGCGTCGGCGAGGGAATTGGGTGTCGATGTGACGACCGAGGTTTATCCCTACGGGATCGCAACAATGCCTATTGCCTCAGCGGTACTCTTGCAGGAGGGCGACGAGTTTCGAAACCGGATGGGAATCGATTTTGACTCAGTTCGCCTAGTGGCCAAACAGCGTTGGATCGAAGACGAAGCTGATATCCGCAACGAGCAAGAGGAAGATCCAGGGCAATTCATAATTATGGAGTATTTGGATGAAAAGAAAGCCAGTGACGCTGAAATCCTGAAACAGGTAACAGCAAAACCATGGATCGCCATTGCATCGGACTCAATACCGTACACTCTCCCAGATGGGACTCCGGTTATTGGGAGCACTTGGCCTGTACCCGAGAATGCGCAATCAAATCCCCGGAGCGCTGGCACATTCGCCAAGTTTTTGAGGGTCTGGGTGCGAGAAGATCAACTTCTGGATTGGCCTCAAGCTATCGCGAAGGTTTCGCTAATCCCTGCGCAACTCTTTGACGGTCTCGTACCTTCAATGGAACGCAAAGGGCGTCTGCAAGTAGGCATGGACGCAGACATCACCGTATTCGATCCAGACACGATCAGTGATCGAGCCAACATCGACAAACCAGCAGAAGCTTCGGTGGGCGTAGAGTATCTCCTCGTCAACGGAACAGTGCTCATCAGTGATGGAGAGATCGACACAGAGTTACTGCCAGGAAAGGCAATAAAGAACAAATAACCTACAACTTCAAGCGGCAGCTTCGTCCCGCTAAGCAGCCTTCCGCGCGGGCTGCAGTAAACGATTCATTCCTGCGTTTCCGGAAGTTCGTGAATGGAACAGCGAACTTCAGATTTGAGACCACCTACGACCAATTTTCTCGAATCAATTGGTCTTAAAGATGGGGTGCCATTAAATAATGTTATAAAACAATTGGTTGCATTAGTTTCGGGCGACTTGTCGCAATTGAGCTTGCCAAGATCTTGCCAAGATCTTGCCAAGAAAGTTTTGGCAAAATTTTGGCAATTTGCCGCTCACAATGCATAGGTCGCGAAGATGGAGATTGGTAAACTTTTGAAATATTTGGGAAATTTTGGCTCCGGCGGTAGGGATCGAACCTACGACCAATTGATTAACAGTCAACTGCTCTACCGCTGAGCTACGCCGGAACTGAGGGCCGTATAGCAACCTCGTTTTTGGCCGACAAGACAAGATCGTCATAAGAGCTGAAAAAAGTTCTTTGGTTAGCCCAACCTTTCAAAAAGCGCATTCACGGAAAGCTGGCCTTTTGGTGAAGCCTTTGATTTTCCGCATAAATCGACAAGATGTGCAAAAACATTGCGCTCGGCGGCGGGTAGAAGGGCCGCAGGGGTTTCTGTGTATATCCTTTCGGCCAGGTCGCGTGCGGTGCCGGGCTTTTCCTCCAGTGCGGTCAGAATCTGGGCTTCGCGTTCAAGCCGGTGATTGATCAGCCAGTCCAGACGCTCGGTTGGATTCTGAATCGGTGCTCCGTGACCGGCATGAAAACTGCTCCAGTCACGTTCGCGCAGGCGGTAGCAGGCGTTCATGAAATCAGTCAGATCACCATCTGGTGGTGACACAAGAGAGCTGGCCCAACCCATGACGTGATCTGCGGAAAAACAGACATCCGACCAACCCAGCGCGATATGGTTGCCCAGATGACCGGGGGTGTGAGTGACGTCGAGTTGCCAGCCGTCGCCTTGGATAACTTCGCCGTCTGAAACCTCGATATCCGGACGGAAATCGGTGTCGATGCCTTCGCCGCCGCCTGCGAGGCCCTGTTCCGCCAATTCGGACATAACTGCGCTGCGGCCAGATTCGGGGCCGCCAAATGCCAAAATCGGGGCACCTGTGCGGGCGGCCAATGGTGCGGCAAGGGGCGAGTGATCAAGATGCGTGTGCGTTACAATAATATGGCTGATCCGCTGGCCGGGCTGCAAAGCATCCAGAATCGCCTGAAGATGACCCTCATTCAGTGGGCCGGGATCAATGACGGCGCAGTCCTTATCACCCAATAGATATGTGTTGGTGCCCCGATATGTCATTGGCGATGGATTGGGGGCCAGAATGCGCCTTAGGCCCGTCTGTAACTCGACAGCCATACCGGGGCGCGGGTTGAAATCGTCGGGAGCCTGCATTCTGTACTCTTTCTCTTGTCGGATCAGCCCGTTAGGTTTAGCGCATGTCCAGTCGGTGGCTCAAATCCTATATGCCGCGCAGTCTCTATGCGCGTGCGGTTCTGATCCTGGTTCTTCCGGTGATCGTTCTTCTGTTGGTGGTCGGCGTCGCGTTCATTCAAAAACACCTTGAGGATGTGACCGCGCAAATGACCAGCGCGGCTGCACGTGAGGTCGACCTGATTACAGACACGATGGCAGACGCCGAAACGCAGCATCAGGCCATTGCCGCGATTCGACAGGACATTGCCTCATTGGAAATGAAGGCCCGATTTCTAGGGATCAATGAAGGGCCCGATATTGGATACCGCAGATGGTATGACTTCATCGCGCCACAGGTAGAAGCCGATCTGCACGAACAATTGCTGGATCTTGTGGCAGTCGCTCTGCCAACGGGCGATCAGGCGCGGCTGTATATGCGGACCCATCTAGGCTTGCTTGAGCTGACACTGGATCGCCGTCGCTTGTCCCCAACCGCGCCGCACCAGTTGATCGTGACCATGGTTTTCTTCGCGGTGATCATGACTTCGATTTCCTTTTTGTACATGCGCAATCAACTTCGGCCGATCACTCGACTGGCGAATGCAGCGCAGGCATTTGGCCGGGGCAGGGTTGTGCCTTATTCACCCGGTGGGGCAATTGAAGTCCGCGCAGCGGGCAGTGCGTTTCTGGACATGCGCGCGCGAATTGAACGCCAGATGGAACAGCGCACACTGATGTTGTCGGGGGTCAGTCACGATCTCAGAACCCCGTTGACGCGACTGAAACTGGGCCTGTCCATGCTGCCCGACGATGAAGCCGCGCCGCTGCAACAGGATGTGGATGAAATGCAGTTGCTGTTGGACGCATTTCTGGACTTTTCGCGCGGGGCCGCAGAGGGCCCGCCGGAAACCGTTCAGCCCGAGATTTTGCTGAGGCAGATTGTCGAGGATGCACGCCGCGCGGGTCACGAAGCCAGCTTGGTCTCGGTCGAGGGCGAGGGTACGGCTTTGCTGCGTCCCACTGCCATTCGCCGGGCCGTTGAGAACTTGATCGGAAACGCGGTCAGGTACGGTAACAAGGCCGAAGTCAGCCTGTCGATGACGCCCAAGACGATCCGTTTTCGGGTTGAGGATGACGGCCCCGGTATTCCACAGAATCAGCGCACCGAGGCAGTTAAACCGTTTTCTCGCCTTGATCCCGCGCGGAATCAGAATCAGGGCAGCGGTGTTGGTCTTGGCCTTGCGATCGTCTCGGACATCGCGCGCGCGCATGGCGGGGTGTTACGTTTGGGCAAAAGCGAAAGGCTGGGCGGGCTGTGCGCGGACATAATCATCGGTCGATGACTCGGGGCAACTGGTCCGCTTTGGACGTAGGTTTTTTGACAATCGCCAAAATGTGCTAGGATGAATCCGAAGGAAAGGTAGAGAGCATTTATGCTTTTTTAGGCCGTCTGTCGGGGATTTAGGTCAAAGGTCCGGTCGCGCGTGTTTCGCGTCGGTGTATTCACATTGACCGAAAGTCGAAATTTCTGATTTGCGCGCCTTGGTAAATGGTGAGGTTAAGATTTTGAATAAGTTGCTTATTTTTATTGGTGTCGTAATCGCAGGCGTGATTTATTTCGGGTGGTTTGAACCCTGTGACGAATTCTACACAGCCTGTCAGTATGTGGGCTTGCGTTGAAGCGGTTTTTTGGTAGGCCCGGAGGGACTCGAACCCCCAACCAAAGCGTTATGAGCGCTCTGCTCTAACCAATTGAGCTACAGGCCCGCCTAAGCGCCTTGCGTACCACGGTGAACAGCCGCGTCAAGCCTGACCGTTGCAACATGTCCAACAATCGACTAACCCGCGCGTGAACCATTCATAAGGGGTTGGCCATGACAGCGGGCAAGAACGGAATCACCTATGCTGATGCAGGCGTTGACATTGATGCGGGGAACGCTCTGGTCGACCGGATCAAGCCTGCGGCCAAGCGGACGAACCGCTCGGGCGTGATGAGCGGTCTGGGCGGATTTGGCGCGCTGTTCGACCTCAAGGACGCAGGTTATAGCGACCCGATTCTGGTGGGCGCGACCGATGGTGTAGGTACCAAGCTGCGCATCGCCATTGATACCGGTGTAGTTGACGGTGTGGGCATTGATCTGGTGGCCATGTGCGTCAACGACCTGATCTGTCAGGGCGCCGAGCCGCTGTTCTTCCTCGACTATTTCGCCACCGGCAAGTTGGACACAGATACCGCCGCGCGGATCATCGAAGGCATCGCTGAGGGCTGTGTACAGTCTGGTTGCGCCCTGATCGGGGGTGAGACCGCGGAAATGCCTGGCATGTACCCCGAAGGCGATTTCGACCTGGCCGGTTTCTCGGTCGGCGCGATGGAGCGTGGCGCGCATCTGCCCGCAGACGTGCAGCAGGGTGATGTGCTGCTAGGGTTGGCCTCGAACGGGGTGCATTCCAACGGCTATTCGTTGGTGCGCAAACTGGTTGAACTCTCGGGGCTGGGCTGGGATGCCGCCTCGCCGTTCAGCGAAGGCTCGCTGGGCGAGGCGCTGCTGACGCCGACGCGTTTGTATGTCAAGCAGGCGTTGCAAGCGATCCGGGCAGGGGGCGTTCACGCGCTGGCGCACATCACTGGTGGCGGCCTGACTGAAAACCTGCCGCGGGTACTGCCTGATGAGTTGGGTGCGCAGATTGATCTGAATGCGTGGGACTTGCCGCCCGTTTTCCGCTGGATGGCTGACGTTGGTGGCATAGCCGAGGCTGAAATGCTAAAGACCTTCAACTGCGGTATCGGCATGATCGTCGTTTGCGACGCCGCGCAAGCAGATGAACTGACCACTTTGTTGGCCGAGGCAGGTGAGACCGTTGCCCGGATCGGCAGCGTCACAGACGTGCCCGGCGTATCTTATTCGGGCCACCTGCTGTGAGCTACAAGCGCGTCGCGATCTTAATTTCGGGTGGCGGTTCCAACATGGTGTCGCTGGTCGACAGCATGACTGGCGATCACCCTGCGCGACCGTGTCTGGTGCTGTCCAACGATCCGCAGGCGGGCGGCTTGGTGAAAGCCGCCGACCGCGGCATCGCTACGGCTGCGGTTGATCACCGACCGTTCAAGGGGGACCGCGCCGCTTTTGAGGCCGAGTTGCTGAAGCCCTTGGAGCAAGCCCAACCTGACATCGTGTGCCTTGCTGGTTTCATGCGGGTTTTGACGGCGGATTTTGTGTCGCGATTTCAGGGCCGGATGCTGAATATCCACCCGTCACTGTTGCCAAAATACAAGGGTTTGAATACCCACGCCCGGGCAATCGAAGCAGACGATGTTGAACATGGCTGCTCGGTTCATGAGGTCACGGCCGCATTGGATGACGGTCCAATCCTGGGTCAGGCCCGTTTGAACATTGAACCAGATGAGACGCCCGAAGCGCTGGCTGCACGTGTCCTGGTATTAGAGCACAAACTCTACCCGGCGGTGCTTAGACGTTATGCAGGCGCGGATCGCACCCCGGTGTTGCTGCCTTGAACATTTCAGGGTGATTTACACTTACGTGATATTCGGCCTATGGTCTGCACTACGGCTCGGTATGTCAAAAAACTGACGGGCAGTCACAAAGAACAAAAGCAAGAATAGCACCACGAATGAAAACCCTGACAACGACGCAAGAGTTGGCCGAGTTCTGCACGGCGGCTGCGGATCATGACTATGTCACCGTGGACACCGAGTTTCTGCGGGAACGCACCTACTATTCCAAACTCTGCCTGCTGCAACTTGCGGTTCCTTCCTCGGACGAGGGCAGTGCTGTTCTTGTTGATCCTTTGTCGGACGGACTGTCGCTGGACCCGTTGTACGAGCTTTTTGCTAACGAAAGTGTTGTCAAAGTCTTCCATGCGGCCCGGCAGGATCTTGAGATTTTCTGGGTCGAGGCTGGCGTGTTCCCCAAGCCGTTGTTTGACACGCAAGTGGCGGCGATGGTTTGCGGTTTTGGTGAACAGGTTGGTTATGAAACGCTGGTGCGCAAGATTTGCAAACAAGGTTTGGACAAGACCTCACGCTTTACAGATTGGTCCCGGAGGCCACTGTCCGAAGCGCAAAAAAACTATGCTCTGGCAGATGTAACGCACCTGCGGCAAATCTACGAACATTTGGCCGCTGAGTTGGAGAAATCCCAGCGTAGCCATTGGGTCGCCGAAGAGTTGCGGACACTGACCTTGCCTGACACATACGATATTCGCCCAGAAGACGCTTGGAAGCGGGTAAAGACGCGGACAAATTCCGCCAAGTTTCTGGCCGTCGTGCGCGAATTGGCCCGGTTCCGCGAGGCTTATGCGCAGGAAAATAATGTACCGCGCAGCCGTGTGTTCAAGGATGATGCACTGATCGAACTTGCATCTACCAAGCCGAAATCGCCGTCAGACCTGGGTGGCTCTCGTTTGTTGCTGCGCGAAGCCCGCAAGGGGGCTATTGCCGAAGGTATTTTGAACGCTGTCAAACAAGGGGTCAGTTGCCCGCCCGAACAAATGCCGCGCGTGGACACCAGCCGAGACAAGCTTAAGGTCAATCCTGCGCTGGCGGACCTTTTGCGCGTGTTGCTGAAGTCAAAAACCGAAAGCGCGGGCGTTGCGGCAAAGCTGATCGCAACCAGTTCCGAGTTGGATCAGATTGCCGCCGGTGAGCGCGACGTGCCGGCCATGTCAGGCTGGCGTTTCGAGGTGTTCGGCGAGGACGCCCTCAAACTGTGTGAAGGTAAGATCGCTTTGGCTGCCAAGGGGCAAACGGTGAAGGTCGTCACGCTTTAGCGACAGTTACCGGCGCCTGGATTCCAGTGCGTTCTGCTGACCGACGACCCGAACCAGACGGGTGTTTTGCAGGTCATCCAGGCTAACATTAACCGCATCGGACACCGCTCGTGACCGTTCTGTCCCCTGATTGGTGGCGTAGCTGGGGTAGCTGACCCGGAACGTGAACTCCAGAACCCCGTTCTTTTGGTTCTCTGCGTTTTCAACCCGGACAAGTTGGGCCCCATAAGCGCCTTGGCGCGCAGCGGTACCCCTTACATAAATGATGGCACCCGAGGGCGTGGGGTTAATCCGCAGCTCATCAACCTTGGCGATCGGCACGCTGTTGTCCACGGGATCAGGTCTTGAAAACAGGCCGGACCCTTCGCGTTCTGGCGGTACCAGGACGTTGGGGTCATAGGCCGCCTCGGTGGGTGGTGGGGTCGACGTGCTGGACCCGAACCAGTTGGATGGGTTCGCCCGCGAGTCGCTCCAACTGTTGCAGGCAGACAGTGTCAGTGCGGCGATCATAAGGAGTGACAGTGATTTTTGCATAGACCCAGCTCAGAGCATTAAATTCCGCAATGGGTTATCGTAATTTGCAAGCTTTGAAAACCCATGGCAGGGCTGGACAGATGCGGGTGCGCGGCATAGTTCTCCTGTATGGTCGCAACAAAAGGATCGCCGCAAGATGGCAACGCCAGCCTTTGAAGAAATCGTTGAGGATTTCGAGTTTCTGGAGGACTGGGAAGACCGGTACCGCCACGTCATAGAACAGGGCAAAGCGATGGAGCCGTTGGACGATGCGCTCAAGGTGCCCGCGACCAAGGTGAATGGCTGTGCCAGCCAAGTATGGTTGCAACCCATTATTGAAGGTGGTGTGTTTCGCTTTGATGGCGACAGCGATGCGTTGATCGTGCGGGGCCTGATCGCTGTGCTGCGGTCGCTTTATAACGGCTTGCCGGTTGCAGAGGTGCCAAAGGTCGATGCAGGCGGAGAATTGGCGCGGCTGGGCCTAAATGATCACCTGTCCGCCCAGCGTTCAAATGGCCTGCGGGCGATGATCCAGCGCATTCGGGAAGTGGCTCAGGAAAACGCCTGACCCCGTTAGTTATTGGGCGCGCGAGTGGCCCAATCGGCAAGCGTGGTTTCAAGGTCTCCATACCCGGTAAAGCGACGCTCGAACGCCAGCCCCATCCGGTCGGCGCAGTCGCGGGCGCGATCTGTCAGATCCGGATCGTCCGTCTGTGCCTGATAGACCAGTTTCGTGTAATTCCCGAAATACATGTCCCTGAGTTCGGGGTGACGATCCAAGCCCAGCGGTTTCCAGACAAAGGCATCGAATTGGCGGGCCAGAAAGTCCGTCAGATAGAACGCCGTGGTTTCGTCTTCGCCACGCGCGTCGAAGGCCTGATTGCCTTCAAAAAACGAATAGCAGTGCGGGCCCTGAACCATCTCAACCCCCAATTCGGCACAGGCTTTTTGGAGCAGCCCCCCGGTGCCGCAATCAGCATAGACAACAAAGATCTGGTCATATTCGTCGCGATGCTTGGCGACGGCCTCTTCAACAGCTTGCGTGATCCGTTCTGGATGAACATGCAATATCGCGGGCAGGCAGGTCAGCGATATGTGATCCCAGCCGTTACGATTTTTCAGGTCAAGAATTTCACGCGCCAGCGCGCCACAGGCCAGCAGAAGAATACTGCCCGAGCGCCCGGTTTCACTATAGCCTTGCGACGTCAGGCTTTCGTCATCTGGCGGGCTGTTGTGCTGCATGGCTTTGTTCCGGCTGCGATTGCGACATCAAAGGCCGAAATCGGGGTGAAGACAAGCCTGCTTACGACATCCCGCGCTAGGCGACCGACGCTTGCGTCTCGAAGTGCTGTAGCGACGGACGGGCAGGGGGACCGTATGCGGTAATTCCTTGATCTGCCAGTGTCGGGAACAGGTTCAGAATCTCGGTCCGTGTCGCGTCGGTCAAACTATTCCAGGCTTGGATGCCCGGATGAAAGCTCTCGGTCAAACACCCCTCGGCCCAGACCAGTTCGTGTTGATCAAACATCAGGTGATAGTAGGTAATAAGGCCGCCTGCTTGCATCACGATGTCATTGCCGTTCACCAATTGGGTTGCGGGCGCCAGCGCCTCGGAAAATCCGGTGTTTAACTCAACCTGCCAAGTGTCAATCAGCATTCTGTGCTGTTGGGACACCAGTAAATCCCTGCTGTTTCCAAGTGCTCCGGCCTTGAAAAGAACGGGCGCGAATGCACCGGTGGCGCGAACGGTTCGGCGACCGACCCAGCGCAACGTCTGCAATCCGTGATCCAGTGTTTTAATCCTGTCGCCGATCCGAAGGTCTTCAACCGCGACAGCTCCGTATTCTGTTTCAATCAGGGTGCCGGTGGTAAAGCACGTGGCAATGTCCCACTCTTGGCGGTTAGAGTTCAGACCGCTGGCTGTATCTGTGTTAATACTGTTGAAGGTTACGGAGCGGATGCCCTGATCCTCTAGCGCGGCCTGATCCGTGTTGGCCGAAAACTCCGGTACCAGATAGGTATTTCCAGCATCATCCTGCGCCACTACGGCAGTTATGTTCGCCGTAGTTCCGTCGACATAGGTAATTGTAGCGTTATACGCGACCGCCGCATCGAATTGGGCCGTGTTGCCATCAATCGAGAAAGAGTCGGTGTCGACACTTGCGTTGTTTTCATAGGTGCCGCCGGGATTTCCCACCGGGCTCCAGACAGCGGCTTCCTCGAACAGGGGGTCGCCTTGGCCACCAAAGGTCTGGCCGACAAGCGCACTCGCGTTTTCAGCAGTGTTGTTGCCCTCGGTCGGGTCGATGATCGGAAGCGTTCCGAGGAAAAGCACATTGAACGTCGTAGGCATAAACTACCTCGTAAAAACTGGTCACTTATCGAGCTTAAATCGCAATGCTCGGCATCACGAAACCAAACTCTAAAATAATGAAGTTCTTTTCAAGGCGTCCAACAAAAAGACCGCCCGGGTTGGGCGGTCTCGTTCAAATCTGTGTCACTATTGTCAACCGGCGAGTTGATTGTGTTTGCGAGAAACGAAGTCCTTGGCCATTTCCACGGCCACAGCCGCATCGCGGCAGTAGCCATCGGCCCCAATCGCTTTGCCGAACTCTTCGTTCAGCGGTGCGCCACCGACCAGAACAATATACTCTTCGCGCAGGCCTTGTTCGACCATAGTGTCGATCACAACCTTCATGTAGGGCATGGTCGTGGTCAGCAGGGCGGACATGCCCAGAATGTCGGGTTTCTCGGATTCCAGCGCTTCGAGGTAGTTTTCGACCGGGTTGTTGATGCCGATATCCACAACATCGAAACCAGCGCCTTCCATCATCATCGAAACAAGGTTCTTGCCGATGTCATGGATGTCGCCTTTCACGGTGCCGATAACCATCTTACCAACGCGCGGTGCACCGGTTTCAGCCAACAGCGGTTTCAGGATGGCCATGCCACCCTTCATTGCATTTGCGGCCAGCAGAACCTCCGGCACGAACAGGATGCCGTCCCGGAAGTCATGGCCAACGATGGTCATGCCACCGACCAGGGCTTTGGTCAGGATGTCATAGGGGGTCCATCCGCGCTCCAGCAGGATGTTCACACCTTCTTCGATTTCTTCTTTCAGGCCGTCATAAAGATCGTCGAACATCTGTTCGACCAGTTCGTCGTCGTTTAGTTCGGACAGGACGATGTCTTCTTCATCGGACATGGGGCGTTTCCCTGAGCTGTTCGGGCATTGCGCCCGTGGTGGCATTTTTTCCGTTTTGGCCATTTCGCCGCAGTTCGACTGTGACGATTGCGACCTTGGCGGTTCCGGGACCGACCTATACGGCAAATTATTGATCAACTCGACGTCATTTTCTGCATGAACATCCTGCATTTCGTTCAGAAAAGGTGGCGGTACGCGGGTCTTTGTCCGGATGCTCAATTCCCAACGAAACTTCCGAAATGCTTGCCGCTGACGCAGAACGGGCGTATGCATAAGTTAGAACAAAAGGGCAACATCATGGTTTCGCACAACATCAAGGCCCGGGGGACCCTGTCAAATTCCGCAGGCCGGTTTGAGAGGTATGAGACCGAATCTTTTGACGATGGGTGGGATGCGGAGGACGATCTTCCTGTTCTTCGGACCGAGGTTCGCCAAGAGGTTGCGCGCAGCGTGATAACCTATAACCGATCGCCCGACTTGCCTTTTGACCGTTCCATTAATCCCTATCGGGGATGTGAACATGGGTGTGTCTATTGCTTTGCGCGTCCAAGCCACGCATATCTTGGCCTTTCCCCGGGATTGGATTTTGAAACCCGTTTGGTTGCGCGACCCAACGCGGCGGCGGTCCTCAGAAAAGAGCTGTCGGCGCGTGGTTATAAGGTCGCGCCACTTGCGTTGGGAACAAACACCGATCCATATCAACCTATTGAGCGTGACCTATCAATCACCAGATCTTGTTTGACAGTTCTGCAGGAGTTTCGGCATCCCATCGGAATTGTGACCAAGGGCACTCTGATCGAGCGGGATTTGGACATACTGTCAGAAATGGCGCAGGATGGGTTGGTGAGGGTCGGGATTTCATTGACCACCTTGGACGCTGACCTGTCTCGAAGGATGGAGCCACGCGCGCCATCACCCCAGCGTCGTCTAGCCGTTATGCGAAGGTTGACTGGGGCAGGGGTGCCGGTGCGCGTCATGACGTCGCCCTTGATCCCAGGGCTAACAGATCACGAGTTGGAGGCCCTGCTGGAAGCCGGGCGAGATGCAGGTGCAGACGCCGCAAGCTGGATCATGCTGCGGTTGCCGCGCGAAGTATCGGGCTTGTGGCAGGACTGGTTGAAGCAACACGAACCGGCCCGCGCCGAAAAGATCATGTCAAAACTCCGCGAGATGCACGGGGGGCGGGATTATGATCCGCGTTGGGGGCACCGGATGCGCGGAGAGGGGGAATACGCAGGGGTGATCGCAAAAAGGTTCGCCTTGGCCGTCAAACGGTTGGGTCTTGCGATGCGAACTCCGTCCCTGCGATGTGATTTGTTTTCCAAACCAGCGCAGGCCGGAGATCAACTTTGCCTGTTCTGAATCAAAACCGCCCCGGAGTTCTGATCCGGGGCGGTTTGTTTTAATCTGGCAAATCAGCGGTTCTCGATATCCACATAGTCGCGGTTGGTTTCACCCAAATACAACTGACGCGGACGGCCGATCTTGTTCTGCGGATCCGCGATCATCTCTTTCCACTGGCTGACCCAGCCAACGGTGCGCGACAAGGCAAAGATCGGGGTGAACATCGACGTCGGGAAGCCCATCGCCTCGAGGATGATGCCCGAGTAGAAGTCCACGTTCGGGAACAGTTTCTTCTCGGCGAAATACGGATCTTCCAGAGCCTGTTTTTCCAGCGCTTTGGCGACCTGCAGCTTCGGGTTGTCCTCGATGCCCAAGAGGTCCAGCACTTCGTCCGCCGACTGCTTCATCACTTTCGCACGGGGGTCGAAGTTCTTGTAAACCCGGTGGCCAAAGCCCATCAGACGGAACGGGTCGTTCTTGTCCTTCGCGCGGGCGATAAATTCGGGGATTCGATCAACGCTGCCGATCTCTTCCAGCATTTCCAGACAGGCCTGGTTCGCACCACCATGGGCCGGACCCCACAAACATGCGATGCCGGCCGCGATACAGGCGAACGGGTTCGCACCCGAGGACGAGGCCAAGCGCACGGTCGAGGTCGAGGCGTTCTGTTCGTGGTCCGCGTGCAGGGTGAAAATACGATCCATAGCACGGCTGAGGATCGGGTTGACCTCATATTCTTCCGCCGGAACGCTGAAACACATGCGCAGGAAGTTCGACGCATAGTCCAGATCGTTGCGCGGATACACGAAGGGCTGACCGGTGTGATACTTGAACGCCCACGCCGCAATCGTCGGCATCTTGGCGATCAGGCGGTGCGAGGCGACCTCGCGCTGATGCGGGTCCGAGATATCGGTCGAGTCGTGATAGAAGGCGGACATCGCACCAACCACGCCGACCATGATCGCCATCGGGTGCGCGTCACGGCGGAAGCCACGATAGAAGTACTGCATCTGCTCGTGCAGCATAGTGTGGCGGGTGATCGTCGTCTCGAACTTTTCAAGAACGGGTGCTGTCGGCAGTTCTCCGTACAGCAGCAGGTAGCACACCTCGAGGAAGTGAGATTTGCCAGCCAACTGGTCGATCGGATAGCCGCGGTGCAGCAGTTCACCCTTTTCACCGTCAATATAGGTGATGGTACTGTCGCAGCTCGCGGTTGAGGTGAAACCGGGGTCATACGTGAACACACCCGCCTGCCCATACAGTTTGCGGATGTCGATTACGTCAGGACCGGCGGTCGGCGAATGAACCGGCAACTCGTACGTTTCACCATGGACTGTCAGAGTGGCTGATTTATTGCTGTCGGTCATAGTGTCCCTTCCTCATTCATGCGCAAGTCGGATCGCTGTCCGAACTTACGGGCAACGGATGCGCGCAAACGCGCAGTCCGGGTGTTAGCGGAGCAGCGTTACCCAAATGTGAAGCTTTGGTTTAACTTGCTGCATCAGAAAGCCGTGCAAGGGTTTCTTCTCGCCCCAACACAAGCATCATGTCAAAGACCGAAGGTGTCACAGCCCGACCCGCCAATGCCGCCCGCAAGGGTCCAGCCAGCTTGCCGAACTTCAGCCCATTCGCTTCCGCAAAGGAATTCAGGGCATCCTCCAGTTCGTTTCGCGACCAGCTAACATTTTGCAACTGCGGCGTCAATTCATTCAGTATACCATCGGATACAGAGTTAAGGGCTTTTTGGGCTTTCTCATCTGGCTGAATGGGGCGGGATGCCAATACAAATTGCGCTTTTTCAAGGAGTTCAGGAAAGGTGCGGGCTCGATCCTTGAGGCAATACATCGCACGTTGTAGATCACTGGATTGTGTGTTGCTGAGAGCAGGCAATCCAGCCGCGGCAAGATAGGCTTCGATCTCTTGCCGCAATGCAGCATCATCTGCAACGGCTATGTGTTGGCCGCACAGGTTCTCGAGCTTTTTCAGATCGAAACGGGCCGGGCTTTTGCCGATTCCGTCAAGATCAAACCATTCTTTGGCCTGTTCGTCGGTAAAGAACTCATCGTCCCCATGGCTCCAACCCAGCCGCGCGAGGTAATTGCGCATCCCGGCAGCGGGGTAACCCATGGCTTGATATTCTTGCGCACCCAATGCGCCGTGGCGTTTGGACAGCTTCTTGCCGTCAGGTCCGTGGATCAGGGGGATGTGGGCCCAGACCGGTACGTCCCATCCCATCGCCTCGTAAATCATCATCTGGCGCGCGGCGTTGTTCAGGTGGTCGTCGCCCCGGATCACATTGGTGACGCCCATGTCGTGATCGTCTACCACCACGGCCAACATATAGACCGGCGTCCCGTCCGAGCGCAGCAGGATCATGTCGTCCAACTGATCGTTGCGGATGGTTACTTCCCCCTGCACCTGATCGCGGATCACGGTTGCACCGTCTTGCGGGGCCTTGATGCGGATCACAAAGGGCGCGTCCGGGTGGGTCGCAGGATCTGCGTCGCGCCATGGGCTGCGGAACAAGGTGGACGTGCCCTCGGCGCGGGCCTGTTCACGGAACGCTGCAATCTCATCCTGGGTCGAAAAACATTTGTAAGCCTTACCCTCGGCCAGCAATTGACGGGCAACCTCGGCGTGGCGGTCGGCACCTTCGAATTGGCTGATCACGTCGCCATCATGATCCAGCCCCAGCCATGCCATGCCTTGCAAGATTGCCGCTGTCGCCTCGGGGGTCGAGCGTTCGCGGTCGGTGTCTTCGATCCGCAGCAGGAACTTACCACCACGTCCACGAGCATAAAGCCAGTTGAACAGCGCAGTACGCGCGCCGCCGATGTGCAAGAAGCCGGTGGGTGAAGGAGCGAAACGAGTGACGACCTGATCGGACATTTTGTGGATTAACCTTTTGGTAACCGTGTCGGGCATAGTTTGGCGCCTGTCTAACGAGCCGGAGGGACGGGGGCAACCATGCGTGTTCTGGCACGGGTCGAGGCGGCATTGCTGAACCAGACGGGCCATTTGTTCCAGTGGTCTCCAGTGTGTCTTGCCATAGGCATTGCGCTGTATTTCTCGCTCAGGCTTGAACCGGGATGGCACTTTTATGGAGCCCTATTGGGCGTCATCGCTGTGGGTGCGTGGGCTGTCAGACACTGGCGTTCGGTCTGGGTGTCCTTGGCGATTGGCGGTATGCTTGTCGCGGCTGGATTTGTTCTGGCAGGTGCGCGGGCGCACTCTGTAGCGGAACCGGTTCTTGGATGGCGGTACTATGGTCCGATCGAAGGGCGCGTGGTCGCAATTGATCGTTCCGCCTCTGACGCGTTGCGGGTGACACTTGATCACGTGCGGCTGAATGATGTGCCGGAGGACTTGCGCCCCCAGCGGGTTCGCCTGTCTCTGCACGGCACGGATGTATCAGTGTCGCCGGGGCAAAGGATCGTGACCACAGGTCACCTATCTCCTCCGCAAGGCCCGGTTGAGCCGGGCGGCTTCGATTTTCGCCGTCACGCGTGGTTTCAGGGGCTCGGGGCTGTTGGGTATACCCGGGTTCCTGTTCTGACGGCTTCCGCTGCTGACGAAACTGGCCTGCGTATTACAGCATGGCGCATGGCGATATCCAACCATGTTCGAACGAAACTACCGGGTGAGGTCGGAGGGTTCGCGGCCGCTGTGACCACTGGCGACCGCAGCGGCATGGGGCAAGAAACGCTGACAACCCTGCGCGCGTCCAACCTTGCGCACCTACTTGCGATTTCTGGCCTGCACATGGGGCTGTTGACCGGATTTGTGTTTGTTGCTTGCCGGATCGCGCTGTCGGCGTTGCCCGTGATTGCCCTTAGGTGGCCGGTCCGTAAATTGGCGGCGGTGTGCGCATTGCTTGCGGCTGTCATCTATCTGATGCTGTCTGGCGGAAATGTCGCCACCGAACGCGCCTTCATCATGGCAAGTGTCATGCTGGTCGCCGTTCTGATCGACCGCCGCGCGATTTCTCTGCGCGCAGTTGCGGTTGCGGCCCTTATTGTCCTGTGTTTACGGCCGGAAACTCTGCTGAGTCCGGGTTTTCAGATGTCATTCGCAGCAACAACGGCCTTGGTCGCGGTGTTTGGTGAATTGCGTGACTATGGCCCTTTGCCAGGCCCGAAATGGTTCAAGCCTGTAATTGGCTTACTTTTGTCGTCTGCCATTGCCGGGTTGGCGACGGCTCCTATTGGCGCTGCGCATTTCAACAGTTTGTCGCACTATGGATTGTTGGCCAACATGCTGTCTGTTCCCGTGATGGGAACCGTAGTGGTTCCGTCGGCGGTGGTCGCCGCCTTGCTCGCCCCCTTTGGTCTTGAGGGGGTGGCTTTGGGTGTAATGGGCCTTGGGCTTGAATGGATTCTGACAGTATCGGATTGGGTATCCGGATTGGATGGCGCGCAAAGTCACGTGGTCAGCCCGCCCTTCCATGTGTTGCCGATGTTCGCATTGGGCGCATTGTGGCTAGCGCTATGGCTTGGGTCCGCGCGGTGGATCGGTGGGGTGGTGGTCCTGGCCGCGTTCCTTCTTTTGGGGCAGGGTGATCGCCCCGAAGTCCTGGTCGCGGAATCCGGAGGTCTTGTTGGCGTCATGACGGACAAGGGCAGGGCGGTGAGCAAAAGGAAAGGCAGCGGTTTTGTCGCTACGGTCTGGTTAGAGAACGACGGGGATGGCGTGGATCAGCAGCAATCGGCAGATCGTTGGCCTCAGGGGTCAAACTTGGTTCAACGCCATTTGTGGCGTGGCAAAGAGCTGATCCATATCACCGGCAAACGCGCCGCGCGCGCATTTGACGAGTGTGCCGAGCATCAGATCATCATATCCGCTGTTTCTATGGACCTGCCGGGCAACTGCCAGATATTTGACCCTCAGCGCCTTTCGAATACCGGGAGCCTTGCGCTCCATGGCAACACGTTCAGAACCAGTAGAGATGAAATTGGCAACAGACTGTGGTCCCCATTTGAGGACAAGGACCACAAGTTCGATCAGTAGCTGCGGATCAAACCAACCAGCCGGCCTTGAACCTTGACCTTTTCTTCGGGCAGGACGCGGGTTTCATAGGCGGGGTTGGCGGCCTCCAGTGCGATGGCGTGACCACGGCGGAAGAACCGCTTCAAAGTCGCCTCCTGATCTTCAACAAGGGCCACAACGATATCACCGTTATCCGCGACAGAGGTTTCTTTGATCACAACGACGTCGCCATCATTGATGCCCGCGTCGATCATCGAATCGCCACGCACCTCCAGCGCATAATGTTCGCCTTTGCCGGACACCATGCTGCCGGGGACAGCAACGCGATGCGACACATGGCTGATCGCTTCGATCGGCACACCGGCGGCGATACGTCCCATTACGGGCAGTTCCATGGCGTCGACCGTCACCGGTTCAAAATTCGCCGGTCTCGGGCCTAGAGGTTTGTCGCCCTCAATCACGCGGGGTTTGAAAGCAACCGTTGGCTCACCGCCAAGACTTTCCGGTAGCTTGACGATTTCGATCGCACGAGCGCGATGCGCCAATCGGCGAATAAACCCGCGTTCTTCAAGCGCGGTAATCAGTCGATGGATGCCTGACTTGGATCTGAGGTCCAATGCGGCCTTCATCTCGTCAAAACTGGGGGGAACACCATCCGCTTGCACGCGTTTGTGGATGAATTCCAACAAATCCAACTGCTTCTTGGTCAGCATTGCTCACACCTCGTCGGTCATGCGTTTTATTTTGTTCTACGCATGTTCACGTTTTGTGTCAATGGATTTGCGCGCCGTTCAGATTGGCAGGTACCTGACTATCTCTCCGGCAGCGCGTGCCGGATCATTGGGGTCGCGGACCAATAATGCGTTTGCATAGGCCAAAACACTAAGCAACGAACTGTCCTGATCATCGCAAGCCCGGATGCCGGTTTCGTCCAAAACCGCCCGCATGTAATGCTCGCGCGGGCCGTTCTCTGTTAATGGAGCTGTCAGCGCAGCGTTGCGGAAGGAGGGTACAGCCTGTTCAATCCCCAACATGCGGAAGACCATGGGAGCTAGGAACAAATACCCGCAAACCATTGCACTGACAGGATTCCCCGGAAGTCCAACCATCGGTATGTCCCCCAACCGGCCAGCCATCAGAGGTTTCCCGGGTCGCATTCGGATTTTGTAGAAAGACCTCTCCATACCCAATCCGGTAGAGGCCTCTGAAACCAAATCATAATCCCCAACCGATGCCCCACCAATGGTAACAACTAGGTCAGCCCCCTGTGCGAGGCCAAAAGCGGCCTCCAGCGAAGAAATCGTATCGCGCGCAATGGGAAGGATTCTAACATCCGCCCCAGCTTTTTCGAGCAAGGCCTTGAGGCCAAAGGTATTTGACGCGATGATCTGATCCGGTCCGGGAACCTCACCCGGCATAACCAGCTCGTCTCCGGTCGAAATCAGCGCAACCGACGGTTTGCGCGCAACCGGAACCACTGCGACATTCATGGCGGCCATCAGCGCAAGGTCTTCGGGTCGCAAAAGCCGAGGCGACGTGATCTTGGTGCCAGCTTTGAAGTCCACGCCAGACGGGCGGATGTTATCCTTGGCGCCGGGATTGTCGGTGATCGTAAGAAGATCTTCACGGCGTTCCGTATCTTCTTGAATTACAACGAAATCAGCACCTTCTGGAACCGGTGCGCCGGTAAAGATGCGCACGGCTTGCCCGGCACCGACTTGGCCCTCGTACCGGCGTCCGGCAGCGGATTCCCCCACGATCTTGAACATCGCGTGCGGTTCCACTTCGGACGATTTGACCGCATATCCATCCATGGATGAGGCCGCAAAGGGTGGCTGATCCCGCGTCGCGGCGATATCTTGCGCCAACACACGTCCAGCGGCCTGCGCCAGCGGAACCGTTTCGATGGGCTGTTGTTCGACCAGATCGAAAAGCAGTGCTCGCGCGTCTTCAACCGTAATCATGACGCCTCATAACGTCCTGATTTACCGCCGTCTTTTAAGATGACACGAATGCCGCCAATCTCCATCGCTTTGTCCACGGCTTTGGTCATGTCGTACACCGTCAGCGCGGCGGTAGAAACCGCCGTAAGCGCCTCCATCTCCACTCCGGTTTGCCCGGATGTTTTTACGGTGGCCTCAATTTGAACTCCGGGTAGATCGGGGTCTAACGTCAGTTCAACGGCCACCTTCGTCACAGGCAAGGGATGACACAAAGGAATTAGGTCTGGCGTTTTCTTCGCCCCCATAATCCCCGCCAATCGAGCGATACCAAGCACATCCCCTTTTTTTGCGCGACCTTCGGATATTAAATCAAAGGTTTCCTGCGCCATCTTGATGTGTCCTGCGGCAACGGCAACGCGGTCGGTTACAGCCTTGTCCGAGACGTCAACCATATGGGCCTGACCCTGGGCATCAAAATGCGTCAAAGGCATCACATCACTCCGGGTATCAGTGGGTTCGCCAACAGGGTGCGCGTGGCAAGCGCAACGTCGTCTTGTCGCATCAGGCTTTCACCAATCAGGAAACTGCGCGCGCCATAGCGGGCGATATCCGCTAGGTCTTCCGGGTTGCTGAGGCCACTCTCACACACGATCGTCCGATCTGTCGGTACCAGCTTGGACAGACGTCTTGTCGTATCAAGTGTGGTTTCGAACGTCTTGAGATTGCGGTTGTTTATTCCGATCAGCGGGCTTTTAAGTTTTGTTGCGCGCTCCAACTCGGTTTCATCGTGAACTTCGATCAAAACGTCCATGTCCCAATCAAAAGCTGTCTGCTCAAGCTCGGCGGCTTGTTCGTCCTCGACCGAGGCCATTATGATCAGGATACAGTCTGCGCCCAAAGCACGGGCTTCGACGACCTGATATGGATCATACATGAAGTCTTTGCGCAGCGCGGGTAACCCACAAGCCTCACGCGCTTGGGTCAGGTATTCTTTGGCACCCTGAAAGCTGGGTGCGTCTGTTAGAACGGAAAGGCAAGCTGCACCGCCTTCCTCATAGGCTTGCGCAAGTAGAGGCGGATTAAAATCAGCACGGATCAAGCCCTTGGATGGGCTGGCTTTCTTGACTTCTGCAATCAACCCATAGCCCTGACGCGCCGCGGTTTGGAGTGCTTTTGCAAAACCGCGAACTTCCGGGGCGGACCTGGCCTCACTCTCTAATGTTTCCAGTGACTTGTGCGTCTTATCTGAAGCAACTTCCTCAAGCTTGTAAGCCTTGATCTTGTCCAGTACCGTCTCGGTCATGCGGCCTCCTGAGTGATGCGGGCCAGTACCGCTATTTTTTCTTTGGCGCGCCCGCTGTCGATGCTTTCGGCAGCTTTGGCAACGCCTTCCTTCAAGTCGCCAGCCGCATCCGCCACAACCAGCGCAGCGGCGGCGTTCAGCAATACCGCGTCACGATAGGCTGACGGCGCACCGTCCAGAAGGGCACGAAAAGCGACGGCGTTTTCTTCGGGGGTGCCGCCGATAATATCTTCGAAAGGATGAACCGGCAGTCCGGCATCTTCGGGATGAAGCTCAACGTCTTTGATTACGCCGTCTTCTACTGAGGCAACCCAGCTCACGCCGGTTATGGTCAGTTCATCGGTTCCGTCAGAGCCATGGACCAACCAGGCGTGCTCTGATCCCAACAAACCCAGAGTTTCGGCCATGGGGCGGATCAATTCGCGGCTGAAAGCACCGGTCAGTTGCCGTTTGACCCCTGCAGGATTGGTCAGCGGCCCCAGAATGTTGAATATCGTCCGAGTTCCCAGCTCTTGGCGGGTGGGCATGACATGCGCGATTGCGGGATGATGCATCGGGGCCATCATGAAACCAATACCGGCCTCTTGCAAAGCCTTTTCAACGGTTTGTGGACCGACCATAACGTTGATGCCCAGTTGTCCAAGCGCATCGGCCGCGCCAGACTTTGAACTGAGATTGCGGTTGCCGTGCTTGGCGACCGTGACACCGGCACCTGCGACGACAAACGCAGTCGCGGTCGATATGTTCAGCGTACCTTTGCCGTCACCCCCGGTTCCAACGATATCCATGGCGCCCGCCGGGGCTTTGACGGCATTGCATTTTGCGCGCATCACAGCGGCGGCTGCCGCGTATTCCTCAACGGTTTCACCCCGTGTACGCATGGCCATTAGCAGCCCACCGATCTGGCTCGGGGTGGCTGCACCGTCAAATAGAATGCCAAAGGCTTGTTCTGCTTCGGTGCGGGACAAGGGTCGGTCCGCCGCAGCACCGATCAGCGGTTTAAGAGCGTCGCTCATGCAGGGACTTTCATTTCAGTCAGGAAGTTCTTGAGCATGGCATGGCCATGCTCGGAAGCGATGGATTCGGGGTGGAACTGAACCCCGTGGATCGGCAGTTCTTTGTGTTGCAGACCCATGATGGTGCCATCTTCCAATTCGGCGGTGACCTCAAGGCAATCGGGTAGTGTTTCCCGCTCTACGATCAGGGAATGATACCGCGTTGCTTCAAAAGGCGAGGGCAGACCCGCAAACAGGCCTTTGCCCGTGTGGTGCATTGTGCCCATCTTGCCATGTACGATTTCATGACAGCGAACAACGTTTCCCCCAAACGCCTGCCCGATTGTTTGATGCCCAAGGCAAACCCCCAACAGAGGTGTTCCGGTTTCAGCCGCCGCTCCGGTCAGGGCAAGGCAAATTCCGGCCTGATCGGGATCACACGGTCCGGGGCTAAGAAGGATACCGGCCGGGTTCATGGCCATCGCTTCCTGCACGTCCAGTGCGTCGTTTCGGCGAATGACCATTTCAGCGCCAAGCTCGCCTAAATAATGGACGAGGTTGTAGGTGAACGAGTCATAGTTGTCGATGAGCAGCAGCATTTGGGCACTTGTCTCGAATTGGGCATTTCGGGCTGGTGATGCAGCCCCGAGCCGCGATATAATGTTTGCACATACATGCTCAGGCTTGCGGGGCAGCGTCAAGAGGACATCCCATTCTTGACGAACCGGCAGGTGAGTGCTGCGCAAGATGGCACACTGGCGGTCGAAGCAGGAATTAGACGAGAGGCAATTGTTATGGGCGGATTTATGGGTGGAATGATCGCAGGCGCGGTCGTTGTGTTACTGCTTGGTGCAGTTTTGTCCCTGAATACACCTTTGACCAGAAAACCCATTGTCGCCGAGGACGCTCCGGAACCGGCGCCGGTGGAATCAGTTTCAAGCGACTCGGAAGTGGAAGAAAGCGTCTCCGATGCCGGGCTTGTCAAAATTCCACCGCAAGACGCTGAACCGGCCGAGGAACAGGCCGATACATTAGCAGGTTTGGATGAGGCGGAAACCGCCACAGACACGCAGCCTCAGGTCAACGATACGGCGACTCAGGTGGAACAGGCGACACAGCCGACCGAAGCACAGGATGTGACCGTGTCGACCGAAGCGCCTATCGCGCCGCAAGCACCTGCACCGTTGCCAGATACGCCGTTGGAAGAAACGGGTCCGGAGGTAGCTGAACAGTCCCCTGAACCTCCTGCGCCTGTAGTGGAAGAGGCCGAAGTGGAAGAAATTCCTCAGGATCAGAGCGACGAAGTCGCAGATGCCGAAACGCTGGGTCAGGACGAAACCCTTCCGCAAGACAACCCGATCGCAGTTGAAGGTGAGGAAGAGGTCGCGCCGGCCGAACTGCCGCGAATTGCGTCTGTTCCCCAGATCGGAGGAGAGCAGACTGATGCAAGCTCGAATTCGGTCGGCAAGCGGATTGTGCCCTTGACCGAGCGTGATGACGCACCGATTGTTGAATCGGCTGGCGGAACCGTTGTTGCCACGGGAAAACCGATCGAAGCGTATTCGGCTGAGTTTGAAAATCCCGAAGCGAAACCCTTGATGTCCATCATTCTGATTGACGACGAAGGTGCGTTTGGTGCCGAAGCGCTGCAGGATTTCCCGTACCCAATCAGTTTTGCCATCAGTCCCGCTGATCCGGACGCTGCCGAAAAGATGGCTAAGCACCGTGCAGCAGGGTTCGAGGTATTGGCCATGGCAGATTTGCCCAAGGCGGCGAGCGCACAGGATGCCGAGGTCTCTTTGTCTGTATGGCTGGATATGCTGCCCGAAACCGTTGGTATTCTCGAAGGTGTTGAGACAGGAATTCAGGGCAACAGAAAACTCGCAGATCAGGTCGCTGCGATTGCAGGTGGCACAGGGCGTGGGTTGATTACGCAGGATAATGGTCTGAACACAGTGCAGAAACTGGCTGCGCGAAACGGTATCCCGTCGGGCGTGATCTTTCGTGACATAGATGGCGCCCGGCAGGACCCGAAAATCATGCGTCGTTTTCTGGATCAGGCCGCGTTTCGCGCTGGTCAGGAAGGAACCGTCGTTATGCTTGGCAGGTTGCGACCTGACACGATCTCTGCCCTGCTGTTGTGGGGGCTGGAAGATCGCGGTGGTCGGGTCGCCATGGCGCCAATTTCAGCAGTCATGATGCAAGAAGTTCAATAACACTGTTGCAAGGCCAATCCGCGATTGGCCTCTGGCTTAACTGTTCCCGCTGCCCGTAAATCGCGCCGCATCTGCGGCTGCGCGCCGGATCGCGTTCGACTTGTGGACGGTCTCCATGAATTCAGCCTCGGGGTCGCTGTCGTAGACAACACCGCCGCCTGCCTGAATATAGAGTTTGTGGTCCTTTACGATCGCCGTTCTCAGCGCGATACACATATCCATGTCACCGCCTGCGCTGAAATACCCCACGCCGCCGCCGTAAATTCCGCGCTTTTCAGGCTCTAGCTCGTCGATGATTTCCATCGCCCGCACTTTGGGCGCGCCCGAGACCGTGCCAGCCGGCATTCCGGCAAAAAACGCGTCCAATGCGTCTTTGTCGTCGGCCAGTTCACCGACAACGTTCGATACGATGTGCATGACGTGGCTGTACCGTTCGATGATGAACTCTTCTGTCGGGCGCACAGTGCCGATCTTTGCGACCCGACCGGTATCGTTGCGACCCAGATCCAGAAGCATCAGGTGTTCGGCAAGCTCTTTCTTGTCGGCCAGCAGATCCACTTCGTTGGCCTTGTCCTCTTCGGGGGTCGCGCCACGCGGACGGGTTCCGGCGATCGGGCGGATTGTAACCTCATCCCCGAACACCCTCACCAGAATCTCAGGGCTGGCACCAACAACCTGAAAACCACCGAAGTTGAAGTAGAACATGAAGGGCGACGGGTTTGTGCGCCGCAGGGACCGGTAAAGCGCAAAGGGAGGCTGCGGGAAATCCTGAGTCCAGCGTTGCGCGGGAACGACCTGAAAGATATCGCCTGCGCGGATATATTCCTTGGCCTTCTCAACGGCCTCCATATAGCCGGATTTGGTAAAGTTGGATACCGGCGCGGCGACCTCGGACGCATCCCCCAAATCGCGTGTTTCGGCAGGCATTGCGCGTTCAAGATCGCGCACCGCGTCCATAACGCGCTCTGCCGCCTGAGCGTAGGCCGCTTTTGCAGATTGTCCTTCGCTGACCCATGCAGGCGACACGACGGTTACCTCGCCCTTGACCCCGTCGAGCACAGCAACGACCGAAGGGCGCAGCATGACCGCATCCGGCAGGCCAAGCGGGTCTGGGTTCACATCCGGCAGATATTCGACCAGACGAACCATGTCATATCCAAGATACCCGAACAATCCAGCAGCGGCCTGCGGCAGGTCTTCGGGCAAGGCAATCCGACTTTCCGTCAACAGCGCCCGCAGGTTGTCCATTGGGTTGCCATCTTGCGGGGTAAACGCTTCGGGATCGAACCGGGCCGAGCGGTTCAGGGCCGAGGTTTCGCCTTGGCATCGCCAGATCAGGTCAGGTTTCATACCGATGATCGAGTACCGTCCACGGACTTCACCGCCAGTCACCGATTCCAGCATAAATGCATCTTTTTGCGCGCCGGTCAGCTTCAGCATCAGCGATACCGGAGTGTCCAGATCAGCGGCAAGACGCGTGTAAACGACCTGATTTTCACCCGCCTCGTAAGCGCGCGCGAAACTGTCGAATTCTGGGGTAAGGGCCATCTTTGGTCTCTTTAATAGCTCGCTTGCACGGCGTTCAGGGCACGTTGATCCACGACGGGGCGCGCGCGCACCTGTGCATCGCGGACGTAAACGTCGAAAATGTTCTGTGCCAGAGCTTGATTCAACTGTGCGGCCAATGCCTCTTGCGCCTGGCGTAGCTCGTCAGTCTCATCTGGCGGCAACAGCTCATCCAGACGCACGATCAGGGCGGTTCCCGCGCCGGGAACTACCCGCAGTTCGTCCGGCTCCATCTCAAATACCTGCGTCATGAAGTCGGCAGGCACGTCATCAAGGAAGGCCGTGCGGGTAAGGGCATTTTCCACCCGGAACGGCAGGCCCGTGGCGGTAAAGTCGCCGTCTTCCTTCAGTTGTTTCAGAACCACGTTTGCCTGTTCTTCAAGGGCTTTGCCGGTTTCGGCCAAGGTCCAAGCGACAGCCACGCGTTCGCGGGCTGTGCCCAGAGGTTCAGGTCGGCGGGGCAGAACTTCGTTCAGACGCATCGCAAAGATCGAGCCGTCTTCCAGAAAAGCAACCTCGGGGAAGTCACCTTCTTGAACTGCCTCGGCGGCGGCACGGAAACCTTCATAGGCCGCGACGCCGTCTTCGCTCTGGCGTGTCCAGTCGATTTGGCCCAGCTCCATCTCGGTTTCCGCAACCAGTTCTTCCAATGTGGCGCCACCAGCCAACAAGTCATTGATGTCTTCGGACTGTGCCTCGATCTGACGGCGGGCGCGATCTGCTGCCAGTTCTTCACGCAGGATCGGGGCGGCGTCTTCAAATGAGGTATTGTTTTCCGCAAGCGATCCGTTGATCCGGAACAATGCAGGGCCGAAAACCGACGGCAAAGGTCCGACGACGGTATCCAGTTCTGCCGCGAAAACAGCGTCGGCGGCACCTTCCAGATCCTCACGGGTCACGTCGCCAAGGTCGACGTCGCTAAGTTCAAGCTCGCGATCGCGAACAAGTTGCTCGAAAGACGTGCCGCCGACCTCAAGCTGCGCCATTGCGTCTTTTGCTTCTTCCTCGGACGGGAAGGGAAGGCGTTCGACCAAGCGGCGTTCGGGTTGCAAAAACTTAGCCGAGCGCTGGTCATACAGGCGGCGAACCGAATCCTCGTCAACCTCGACACTGTCCAACAGCATGTCAGGTGACAGGATTGCATAGGTTAGCTGCTTGGTGCGGGGCAGGGTGAATTGGTCGGAATTTTCATCATAGTACGCCTGCACCTGCGCGTCCGTCGGGTCGGCAACCGGCGTGGTCAGGGCATCAGGTGTCAGCGTAGCAACGGTAAAGCTGCGCCGTGCGCCGATGAAATCCGTCAGGACATCGGTCAGGGCCTGCGGCATCTCAATACCACCCATGATTGCGCCCTGTACGATGGTACGGGCCGATTCCTTGCGAAGGTCGGTCTCGAACTCTGTGTCGGTCATGCCGACCTGTTCTAGCTGGAACTGATAGGCCTCGCGGTCGAATGTGCCGTTGACACCCTGAAAGGCGGGGATCGCCAGAATTTCCTTTTGCAGGTTCTCGTCGCCGATCGAAATGCCAAGCAAGCCAACTTCGTTATCAATCGCGGCCAACGCGGTCAGGCGAGATAGGGCAAGCTGATCCAATCCGATCTCAATCGCTTGGGACATTTGCAGCGGTTGACCGGTCTGATTTTCGACGGCACGGATTTCTCGCTGAAGCTCACGCACATATTCGTTGACCGAGATATCCTCGTCGCCCACCTGCGCCACTGTCCGAACTGTTCCGGTCAGGCTGGTTGCTCCGAACCCTGCAAGACCCAGCATCAGAAGGCCCATCAATATCCAGACAAAGGTCTTCGAAAGGTTTTTCATGCCTGCGGCCATTTTGCCCTCTTTGTGCTTTGTGGCAGGTTACTGCCCCGTCGGTTGCGGCCCTGAATACGACGCGCACCGCCGGGGGGCAAGCTCAGAAGGAAAGGGTACGTAGCCGATCGAACAATTGTCCCAGCCCGGTGCGATCCAGATTGGCGAATGCGATGCGTACCTGGCGTTTTCCTGCTGGGTCGCCCGTGGGCGTGAACATGGTGCCTGGCAGTAAAAGCACACCGGCCTCTGGCACCAGACGACGGGCCAACTCGTCAGACGGAATATCGAACGGATGCTCAAAATACGCGAAATAGGCCCCAAGCCCAAGCAGACGCCATCCCTTGTCCGTTAACACAGGCAGCAGTTCCTGAATGGCAGCGCGCCGGTCCAGAATTTCTTGTCTTTCACCCGCAAGCCATTCTGGAAGGTTCTTCATTCCCCAAAGTGCTGCGAACTGGCCGATCTGACCGGGGCAGATCGCAACGGTGTCCAGAAACTTTTCAATCTCAGCCAAAAGCGCGACATCGGTGGCGATTGCACCAACACGGTGGCCAGTCAGCCGGTAGGCTTTCGAAAACGAATAGAGATGCACCAGAGTTTTTTCCCACCCCGGCTGCTGAAACAAATCGTGCGGCGGCCCGCTGCGGCTGTCAAAGTCACGATAGGTTTCGTCCACGATCAACCGGATACCAGCGTCACGACATAGCTGGTAGAAGGCCAACACCAGATCGGCAGGGTATTCAACGCCGCCTGGATTGTTGGGAGTAACCAACGCAATTGCCCGGGTTTTATCGGTCAGCAGCGCTCGGGCCGCATCAGGATCGGGCAGAAGGTCGTCGCCGGTCGGTAGGTCAACCGCACGCACGCCAGCCATATCCAGCCACATTTTGTGGTTGAAGTACCAAGGGGTTGGAAGGATAACCTCATCGTCTTGATCCGTGATCGCTGATATCACCGCTGAGAATGCCTGATTGCACCCCGAGGTTATTGCGACCTGATCCGGGTGAACCTTTGCATCGTAATGTGCGCTGATCTGGCCTGCCAGTTCATCTCGCAGGTTCGTATTGCCCAGCACCGGCCCATAAAGGTGGGCCGCATCTTCGGAAATCGCGAACTCTGCCATTGCCTGTCGCAGAGCCAGTGGCGGTGGATCAACCGGGGCTGCCTGACTGACGTTGATAAGCGGGCGATCTTCCGGGAATTCCACGCCGTCTAGCCAACGCCTCGCCTCCATCACCGGTGGCGCGAAGGTTGAGGCAGTGCGTGTCCGGGGCATTTGTATTCTCTGACCGTTGGAAAACTGAGTGTTATTGCTGTTGGCGTCAGTCGGTTCCTCGATAGGGTTCGACATATTGCAGGGCCATGTCCCACGGGAAGAAAATCCAGGTGTCCTGGCTGACTTCGGTGATGAAGGTGTCCACCATTGGCCGACCCTTGGGTTTGGCATAGACGGTCGCAAAATGGGCGTTGGGATACATCGCGCGTACCAGCTCCAGCGTTTTTCCGCTGTCGACAAGATCGTCGATGATCAGAACGCCGGTTCCGTCGCCCATCAAATCCGCGTCCGGAGCCTTGAGCACTTCGGCCTCGCCTTGTTCCTGATGGTGATAGGACCGCACGCTGATGGTATCGACGGTTCGAATGTCGAGTTCACGGCTGACAATCATCGCAGGGGCCATGCCACCACGCGTGATGGCAACCACAGCGCGCCATGCGCCGTCGTCGGGGCCTTGCCCATCTAGACGCCACGCCAAAGCACGGGAATCGCGATGGATCTGATCCCAGCTGATGTGAAAACCTTTTTCGTGGGGCAGACGGTCCTTGGCGCTCATGCTGTTAACCCTTCTCAACGTCTGGCGCGTCGACAGCCTTCATGCCGACGATATGATATCCCGAATCAACGTGCAGGTTTTCGCCGGTCACACCGCTGCTGAGATCTGACAACAGGTACAGGGCTGACTTGCCCACATCGTCGATTGTCACGTTGCGGCGCAGGGGCGAGTTATACTCGTTCCACTTCATGATATAGCGGAAATCGCCAATGCCGCTGGCGGCCAGTGTCTTGATGGGGCCGGCCGAGATCGCGTTGACCCGGATGCCGTCCTTGCCAAGATCTTCGGCCAGGTACTTTACAGAAGCTTCCAGCGCAGCCTTTGCAACGCCCATGACGTTGTAATGCGGCATAACCTGTTCGGCACCATAATATGTGAGGGTGACGGCGCTGCCGCCTTCAGACATCATCTTTTCGGCGCGCTGCATGACGGCAGTGAAGGAGTAGACCGAAACATCCATCGTCAGTTTGAAGTTTGCGCGCGATGTATCGACATAACGACCGCGCAGTTCGTTCTTGTCCGAGAACCCAATGGCGTGAACGACAAAGTCCAGCTTGCCCCACTTTTCCGACAGCGCCGAGAAAAGCCCGTCGATTGACTCTTCATCGCTGACGTCACAGGGCAGCACGATTTCGCTGCCGAGTTGCGCCGCCAAAGGGTCGACGCGTTTCTTAAGCGCGTCCCCTTGGTAGGAAAAAGCCAGCTCTGCTCCGGCTTCTGACAATGCACGGGCAATTCCCCAAGCGATTGATTTATCATTGGCCAGTCCCATGATGAGGCCGCGCTTTCCGGCCATCAACTGATTTGACATGTTCGGTTCTCCGCCTGTCTTCGCGTCATGTTGAGATGGTTTATGCCATTGGATGCGCGGCATCAAGGCCGCGCGCTCTTGCCCGAGGCGGGTTCTCGCCCTAGGGTGGAAGGCAAGAGTTTCCAGGGGATGGAAATGAACGAACGAGACGGCATTTTCGCCGGCACCGATCCGTTTGTTATCGCGGCGCGGTGGTTGGACGAGGCCAGGGATAGTGAACCGAACGATCCGAACGCGATTGCCTTGGCAACCGTGGATGATTCTGATTTGCCGAACGTGCGCATGGTTCTGTTGAAAGAGATCGAACAGAACGCTTTTGTTTTCTATACAAACTATGAAAGCGCCAAAGCTGCTGAGCTCGACAGTGCTGGCAAAGCCGCATTTGTGATGCATTGGAAATCTTTGCGGCGTCAAATCCGAGTTCGTGGTACAATAACACGCGAGAGTGGGCCGCAGGCAGACGAATACTATGCGTCCCGTTCTTTAAAAAGCCGTTTGGGGGCCTGGGCATCGAAGCAGTCGCAGCCTCTGAGTAGTCGCGCGGCTTTGATGGCTGAGGTTGCCAAAGTAACGGCGAAACTGGGGCCGAATCCGCCGCGCCCTCCGTTCTGGGGTGGTTACAGGCTGGAGCCGGTCGAGATCGAGTTTTGGGCGGACGGAGCGTTTCGACTGCACGATCGGTTTCGATGGCAACGCGATCATTCGGGCTCGCCCTGGCAAATTCAAAGGCTGAATCCATGACGTTCGCGTATCGTGAAATGCAAGACTCAGAGAATAAAGGATTTTTTCGGCTTGAAATTGCGGGCCATTCCCATACACATCGAACTCTTAACGAAGTGCTAAAACTCGCGATGGAAACACTGTGCCAGAAGACCTGAACAGCATGTACCGCGTCCGTGGACACGTAAAATGGTTCGATCCCGCCAAGGGGTACGGATTCGTTGTGTCTGATGAGGGCGGTCCTGATATTCTGTTGCATGTAAATGTTTTGCGCAATTTCGGCCAAAGCTCGGTAGCTGACGGCGCGGGAATCGAGATTATGACGCATCGAACCGATCGTGGTGTTCAGGCGGTTGAAGTGGTCAGCGTCGACCCGCCGGTGCGTACCGACTCGATGATGCTTGCCGATTTTGCCGAGCTCGATCCAGTGGTGATCGCGCAAGCTCCGTTGGAAGCTGCGCGCGTGAAGTGGTTCGATAAGGGCAAAGGCTTTGGCTTTGCGAATGTCTTTGGGCGCGACGAAGATGTATTCCTTCACATCGAGGTTCTACGTCGATCCGGATTGGCTGATCTTCAGCCCGGAGAGGCGTTGGCGATGCGCGTTATCGACGGCAAGCGCGGGCGTATGGCGGCTCAGGTGCTGGCCTGGGAAGCGGCTTTGGACGAATAAGTCGGACAATGCTCAGGTTTCTCACGGTTCTTGCTTTTATCTCTCTGCTATGGACCGAAGATGCGCTGGCCGCGTGCCGTGCAGATCGCGTTAACCTGAAGAATGACAAGATGCAGGCGGGTTTTGATGTCGAACTCGCCATCACGCCGCAAGAGCGATCCCGCGGGTTGATGTTCCGAGAATCGCTGCCGACACGGTCGGGCATGCTTTTTGTTTTCGATCCTCCACAACCTGTTGTGTTCTGGATGAAGAACACACTGATTCCCCTCGATATCATTTTCATCGACCGGGCAGGTGTAATCACACACATTCATCAGGGCGCTGTTCCTGGCGATTTGACGCCGATTGAAGGCGGTGATTCCGTGTTTGCGGTGCTGGAAATCAATGCCGGGCTGTCTGCGCGGTATTCGATTACGCCGGGAACCGAGGTGCAGCACGAAATTTTTGCACAAGGTCCCGCAATTTGGCCCTGTTAGGGCTTTTCAAATCAGAAAGGCATCGTTAGGAAGGCGCACGGTCCGGGGCGTGGCGCAGTCTGGTAGCGCACCTGTTTTGGGTACAGGGGGTCGTAGGTTCGAATCCTGCCGCCCCGACCACTTCTTCTTAAATCGCTGGTGATCCACCCATAGCCTGATAAAGCGCTGTCAGCGCCTTATCCAGCGTTTCGCTTTCCACAGGGACCTGAACGGCAGGTCCTGTTCGTCGCGGTACGTCAAAATACAAATCAGCATCCACTCGGTACCCGGTTGAGTTCTTGGTCGATGTCAGCCGCATGACACTGGTGGGAAGATCCTGCGGGTAACCGTCGTAGTTGAGAATCAGGTAGGCCGTCGTATCCGGGGGCAGCAACTCGGAGCATTCAAAAACCCGATTCCCAAGCCTTTGAAACTGTTCGCCGGGTCCGTCGCATCCAATTTCAAAGGTTTTAAACAAGCGCTCTGGATAGTTTTCGAATTGCGCGCTGCGCGATGGAAGGGGCACATCTTGTGGTGCACAGGCCACGATCAGGCCAATCAGAGGAACCAATCCAAGCCATCTCATCAGACTGCTTGCCCAATTTTTGGCCTGCAAAAATTTTCGACCGAATTTTTCTTCATGACCGTCCTTGCACCGATTCTTTTTTGACACGGCAATCATAGCGCGGGTTTATCAAATGCCGATAACCATACGAGGCAACACAGTTAATTGGTTCTCCCGAACATGAGTTCATCGGCCAAGAGTGGTGGATGAAGCTGTGGAGGAATCGGCCACGAAAGTTCGACAGTGTTCGAGTGCGAACCGGTCAACAGTAAAGATTCCAAAAATGACCGAAAAATGACGTTGACGATCTATGGCTGAATGCGTCAACTTGTATGGGCCGAAGGTGGTGCCACTAAATCTGGTAGTAAATCCAGAGATGGTACAGGGCGAGGGTCGGAAAGCACAGCTATACTAACGTGCAACCGTTTGGACGGGTTGCGCTGTCATAGGCAGCGAACGGTCTTTTGCGCCCAAATTTCTGGCGCGGTCGATGGTCTACAGTTTCGGACCTGAAACCAAAGAATAAGTTGATTGAATCTAGGGCGGCGGACATGAAGATTGACAGAAAATTCACTACATCGGGGCAGGATGCATATGCGGACCTGGACTTTGTGTCTGCAACGTCCGAGATTCGGAACCCAGACGGGACGATAGTATTTCGCCTGGATAACATTGAAGTTCCTGCCAGCTGGAGCCAGGTCGCAAGCGATGTCATTGCGCAGAAGTACTTTCGCAAAGCCGGTGTTCCGTCCAAGCTGAAAAAGGTTAAAGAGAAAGACGTTCCCGAATTCCTGTGGCGCTCGGTGCCTGCCGATGGCGCTGAATTCGACGGTGAGACGTCGTCCAAGCAGGTCTTTGACCGCTTGGCAGGTGCATGGGCGTATTGGGGCTGGAAGGGCGGCTATTTCTCGACCGAGGAAGACGCGCGCGCTTACTTTGACGAGATGCGCTATATGCTGGCCACTCAGCGCGCCGCGCCGAACAGTCCGCAATGGTTCAACACCGGTCTGCACTGGGCTTATGGAATCGACGGTCCTGCGCAGGGTCACCACTATGTCGACTATAAAACCGGCAAGCTGACAAAATCGAAATCTGCTTACGAGCATCCGCAGCCGCACGCGTGTTTCATCCAGTCCGTCGATGATGATCTGGTGAACGAAGGCGGCATCATGGATTTGTGGGTGCGTGAGGCGCGCCTGTTCAAGTATGGCTCGGGCACCGGGACCAACTTCAGCCATCTGCGTGCAGAGGGCGAAGCGCTGTCGGGTGGCGGCAAGTCCTCGGGCCTTATGGGCTTTCTCAAGATCGGCGACCGCGCCGCTGGCGCGATCAAATCAGGCGGGACAACCCGTCGAGCAGCAAAGATGGTAATCGTCGATGCAGATCACCCGGACATCGAGCAATTCATCGAATGGAAGGTGATCGAAGAGCAGAAGGTGGCCTCGATCGTTGCCGGATCGAAGATGCACGAGAAGATGCTGAACGGCATTTTCGAGGCCATCCGCTCATGGGACGGCGCGCAGGAAGATGCATATGATCCCAACAAGAATGACAGCCTGAAGAAAGCGGTTCGCGAGGCAAAAAAGGTCGCGATCCCCGAGACTTACATCAAGCGCGTGCTGGATTATGCGCGGCAGGGCCACGACAGCATCGAATTCCCCACCTATGATACGGATTGGGATTCCGAAGCCTACAGCTCGGTTTCGGGTCAGAACTCGAACAACTCGATCCGCGTGACCAACGCGTTCCTGACTGCGGTCGAGAAAGACGCCGATTGGGAGCTGATCAATCGGACCGATGGCCAAGTCGCCAAGACCGTCAAGGCGCGCGATCTGTGGGAAAAGGTCGGCCACGCTGCATGGGCCTGTGCCGATCCGGGTATTCAGTTCCATGACACCGTCAATGAGTGGCACACATGCCCCGAGGATGGTGAGATTCGCGGCTCGAACCCGTGTTCCGAGTATATGTTCCTGGATGATACGGCCTGTAACCTGGCGTCGATGAACCTGCTGACCTTCCTCAAGGATGGTGAGTTCCAGGCGGCCGACTACATGCATGCGGCGCGCCTGTGGACCCTGACGCTGGAAATCTCGGTGACGATGGCGCAGTTCCCGTCGAAGGAAATCGCGCAGCTTTCTTATGACTTCCGTACCTTGGGTCTGGGCTATGCCAATATCGGCGGTCTGCTGATGAACATGGGCTACAGCTATGACTCGGATGAGGGTCGGGCGATCTGTGGTGCACTGACCGCGATCATGACCGGCGTGGCCTATGCGACCTCGGCCGAGATTGCGGGTGAACTGGGGCCGTTCAAGGGGTACGAGCGGAACGCGGACCACATGCTGCGTGTTATTCGTAACCACCGCCGCGCGTCGCAGGGTGTCACGACGGGCTATGAAAAGCTGGCCGTGAAGCCGGTGCCTCTGGATCACGGCAACTGCCCCGATAAGCGTTTGGTCGATCTGGCAATGTCCGCTTGGGATGATGCCCTGAGCCTGGGCGAAAAGAACGGCTATCGCAACGCGCAGGCCACCGTGATCGCGCCGACCGGTACCATCGGGCTGGTGATGGATTGCGACACTACGGGGATTGAGCCGGACTTTGCGCTGGTAAAATTCAAAAAGCTGGCCGGTGGCGGTTACTTCAAGATCATCAACCGCTCGGTGCCGTCGGCGCTGGAAAAGCTGGGCTATTCCTCGGCGCAGATCGAAGAGATCGTGGGTTATGCGGTAGGCCATGGCACCATCGGCAACGCGCCGGGGATCAACCATACGTCGCTGACTGGTCACGGCTTTGGTCCAAACGAGTTGGCGAAAGTGGACGCTGCGCTGGAAAGCGCCTTTGACATCCGGTTCGTCTTCAACCAGTGGACGCTGGGCGAAGATTTCTGCACGGGTGTTCTGGGAATCCCAGCGACTAAGCTGAATGACCCAACCTTTGACCTGCTGCGTCACCTTGGGTTCACCAAGGCCGATATCGACGCAGCCAACGACCATGTCTGCGGGACCATGACGCTGGAAGGTGCTCCGCACCTTAAAGAAGAGCATTATGCGATCTTCGATTGTGCCAACCCATGCGGCAAGAAAGGCAAGCGTTTCCTTGGGGTTGATAGCCACATCACCATGATGGCCGCGGCCCAAAGCTTTATCTCGGGCGCGATCTCAAAAACGATCAACATGCCGAATGACGCGACCATCGAAGATTGCCAGAAGGCGTATGAACTGTCGTGGTCGCTGGGTGTGAAGGCCAACGCGCTCTATCGCGACGGCTCGAAACTGTCGCAACCGCTGGCGGCTGCGCTGGTCGAGGATGACGACGAGGCGGCCGAAGTTCTGGAAAGCGGCTCGCCGCAGGAAAAAGCCACCGTGTTGGCCGAAAAGGTCATCGAGAAAGTGGTCGTCAAGGAAGTCATCCGCAGCCATCGCGAAAAGCTGCCGCATCGCCGCAAAGGGTATACCCAGAAGGCGATCGTAGGTGGGCACAAGGTTTACCTGCGCACCGGTGAGTTCGAAGACGGACAGTTGGGTGAAATCTTCATCGACATGCACAAGGAAGGTGCTGGTTTCCGGGCGATGATGAACAACTTTGCCATCGCGGTCTCGGTTGGCCTGCAATACGGTGTGCCGCTGGAAGAGTTTGTGGATGCCTTCACCTTTACCAAGTTCGAACCGGCGGGGATGGTGCAGGGCAACGACTCGATCAAGAACGCGACGTCGATCTTAGATTACATCTTCCGCGAACTGGCCGTCAGCTATCTGGACCGCACCGATCTGGCCCACGTAAAGCCCGAAGGTGCCACTTTCGATGATCTGGGCCGCGGTGAGGAAGAAGGTGTCTCGAATGTCTCCGAAGTCACTGATACTGCGGCATCCAAGTCGCTGGAAGTGCTGAAACAAATCAGTTCGACCGGGTATCTGCGCAAGCGATTGCCGCAGGATCTGGCGGTGTTCAATCCCCAGGCGGATTTGTCCGGTATGGTCGAAGCTGCTGCGGCGTTTGAGGCCCCTGTCGCGGAAACCGCCGTCGCAACCGGAATGGACGCCCGGACCAAAGCCAAGATGCAAGGCTATGAGGGCGATCCTTGTGGCGAGTGCGGAAATTACACGCTGGTGCGTAACGGCACCTGCATGAAATGCAACACCTGCGGGGCAACAAGCGGGTGTAGCTAAGGCAAGCGCCCCGGCAACGGGGTGTAGGGACCGCGATCTTCCCCCCGGATATCCGGTCCCGACGAATACGGAGCAAGGCACTGAGACTTACCCAAGCTGCCTTGCTCCACTCGGTCGACATGCCCGTGTCGACCGGGAACAGGGTGGGGCGGAATATTGCTCTTTCCCACTCTTTCACGGGACGGGTGCGCTCGTCCCATGCGCAGTCCAGGCCGCAGGCAAAAAAACACCGGGCGGTCAACGATATGAGCCTGGATGGCGAAACTTAAAGGGGGCTTCGGCCCCCTTTTTTTCTTGGATTACGTCGGAAGGTGAATGTTGAACCGGGCGCGGATCTGGGCATCCAGCAGCGGATCAAACTGTGCAGGTGACGGGCTGGACAGGATTTCCTCTTTCCGCGCGGTCGCCTTTTCGATCAGGTCCGGCTTGCCTAGTTCGGCCCATTCTTTTGGTGATGTCCGGTCACCGAAGGTAGGATAGACATAGTCCGCCTGCATACGGCTGAGTGTTGCGTCGGTACCCAGATAGTGCCCGGGTCCGCCCATGCAAACCTCGGCGATCTGATCCAAGGCCAGCGTTTCTTCGTTCACTTCAATTCCGCGAATGCAACGCTGGGCCTGTCCGATAAGATCGTCCCCCAAGATCAGGCTTTCAAAGCAAAATCCTAGCAGCGAAGCGTGCATTCCGGCTGCTTCGTAAACCATATTAACCCCAGACAGCCCCGCCATGACATTCGAGCACATTTGCTCCCATCCTGCTTGCATGTCGGGCAATTTCGAATCCGACGCCCCCGCTGCAGCCCCACCGGGCAGGTCGTAGAACTGGTGCATCTGGGCGCAGCCTGCGGTCAAAAGGGCCTGTTCACCCGAGCCGATGGACATTGCCCCGGTGCGCAGGTCCAAACCAAATGGCCAAGTGCCAAAAACGGCTGGTGCCCCAGGACTTACGGCATTTACGTAAACCAATCCTGCAAGACATTCCGCCGTGGCTTGCGTGATGGCACCGGCGATGGTTGAAGGTGCGGTCGCTCCGGCCATCCCTGCGGAAAGAAGAAGAACGGGCATGCCTGCCTTGATGCATTCTTCCATTACTTCGCAGCTTTCGGTGGCGAACTTCATCGGCGGCACGACAAAGCAATTCGAGTTTGAGACGAACGGACGTTCGCGCCACTTGTCCTCACCACCCGCAATCATGTGGAGCATTTCCATCGCCGGGGCGACATGGCTTGGTTCAGTGAAAGACGTGCCGATATGTTTGAAAGTTCCCGAACAGCTTGCGTAGATTGTGTTCAGGTCCATTTCCTGATTGTCGAAAATGTCACGACACACCATAGGGCGTTGAACGAAATGGATATTATCAAGTTGCTGACAAATCCGGGCTGCGTCGTGCAGGTCCTGCACGGTCGAGTCGCGATATTCGCGCCCGTGCACGTCCACCATGCTGACAGCAGCCCCGGCCGTGCCGTAGTGAACGCGAGTGCCCGAGAGTTCCAGATCGGTATTCCCGTCACGACTGCACAGAGTAACTGATCGGTTGGCATTGGCGATCGTGTCTTCAACCAACGCCCGGGGAAACCGTATGCGGCCATCATCGCCCAATGTGCACCCGGCACCGACCAGATAGTCGATCCCGCTTTGCGGGGCGTCTGCCAAACCAATCGTTTCAAGCGCGGTCAGCGCTGCGTCGTGGATTTGTTCAACCTGAGTTTGGGTCAACGGCTTGTAGGTTCCGCCCTCAAGCCCCGGGCGTATGGGACGCAAATGATCCGGAAGGGCAGAGGCACGGGCGGCACGGCGCGCGGCGCGTCCGCCGCTGCGCGAATTATTACGGGATTGATCGTTCATGTTGAGATTCCGCTAGGTGGCACGTGAGGGGGGTGAATGTGGTTACACCCCCGTCGGGCGCCCTCGGGCCGCGCGTCCTCGATCCGCGCCTATTGTGCGGCTGATCAGACGGATCTTCCAAACGTCGCTTTGCATGCAGGTCCTCACCTTATGCTATCAGTCTTTCAATACAGGTCGCGACATTCTGTCCTGTTTGCGACTTTGGGGTTCAAAAACGAAATGGATGCTTGGGTGCGGATCAAAGATGCGAAAGAGTTCAATAATTTCTACCGAAACGCGGGAAATCTGTTATACTTCTGTCACTTATTTAAGAGCGGTTCGTGATCTCAATTGATTGTTAACGATTGCGACCCAGTTTTATGCGAAAGTGAACTAAATTCTCGAATTCCTTATTGGAAGGTTTTTGGTGAAAGTTGTGATACCTCGTTCGGCCCTTATCGCCACTCTGATCATAACGTGCGCTGCCCCGGCAGTTGCCGAGGATTGGAGCGGGGCTTATGCCGGTTTCAGCTTTGGGTATGCCGACGCAGATGGGCCCAACGGTTCAAGCGGCAGCGACCTGACTTTTGGTCCTCATTTCGGGTACGATCATGATTTCGGGAACTTCGTGCTTGGGGGTGAGCTGGAATATAACCGCTTGTCTCTGAATCTAGGGCAGGGTGAGGGTAGCCTGGACAGCATGACACGTCTGAAATTGCGGGGTGGATACGATTTTGGATCCGCGCTGGGGTATGTCGTGGTTGGAGCCGCGCGCGTGGATTCGACGGTCGATAATGACACCGCCGCCGTCTACGGCATTGGCGTCGCTTATCCGATCGGTGAGAACTTTGTCATCAGTGGCGAGGCGCTGCGCCAGAATTTCGACGATGTCACCCGCTCCGAAGGCGGCCTTGATTCCAACGTGTTCAACCTGCGGACGACGTTTCGGTTCTGAACACCGCTACTCGGCTGCGCGGCGGTCGGCCAGTTCACTTGCAAAGTTACAAATTGTCTGAAGCGCCGAAGCAAAGCGGTCATCGTCAATTGTCATAGCCACGCGAATGTGCCCCGCAGCAGCGTCACCGAAACTTTCACCCGGCATGACCGCGATCGCGTGCGTATCCAGCAAGGCATTGGCAAAACCTTCGCCGCTTTGACCGGTGGCGCGGATGTCCAGCATCAGGTACATGGCACCTTGCGCCGGAACCAGACCGACCGTGTTTTGTGCCGCAAGAATTTCAACCGCTTTGGCGCGTCGCCTGCGAAATGGCGCGGCGATTTCCTCTTCCATTGCCACGCCAGACGTCAACGCGAAACTGGCTGCATCCTGTATGAAACCGGGAACGCCATAGGTCGTATGGGTTGCAAGATTGATCAGATGTGAGATGACGTCCTCGGGACCAACAATCCAGCCACAACGGGAGCCTGTCATCGCATGAGATTTTGACATCGACCCCACAATCAACGTCCGTTCGACCATGTCAGGCAAGCTTCGCGGAGAGATATGGTCGCCCTCCCAAACCTGAGTGTCGTAGACCTCATCCGAGATCAGCCACAGGTCACGCCTGCGGCAAACCTTGGCGATTTCCTCAAGTGTCTGCCGGGAATATGTCACGCCGGTCGGGTTATTGGGCGTATTGATCAGCAATGAGACCGCACCTTCGGCTGCTTCGTCGATCCGCTCGGCGCAGGGTTGAAAGGCATCTTCTGCGGTGGTTTGCACCGGGCGGGCAATTGCGCCCGCACCACGGATCGTACCGGGATACGTGGCGTAGTATGGATCGAGAAACAACCCGACGTCACCCGGATTGCAGACCGCAACATGGGCGGCAAACAGTGCGGCTTGGCCCCCTGGCGTGATCAGGACGTTGCGGCGCGAAGTGGGTACGCCTGTGCGGGCCTGAACGCGGGCCGCGACCGTATCACGCAACAAATCTGTGCCAGGGACCATCGCGTATCCGGTGTGACCTTGCCGGGCAGACAGGTCCATTGCCTGCAGGATTGAAGGGTCGGTGCGAATGTCATGTTCGCCAATAGTCAGCTCAGTAATGGCGTGGCCCTCACTGATCATCCGGCGCGCGCGATAGAACACATCCCAGCCGTCGTTGCCGCCAGGGGTTAGATGAGTGATACGCTGCGACAGTTTCATGGCACGCTCCTGTGGTGGTCTTTTGGGCTGAAAGGGCCAGAGGGCGTTTCAATTGTCAATCGAATACCCGCCGGATCGTGGGGACTTGGCGAGAGGGATGCTGCGTGATAATCAGGGTGTCATGAACCGGATGACCTGCATCATTATTTGCTGCATTTCCTGCTGATTATTCAAGCGGGCAGGTTTCTTTCGTTTTCATCCCTGAGACAAGTTGCTATGCCCGCGCCAACGCGACACAGCCCATGCTGTTCTGAGGAGCCGACCGATGAAGACGATCAAACTGCACAACACACGGACGCGGACGAAAGAGGATTTCGTGCCGATCAGCGCCGACAATGTGCGGATGTATGTCTGTGGTCCCACGGTCTATGACCGTGCCCATCTGGGCAATGCGCGGCCAGTGGTGGTGTTTGATGTGCTGTATCGGTTGCTGCGCCATGTCTATGGCGCGGATCACGTGACCTATGTGCGCAATTTCACTGACGTGGATGACAAGATCAACGCCACGGCCTTGGCGCGGCAAAAAGCAGGTTCGCCAGGCACGTTGGAGCAATTGGTACAAGAACGTTCGGACGAAACGATTGGCTGGTATCTGCACGATATGGGCGCTTTGGGCGCGCTTGAACCGAACGAGATGCCGCGCGCGACCGAGTATATCCCGCAGATGATCGCGATGATCGAAGGGTTGATTGACAAAGGCCACGCTTATGTTGCCGAGGGGCATGTTCTGTTCGCTGTGTATAGCTGGAAAAAGCGTTACGGCGCACTGTCGGGCCGCTCGGTCGATGACATGATCGCGGGGGCGCGGGTCGAGGTTGCGCCCTACAAGAAGAACCCGATGGATTTCGTGCTGTGGAAACCGTCAAGCGATGAACTGCCGGGTTGGGACAGCCCGTGGGGCCGGGGTCGTCCGGGGTGGCACATTGAGTGCTCGGCTATGAGCTATGAACTGTTGGGTGAAAGTTTCGACATTCATGGCGGTGGCAATGACTTGATGTTCCCGCATCATGAGAACGAGATCGCACAAAGCTGCTGCGCGCACCCCGAGGGCGAGTTCGCTCGGGTCTGGCTACATAATGAGATGTTGCAGGTCGAGGGTAAGAAGATGTCCAAATCGCTGGGCAATTTCTTTACCGTCCACGATCTTTTGGATCAGGGTGTGCCGGGTGAAGTGATCCGGTTTGTGTTCTTACAAACGCATTACCGCAAGCCGATGGACTGGACCGAGAAAAAGGCGCGCGAGGCAGAGGCGACGCTGCGCAAGTGGCGGGCACTTACAGCGGGCATCGAGCCCGCCCCCAGCGCGGCCCCCTCGGTAATCGCGGCGCTGAGTGATGACCTGAACACGGCGGGGGCATTGGCCGAGCTACACGCGCTTTTCGCCCGTGTTTATGCTTTGGAAACAAAAGCCGTTTTGAATTTAGAAGAATATGGAAGCCCTGAAGAAGCCAAAAGAAGTTTTGTTGCTTCGGCTCAGCTTCTCGGGCTTCTTTCCGAACAAATGGGCGAGTGGGCGGATATTGGTTCGGTAGACCTGTCTGCACACGAAAACCGGCTTGCAGATGCCCGGGTCATTGCGATGCAAAGCAAGGATTTCTCGGAAGTGGACCGCCTGAAGGCGGCCTTTGTCGCGGCAGGGCTGGAAGTGCGGATGAGCAAGGACGGCGTGGAGTTGGTGCCGGGGGCCGGGTTTGATGCGGCCAAGCTGGAGGGTGTGTGATGTCGAAGGAACGGCTTTATCTATACGACACCACCCTGCGCGACGGGCAGCAGACGCAGGGGGTACAGTTCTCGACCTCTGAAAAGGTGCAGATCGCCAAGGCTCTGGACGAGTTGGGCGTCGATTACATTGAGGGCGGTTGGCCGGGTGCGAACCCCACCGACAGCGCGTTTTTCGAGGTTGCGCCACAGACCTCGGCCCGGTTGACGGCGTTCGGGATGACCAAGCGGTCGGGCCGGTCGGCTGAAAATGACGATGTGCTGGCCGCCGTGATGAATGCGGGGACGCAAGCCGTCTGTCTGGTGGGCAAATCGCATGATTACCACGTGACCCACGCGCTGGGGACCACGCTGGAGGAGAATGTCGAGAATGTCAGAGCCTCGGTCGCGCATATCGTGGCGCAGGGGCGCGAGGCGTTGTTCGATGCCGAGCATTTCTTTGATGGCTATAAGGACAATCCCGGCTATGCGGTTCATGTCTGCCGGGCCGCGTTGGAGGCAGGCGCCCGTTGGGTCGTGCTTTGTGACACGAACGGCGGCGCGCTGCCTGCCGAGGTTTCACGCATTGTGGCCGAGGTGATCGCCGCAGGGCTGCCGGGCGATCGTTTGGGCATCCATACGCATAACGACACGGAAAACGCGGTTGCCTGTTCGCTTGCTGCCGTGGATGCTGGCGCGCGCCAGATTCAAGGCACGCTGAACGGGCTGGGAGAGCGGTGCGGCAATGCGAACCTGACCGCCTTGATCCCGACCTTGTTGCTGAAAGAACCCTATGCCTCGCAGTTTGAAATAGGCGTCAGTGCACAGGCGCTGGCCGGTCTGACGCGGATCAGCCGGATGCTGGATGATATTCTGAACCGGGTGCCCAGCAAGCAGTCGGCCTATGTGGGGGCCTCGGCCTTTGCGCATAAGGCAGGGTTGCATGCCAGCGCGATCCTCAAGGACCCATCGACCTATGAGCATGTGGACCCGGGCGCGGTTGGTAATGCGCGGATCATTCCGATGTCCAATCAGGCGGGGCAATCGAACCTGCGAAAACGCCTGACCGAGGCGGGGTTGTCAGTGGATAAAGGCGACCCGGCATTGGGGCGTATCCTTGATCGGATCAAGCAGCGCGAGGCTGAGGGCTATTCCTACGACACTGCTCAGGCGAGCTTCGAATTGCTGGCGCGGGTCGAACTGGGGCAATTGGCAGCGTTCTTTGAGGTCAAGCGATACAAGGTCACGGTCGAGCGGCGCAAGAACAAGTACAACAAGATGGTCAGCCTGTCCGAGGCCGTGGTCGTGGTGAAGGTCGACGGCGAAAAGAAGCTGTCGGTTAGCGAGTCTTTGGACGAGGATGGCAGCGATCGCGGCCCGGTGAACGCGCTGGCCAAAGCGCTGGCGAAGGATCTGGGGCAATATTCGCAGGTGCTGGCGGATATGCGGTTGGTGGACTTTAAGGTGCGCATTACGCAAGGCGGGACCGAGGCTGTCACCCGCGTCATCATCGACAGCGAAGACGGGCAGGGGTGGCGCTGGTCCACTGTGGGCGTCAGCGCGAACATAGTCGATGCCTCGTTCGAGGCGCTTTTGGATGCGATTCAGTGGAAACTGGTTCGCGATTGCGGACCGCAGACGGCGGTGGCCGAGTGAGCGTTGCCTTCGACGATGACGTAATAGCCTGTGCCGCACTGGTGCATCGCGCCGACCCGGATCGGTTTATGGCGGCAATGGCTGCCCCTGTCACAGCACGGGCGGTTCTGTTTCCGATCTATGCGTTGAATGTCGAAGTCGCCCGCGCACCATGGGTCACGCAGGAACCCATTATTGCCGAAATGCGCCTTCAATGGTGGCGTGACGCTTTGCAGGAGATTGCCGAGGGGCAGGCGGTACGCAGGCATGAGGTCGTGACGCCTTTGTCCCGAATTCTGTCGCCGCATTTGGCGGCTCAGTTGGATGAGTATGTGGCCGTAAGGCGTTGGGATATCTACCGTGATCCGTTTGAGGATCAGGCGCATTTTGAGTCCTATTTCAACCATAGCGCCGGAACTTTGATTGTCGCGTCCGCGCAGGCGTTGGGCGAGGCGGACGAACAGGTTCTGCGCAATTTCGGTTATGCAGTGGGTGTCGCGAACTGGTTGCGGGCGATCCCCGAGCTTGAGGCGCGCGGGCGTGTTCCCCTGTTGGATGGAACACCGGACGGGGTGCAGCAATTGGCAAAATCGGCACTGGATCGACTTCACGCCGCCCGCGCTCAGCGATCTGCTGTCTCAAACGAAGCGCGTCCGGCCCTGTACGCCGGTTGGCAGGCAGAATGGGTGTTGCGGCAGGCGATTGCGCAACCAGATCGCGTCGCCGCTAGTGCGCTGGCGCAAGGTGAAATCCGGCGTAGGCTGTCACTGATGTGGAACGTCGCCCGGGGGCGCTGGTAACGGTCAGGCCGTTTCCGGTTCAGTCGGGCGCAGGACCAGCCACAGCAACGCGCCCCCAGCCAAAGTCAACAGCGGGATCATGGCAAGGTTGACGGCAGTCCACCCCTCAACCGGGGACCCGCCCGAACAGTTCATCAACCCGCCCGAGGACAAAGAGGCTAACGTCACACCGCCGAACACCAACAGGTCGTTCAGGCCCTGCATCCGACCGCGTTCATTTACGTCGTGTGAGGCGGCCAGCATCGTGGTTGCCCCGATAAAGCCGAAATTCCAGCCGACACCCAGCAAGATCAGGGCAATAAAGAAGTTTTCAAGTTCAACGCCTTGCAAGGCCACGATACCCGCACCGCCCAGAATGGCGAGGCCAAGCGCAACGATCTTTTCGACCCCGAAACGTGCGATCAACTGGCCGGTGAAGAAACTGGGAATATACATGGCCAACACGTGACCGGTTACCACATCCGCCGCATCATTCGCCGAGTATCCGCAGCCTACGACAGCCAGCGGGGTCGAAGTCATGACAAGGTTCATCAGCGCGTAGGACACCATCGCACAGATGACGGCCACGGCGATGCGCGGCGTCTTTAGCATCTCAAGCCGGGTTCTGCCCCTTGGTGTGCCTTTCTCGGCCATGTTGGGGGTTGGGGTGTCCAGAAAGAAGAACAGACCTGAACCAACAACGTTCAAAGCAATCACAGCCAGATAAGTACCGAGAAAAGGGATGACATATGCCGTCGAGGTAAGCTTGACGATCTGAGGCCCGATGATTGCTGCAACCAGACCGCCTGCCATAACGTAAGAAATTGCCTTGGGGCGAAACTCATCCGAGGCCGTGTCTGCAGCGGCAAAGCGATAGAAGCCGTGCGCGCTCATGTAGATGCCGGTCAGAAGGCTTCCAAAAAGAAACACTGGGAAAGACCCAAGGTACAGCCCATACGCGCCGACAAGCCCGCCTAGGGCACCGGCCGTTGCCCCCAAAAGAAAACCCGCGCGCCGGCCCCAGCGTTGCATGATCGCGGAGATCGGCGTAGCCGCCAGCATTGACCCCAGCACGATCAACGAAATCGGAAGTGTTGCCAGGCAAGCGTTGGTTGCCAGAGACTGCCCCGCCAATCCAGCGACGATAAAGATAATCGGCAGTTGCGCGCCAAGCACGGCTTGCACCGCGACCAGCACAGCGACGTTGCGCTTGGCCACACTATCATTTGGGGAAGAGGCGGTCATTGTCATGTGCCTATGCGTATCCGTGAAAAGCGTGGCATACAAGCGGGTTGCATATACGGCAAAGCAGCCTAACGTGCTCGTGATTATTCAGCCCCCGGAGCGCACATGTCCGTCGGACGTATCATAGAAACCAATGACTGTGTCAGCGAGGGTGCCGTGTGGCTGGCCAGCGCTTGCCCGCGTATGGCTTACGCGTTGAATCAGGTGGGGCCGTTGCCTCTGCGTCGGCGACCGGACGGATTCGCTCAACTGCTTAGCGCGATTGTCAGTCAGCAGGTCAGCGTGGCCTCGGCCAATGCGATCTGGACCCGGTTGAAGGACGCAAAACTGACCGGTCCGCGCAAGATTATGTGGGCCACGGATGACGACCTACGGGCAGTTGGGCTCAGCCGACAGAAAATACGCTATGCCCGCGCGCTGGCGGAGGCACGTATAGATTACAAAGCGTTGCGGGATGCTCCAAACGACGAAGTTGTCGCGATCCTTACCGAGGTTTCGGGCATTGGCGTCTGGACCGCCGAGATCTACGCGATGTTTTCGCTGGGCCGAGCGGATGTGATCGCGCCCGGTGATCTGGCCCTGCAAGAGGCCGCGCGTATTCTCTATGACCTGCCCAAGCGTCCAACCGACAAAGAACTGAGACAAATGGCCGAGGCGTGGTCGCCTTGGCGGTCGGTTGCGGCGCGGGTGCTGTGGGCCTATTACCGGGTGGCAAAGGAACGAGAAGGGATCAGATGACTCGAGTATTAAATGCGCTCCGAAAAGAGCCGGTTTCGGGCGACACGCGCTCGGTCGTGGTATTTGTGCATGGTTATGGGGCCAATGGCGCAGACCTGCTGGGGATCGCGGATGTACTGGGCGAACACCTGCCCGACACGCTTTTCGTGGCGCCTGATGCACCGGAACAAATCCCGGGAATGCCGAATGGTTACCAGTGGTTCCCGATCCCGTGGATTGACGGATCGTCCGAGGAAGAAGCACGGCGCGGAATGGCGATGGCGGTTGAGGATTTCAACGCGTTTCTCGATGCGCTGATGGTGGACGAGGACGTTCTGCCCGAACAGGTGGTTCTGTTTGGGTTTTCGCAAGGCACGATGATGAGTTTGTATGTCGCCCCCCGCCGCGAAGACCCGGTGGCCGGGATCGTAGCCTTCTCGGGCCGTTTGCTGGAGCCAGACCTACTACCCGATGAAACCGTCAGCCGGATGCCGATCCTTCTGGTACATGGAGATGCGGATGACGTGGTTCCACCGCAATCCTTGCCCGAGGCGGCCGAGGCGTTGCAGGCCGCCGATTTCAAAGAGGTCTTCGCCCATGTCATGAAAGGCACTGGTCACGGTATCGCACCCGACGGCCTCAGCGTTGCGCTGGCGTTTATGCGCGACAAGCTGAGCCTCTGACCCCGTGATCGCGGTCCGTCCGATGATGCGAGAGGACGTGGCAGTTGCCTGCCATGTCCTCAACCAAATCATAGACATCGGCGGCACGACCGCACATGAAATCCCGTATTCCGAGGCCTTATTCACGCAAAGCTACTTGGATGGGCCGGACAAGATTTGTTGCCATGTCGCGCTTGATGAACAGGGTGAAGTCGCCGGCTTTCAATGGTTGGGTTTGAACGAAGCTCTGCCAAACGGATGCGCCGACATCGCCACATTCACGCGCCGAGAGCCTCTGTTGAAGGGTGCAGGGCGGGCGTTGTTTGCCGAGACTTCGAAACATGCCGGGGCGCTCGGGCTGCGGGAGATCAACGCGACGATAAGGGCCGATAACCGGCAGGGGTTAAGCTATTACGAAAAAATGGGGTTTCAGGATTACTCGGTCTCTTATGGTGTTCCTCTTAGGGACGGTACCCCGGTGGATCGGATTTCCAAACGGTTTGAATTGAGAAAGGGCTAAGAATGCTGGTTGTCACAGGAACGGTTGAAGTTGCGCCGGAAGGTGTTGAAAAGGCTGAGAAAGCGGCTTTGGAAATGGTGGCGGAAACGGTCAAGGAAGCAGGCTGCATCACCTATGAGTTCAGTCAGGTCCTAGGCCACACCAACCGGTTCCGCGTGTATGAGGAATGGGAAAGCCAAGCTGCACTCGAGGCGCACTTTGCCGCTCCGCATATGGCCGCGTTTCGGGCGGCATTGGGCGAAGCAGGGGTGACGTCTAGCGATATCTGCCGCATCGTCGGGGGCGAAAAGCAACCCCTTCGCTAAGTCTAGCCCCAAAGGTGAGGTTCGGCGAATTCCACCGAGTTTCCAGCCGGGTCACGGATATAGAGTGAGCGCGCGCCATTCGGCCAGTCGAACTCGGCCTCAATGGGTACGTTCCAGTCCAGCAGATGTTTGCGCATCACTTGTATCTGCGCGCGTGGCATGGACAGGCAGACATGCCCGGGCCCGCGTGCCCCGTGGGGCGGAACAGGAAGGTCCAGGTTCGTTGGGGCCTTTTCAGTTTCATCCGCATTGAAGATCAGCAAAACCGTTGCACCGAGGCGGTAGAAAACATGGCGGTCGGTGACACGTTGAATTTTCTCCAGCCCCAATATTTCGCCATAGAACCGTTCTGCTGAATCCAGATCATCGACGTAAAGTGCGGCCTCCAGAACACCTTGTGCTCTTGGTATGTCTGGTGTGACTTTCATGGCGTAAGTCTATCACAAAACGCGGTTTTTGTCACCGGCGCGGGCGGCGGTCCCGTTTGCGCTGAGGCGCGACATCGATGGCAGGTGCAGGCAGGCTGTCCCATTGGCCCGGTTCCAGCCCGTCAAGTGTCCAGTCTCCGATGCGGGCCCGGATTAGGCGCAGGGTTGGGTGGCCAACCGCGGCCGTCATCCGGCGGACCTGCCGGTTCTTACCCTCGCGCAGGGTCAATTCGATCCAGCAATCAGGCACTGTCTGACGAACCCGTATCGGAGGTGTGCGCGGCCACAGCCGGTCGGGTTCATCCATCAGGCGTGCCTTTGCAGGGCGGGTCAAACCGTCCTTCAGTTCGACCCCGTTCCTCAGCGCCTTCAGCGCGGAAGCATCGGGCAGACCTTCAACCTGAACCCAATAGGTTTTTAGCATCTTGTGCTGCGGGTCAGATATCTGCGCCTGCAACCGGCCATTGTCGGTCAGCAGCATCAACCCTTCGCTATCGCGATCCAATCGTCCGGCGGGATAAACGCCGGGTAAATCAATGAAGTCAGACAAGGTGCTGCGCGGCGAATCTGCATTGGCGCGATCGGTGAACTGCGGCAACACGTCGAAAGGTTTGTTGAAGCGGATGAACCAGGACATAAGTCACGCCATAGCCCGAGCGACACAGGCAACGCAACCTGTGGATAACTGTCACGTGCCTGTTACTTAGGCAGCTTACCCCATGCCCGAGATATTGTGGAAACTCAGGGCTTGTCAGAGTTTTAACACGATATATAGTTGAGTTAAGGCCGGGGCGGGTGTTCCCCGCTCTGATGTCAAAACGGGCAGAGCAGAGCGAGGAGCGATTCTGATATGGATGGAGACTTCAGAACCGAATTTGTCAGGGAACCCGGTGCGCTAAAGCATCATCCGGCATTGGTTTTGAACGCCGATTACCGCCCCTTGTCCTATTACCCACTGTCATTGTGGCCCTGGCAGGAGGCGATCAAGGCGGCCTGGCTTGACCGGGTGGACATCGTCGCAGAATATGACGAAGTCGTGCGAAGCCCGAGTACCGAGATACGAATACCCTCGGTCGTTGTCCTCAAAGATTATGTAAAACCCAGAAAGCGCGTGGCCTTCACGCGCTTTAATTTATTTCTGAGGGATGAGTTCCGTTGCCAATACTGCGGCGCACGCGGAGACCTGACGTTTGACCACGTCGTCCCCCGCGCGGCAGGTGGCGTGACAAGTTGGCAAAACGTTGTGGCAGCGTGCAGCCCCTGCAACTTGAAGAAGGGGTCAAAATCGTTGCGTCAGGCCGGGATGGCGTTGCGCAAGCCCCCACGTCAACCGGACGCCGAGGCGCTTCGGAATATCGGTCGGAAATTCCCGCCAAACCACCTGCACGATAGCTGGATTGATTTTCTGTACTGGGATGCAGAATTAGATGAGTTTTAATCGCTGGCGCGTCGCGCTGCGAGCCAGATCATAACCAGCACAGCCGAGATAGCCGCATTCCAGCCGGCCATGGATAAACCCAGAAACTCCCACGGGATGTCGTCACAGCGTACCAATGGGGCAGACATGATCTGGTCCATCAGTTCTTGTGTGGACAGGCCTCCAATGTCTCCTGAAGTGCAGCTTGACGGGCCTTCCCACCATTTCTGCTCTACGCCTGCGTGAAAAACGCCAATGGCGGCGGTTGTCATCGCTGCAAGAGCGCCCAATACCGGAAGCAACGTGTTACGGGGCAGGGCTAGCGCCAATACACCAATCAAAACGACCGCCCCATGCGGGTATCGCTGCCAGATGCACATCTTGCAGGGCGGCAGTCCACCCAAATACTGAAAACCCCAGGCCCCAAGTAAAAGCGCAGCAGAGCCTCCGGCGGCGATCAGGACATAAAGGTTTCGACGCGTCATAGGTACTTCACCGCAATAAACCCGCCAAACAGCAGGATGATAAACAGCGTGAACATGAGGCCAAGGCGCTTTTCGATAAAGGCGCGAATGGGTTCCCCGAATCCCCATAGCAGCCCTGCCACAACGTAAAAGCGCAAAGCACGCGCCAGAATAGACGTCGCGACGAAGGTGCCAAAGGGCATACCGGTCCACCCGGACATGATCGTAACGACCTTGTAGGGAAACGGAGTCACTCCCGCGCCGAGAACGGCCCAGAATCCGAAATCGTTGAATCGCGTGTTGAATTCCTCCATGGCGTGCGCCTTGCCCATGGATTCCAGAATGGGCTGTCCAATGCTTTCATAGAAAAACGCACCAATGGCATAACCCAGCAATCCGCCCAATACCGAAGCAACCAAGGCAACGGTCGCGATCAACCATGCGCGTGACGGTCGGGCGATGATCATTGGAATCATCAGTACGTCGGGGGGAATCGGAAAAAACGAGCTTTCGATAAAGGCAACCACGGCCAGCGCCCACAGCGCGTGCGGATGTTCGGCCAGACGAATGGTCCAGTCATAAAGCGATCGCAACATTAGGTGCTAAAATCCTGTTGGTTTGATGTTCAAGCAAAATCACGGGCCAGATGTGTCGTCAACCTACCGGAGGAAAACAATCTGGCGTTGGGGTGTTTTTTGCCTCTGGACGTTCCGGTTCTTGGGCGATAATTCAGTGTCCGTGGCCCAAGTGGCGGAATGGTAGACGCAGGGGATTCAAAATCCCCCGCCTTCACGGGCGTGAGAGTTCGAGTCTCTCCTTGGGCACCACAATTCCGATTTCGACGTTTGTGAATTTGTTGCGCAATGCGGCAGCCATATTTTTGGCGCTTTGAGGCAAGCGATTTCCGCCGATGCGTTTGGTCCGTCCGTCCAGTCGGCTGTCTACTTGGTGGTTTCGTGCACGTTACCCGCGGCGATACAGCCTCCATTCAAGATCATATGACGGATAGCGGATTTTCGCGTCAGGGTGCAGCATTCGAAGGAGCTTAACAGGTATCTTGCTGCCAAGAAGATGTTCCAACAACGACGCAGCGTGCCCTGCGGATATGTATTTCTTTGGTTTGCCGCTATCCATCACCGAAAAAGAATGACGCCGCATCAGTGTATCAAGCCCGGATCGCGTAAACCAATGCAGGACGCTTGGGGGCGAATACTCGTGCCAACGCTTGCCCATCAAACGTGCCATCCAACTGTCCAGACGCCAGTATTCAATCACGCAAATACCGCCTGGCCGCGTCAAATCCGCGACCGATTTCATGGCCTTGGGCAGGTCGTGAAAGTGGCCGATAACCTGTATCAAACTGACGGCATCGAAAGGTTCCAGTCCTTTGCAGTCTTCAAGGCTTCCCTGCAGCGCGTTCAGACCCAGCGTGTCCCGAGCGTGCGAAACCATCGTCTGGTTGGGGTCCAGGCCTGTCGTCGCCCAGCCTGCATCCTCCATCCCGGCTTGAAGAAAGCCTGCGGCACTACCAACCTCAAGAAGCCGCCCATTTTTTGAATGGCGGGACAGGAGTTCTCCGTACCGTCGGCCTTGGTCTCGCAACAACTGAGCCTCGCTCAGGTAATCGGAATACCCAGCGCCACCACCAAAAAAATAGCTATCGTCATAAACTGATGCAACGTGGTCCTGATCAAACAAGCCTGCAACCGAGCGGTTTCCGCAGGCCGGGCATTGCATAATTGAGTGTCCGTTTTTGGCGAATGCAAATTCGGTTCTATTTTCACAGGCCGGGCAAATTGAGCTTTGGCCTGTTTTTAATTCACGTGCATGGTTCACTCGGCAAATCCCGCCGCAATTGTTCAAATCGGTCTTCAACATGTCGCAAATCTGTGCGCGATCGTCAAAATTAAAGGCGTATGGATTGAATGATCGCCAATTAAATTGATATCAAGTCGCACTTAATTCGGGCGCGTTGACGGCTGATTGAAAGTCAGATCTTTGTGATGGTTGACGGGATAAATTGGGCGTCAATATTTCCAAAATAGCTATAATTGTTTCTCTTTCGTGGACACTTTTTTTGTCGTTCAGTTTCCCTTTCGCCTTGCCCTAAATTGTTAAAAAGACTGGATGCTCGGGGGCGAATTCAGGCCGTTTTAAACGAATCGGTTGACAATTCTGCATCCCATAACGGACTTTGAATGTGGGGGCAGGCAATTTTTGCGAGTAAAAATCTCGCGACTATTCATAGCAGAGCAGTACGAAAAGTATTGTGACTTGGGCGGAATTTTACGCCCGGGGTAATGATGAATAGTGGGGTGTTTGGTTTGTGTGAATTTGGTTATTTGTGCGCTCGAATGGGCGCAGTTTTCGGCGCTGTTTAAGCGTTATGGGGAACCCTCATTCGGAAAATAGGTCTGAACAAAAGGTGTTTGGAAAAGCACCTTTGGGTCGGCGTTCGGGCAGACAATCACGTCGTGCGGCGTTGAAAGTCATGTTGGTTTTTGGAACGCGCCCGGAATTAATCAAGATGCTGCCGATTATTCGCGAAGCGGGTGAGCGTGAAGATGTTGAGCTGATTACAGTGATGACGTCCCAGCACACTGACCTTGTGCGGTCTCTGGCTAAAGAATGGGCAATCCCCGTTGATTACGACCTTGAAGTCATGAAGCACGCGCAGTCATTGAATGACGTGATTTCTCGGGTTGTTGGACGGATTGATCGCGTTCTGGAGGAAGAGAAGCCAGATGTGGTTCTTGTTCAGGGTGACACCTCAAGCGCGTTTGGCAGTGCTTTGGCTGCGTGGCAGCGACAGATACCTGTTGGTCATGTCGAGGCTGGACTGCGGACTGCGAGTATCGATTCTCCGTTCCCCGAAGAGGCGAACAGGAGGCTGATTTCCCGCATAGCCAGTTTTCATTTCGCACCAACCCTAAGCAATAAAAACGCGTTGCTGGCCGAGAAAGTACCAGCGCAGGGGGTTTTCCTGACTGGCAATACGGTGGTGGACTCGATCAGGCATGTAATGGGGCAAAGGCGTCCCTCCAAGCCTGTTGCGTCGTTGATATCCAGCCTTAAGGGGCGTCGAATTATTGTGTTGACGACGCATAGAAGAGAGAGCTTTGGGTCCGTTATGTGCGATCGCCTTAAGGTCTTGCGCCGCTATGTCGAAGAACGGCCAGACATCAGCCTTGTGTTCCCGGTCCACCCCAACCCGCAGGTCAAGAATGTAGCGCGCGCCGAGTTATCCGGGTCCGATCAGATTCACTTGGTTGAGCCTTTGGCCTATCCGGATTTCCTGCACGTGCTGGCGGCCTCGTGGGTTATTCTGTCAGATTCAGGAGGCATTCAGGAAGAGGCACCAAGCCTTGGGAAGCCGCTGCTGATTTTGCGCGACGAAACAGAACGTTCGGAAGCCGTGAGCTGCGGGATCGCGCGGCTTGTCGGTCAATCGGCGCAACGCCTGCAGGAAGAACTTCTGGAGCTTGATTGCCCCAAAAGTTGGGCCACAAAGGTCGGAGAAGTTGAAAACCCATTTGGCCGGGGAAACAGCGCAGCCAGGATATTGGACATCCTGCAAAAAAGGCAGACGGTGGCGCGAGCCGTTGAATTGGCTACTGCGGGGACGGTGCAATGACGGGCATGTCCGATCCCACTCCGGCGGACAATCAGCGCGCACAAAGTGGGGCGGATACCTTCCTTGATCACCAGTCCTTGACCGTGGTCGCACCGTGTTTCAACGAGGAAGAGGGGCTGCATTATTTGGCAGAGAAGCTTGCCAAATTGCAGACGAACCTTGGTTCGCAAGTGGTTCTGTCGATCGTTCTGGTCGATGACGGAAGCACTGACAACACGTGGGATGTAATGCACGACCTGTTCGGGCGTTCGCCGAACGTTACCTGCCTGCGTCATAAGGAAAATCTTGGGATCATGGCGGCGACGGCCACCGGGATAGCGGCATCGACAGACGAGGCGGTCGCGGTCATCGACAGCGATTGTTCTTACGATCCGGCGCTTATTTCCAAGATGCTGCCCTTGCTGAAAGAAGACACGTCGATCGTGACGGCATCACCGTACCATCCGCAGGGACAAGTGGAAGGTGTACCAGAATGGCGTCTGTTTTTGTCCAAGGGCGCGTCTTGGGGTTATCGGCAGTTGCTTCGGAACAATCTGGCTACGTACACGTCGTGCTTTCGCCTGTATCGGAAAAGCTCGGTTGTATCTTTACCCCGCCGGCATGACGGGTTTTCCGGTGTGGCCGAGGTTCTTGCTTTGCTGGACCGCCGTGGGTGGCGCATTGATGAGGTTCCGGCCGTTTTGACAACACGCAAATACGGGCAGTCCAAGCTGAAGCTGATGCGGGTGGTTCGCGATCACCTGTCCTTGATGTCCAGTATCGCAGTCGGAAAGATTTTTTTTAACCGTATCCCCCCGCAGGAAGTTTCTGCGGGCCCTCAAGTTCGTGGAGAAAGAGATTAATGACGAGTACATCTGTTCCCGATTTCCCTTCAGATCAGGATGCTAGCGGTCGCCAGTTGGGTGAAGAAGAAATCGTGGCCCTGACGTCCGCAATTCGCTCTGGTACGCTTACGTCGACCAAAGGTCATTTCGTAAAAGAGTTTCAGTCCAAATTCGCCCAATCCATCGGGGCTGTGTTCGGGTATGCCTGCAGTTCGGGTACAGGGGCGATCCATGCCGCGGTTTCCGCAATTGACCCAAGTCCCGGCGACGAGATCGTCACGTCGGCGATCACCGATATGGGTGCGATAACCCCGATCCTGTACCAGACCGCCATACCTGTTTTTGCGGATGTCGACCCGATCACGGGAAACCTGACCGCGGAAACGATTGAGCGCGCGATTAGTGACCGCACGAAAGCCATCATCGTCACGCACCTTTTTGGGTATCCCGCAGACATGCCGGCGATTTGCGCTGTTGCCCGTCAGCATGGAATTCCAGTGATTGAAGACTGCGCGCAAGCGTATGGCGCAACCATAGACGGTCGTCATGTCGGGACATTTGGCGACATCGGGTGCTTTAGCCTTCAGCAAGGTAAACACATCACGACCGGCGAAGGTGGAATTGTAACGTCCAACGACGAAGGTCTTGCCCGGCGCATACGGTTGTTTATCGACAAGGCGTGGGGTTACGGGGATCCAAAGCCGGACCATTATTTTGTCGCGCTGAACGGGAGGATGACCGAACTTCAAGGCGCGGTGGCGCTTGCTCAGTTCGCCAAGCTTGATGATAGCGTACACCAGAGAAAAGCGATGGCCCAAAAGCTGACGGACGCGATATCTGGCCTGCCCATGCTGGTGGCTCCGTATTCGGATGACCAAACTGTTCACAGCTATTGGAAATATCCGCTGATCGTTCAGCCCGAAATTGGCGGCCCCGTTCGCGTTGCCGAGGCGTTGCGCGGATTTGGCATCAACTCGGCGCCACGATACATCCAGAAGCCCGCGTTTGAATGCGCCGTGATCCGTGATCAACAGACGTTCGGAGACAGCGGCTTTCCCTTTAACCTTGCCCGGCCCGAAGCTGTTGACTATGCGCCCGAGCGATTTGAGGGAACCTATTCTTTCCTTAACGATGTTCTCGTTCTGCCGTGGAACGAGCGTTACACCGACGAGCACGTCGATTACTTGGCACAACAGATTGCCGCTGTGTGTTCTGGCGTGCCGCATCTGGACGTGGCGGAGTAAAGCTGATGGTACGATTTGGTATTGTTGGGGCTGGCGCGATTGCAAAAGCATATGCCGAAGCACTGGAGCAGGCCGAAGGCGTCTGCCTGGCTGCCGTTGCAGATACGGTACCTGATGCCGCAAGTTCATTGGCCGATGGCCACGGCGCTGCGACGTTTGCGTCGCATCGGGAATTGGCGTTGTCAGGGCTGTGTGACGCGGTGATCGTATCCACACCGCCCGCGACCCATGAAGCTGTGGTTTTGGATCTGATTGAGGCGGGTTTACCCGTGCTCTGCGAAAAACCTTTTGCGATTAATGGTGTAAGTGCGCGCAGAATGGCGTCGGCGGCTGGTGAGAAAGGCATTCTGATCTCGATGGCGTCAAAGTTTCGCTATGTGGATGACGTTCAGATCGCGCGGGAAAAGGTGGCTGCGGGAGAGATTGGCGAACTCAAACTGATCGAGAACGTCTTTACGGGCGTGGTGGACATGTCCGACCGGTGGAACGCGCAGCCTGAAATATCTGGCGGCGGCGTCTTGGTGGATAATGGCACGCATTGCGTGGATATAGTGCGCTTCTTCACGGGCGGTATTGTCGCCGCCTCTGCCATGGTGGGCCCAAGTCTTCAGGATATCAGTGTCGAAGACCACGTCTTCATGTCGCTCAGGACGGCAAACGGGGCTCTGGCCCAGATCGAAACGTCTTGGAGTTTCCACAAGGACAGTTCGGACTACTTGGCGTTGTACGGCGACGAAGGCGTCATTGAAGTCGGTTGGAAGTCCTCGCGCATACGGCGTCCTTTGACCGGACAGTGGGAAACCTTTGGCACCGGCTATGGAAAGGTGCCGGCATTCTCCAATCAGGTCTTGGATTTTGCAGCCGGAGTTCGCGGAGAACCAACCAAAAGCCTTGCGACAGGGCGGGATATTCTGGCGTCAGTGGACGTGATATCCGCCGGTTACACATCGATTGCAGAAGGCGGCAGATGGGTTGATGTTGACGGCGTTGCCACCATCGACAGGGTCATGCCCAAGAGTGTGGTGTCGTGACGCCCAGGATTCACCCAACGGCGATCGTCGAGAAGGGCGTAGAAATCGGCGCCGGCACATCGGTATGGGACAACGTTCATCTGCGCGGTCCCAGTAAGATCGGCAACAACTGCATTATTGGTGGCAAAAGCTATATCGCGTACGGGGTCGAAATCGGCGATTTCGTAAAGATAAACTCGTTTGTCTACATTCCGAATGCCGTCAAGGTCGGGAATGGCGTGATGATTTCTGCGGGCACTATTTTTACCAATGACATCACACCGCGTGCCACTGACCCCGACATCACACAGCTTTTGGATTCCGGTCCGCAGGATAGTACGCTCCCGACCTTTGTTGGGGACGGTGTCACCATCGGAGCGGGCAGCAGAATCTCTGGCGGGATAACAATTGCTGAGTTCGCAATGGTAGGAATGGGATCGGTTGTCACCAAAGACGTGGGCGCGTTCCATCTGGTATTTGGTAACCCGGCCCGGCTGAAGGGGGCTGTTTGCAAATGCGGCCACGTTTTGGTCCGTGGAAGCCTTGAAGGGCAGGGAAGGGTGACCTGCCCAAAGTGCGACCGGCAATACAGTTATCAAGACGGGGTCGTTTCGTCCGAGTTGGAAAGCGTGTCATGACTGTTGGGCAGGCGGATACGTGGGCGGTCCTTGGCGGGGGGATTTTGGGTCAGGCACTGGCGCTTCGGTTGCAGAAAGCCGGTAAGCGCGTGACCCTGATTGAAGCCGCGCCAGAGTTGGGCGGTCTTGCAATGGCGCAGCAGGTCGGAGGTATCACCTACGACAAGTTCTATCACGTGATTTTGCCGTTTGATAAACGAACTCTCGCTCTGATCGATGACATAGGGTTGGGGGACGACGTTGAATGGAGGTCAACGCGAACAGGTTTTTTCAGCGACGGACGGCTGATGCCGCTGAACGGGGCACTCGACTATCTGCGCCTCAGATCAATTGGTTTGGTGACCAAGATGCGGGTTGCCTATCTGTTGATGGCGGCTGGACGGATCAGGGATGGGGCTCCGCTTGAGCAGATCGGCGTTCAAGAGTGGTTAACCCGCTGGTGTGGACAGGCTGGGTTTGAACGGCTCTGGCGGCCGCTACTCAGGGCAAAGTTGGGTGATAATGCATCGCGGGCATCGGCGGCGTTCATTTGGTCAAGCATACGCCGTTTGTACCTTGCGCGGCAGGGTGTTCAAAAAGTTGAACAGCTTGGTTTTGTAAAGAATGGTGGCTATGCCCGTATCCTGAACGCCCTTCGCGATACGTTGACCGCAAGAGGGATCGAGGTGCAAACCAACACCCCCGTAAGCCGGGTTTTTGGTTCCGCCGCAGGTGTTTGCGTCGAAACCCCATCCGGCAGGCAGGTATTCCAAAATGTTGTCTCGACACTTCCGACAAAAGCAAATCTGGCAGTGTGCGAGGGGCTGAATGCCGAGGAGAAAAACCGTCTGGATGGGGTGGTTTACCAAGGCATAATTTGCGCGTCCGTTGTGCTGAATCGACCGCTGGCCGGTTATTATCTGACCTACCTGACAGACGAGGCGCTGCCTTTCACAGGCATCGTTGAAATGTCTGCTTTGACGGGCACCGATGCGTTTGACGGCAAAACCCTGGTCTATTTACCGCGTTACGTCACGCAGGATGATCCGTATTGGGCCCAAAGCGATGAAGGGATCGCGCTGCAATTTATTGACGCGCTGCGAAAGGTGCATCCGGACGTCGCAAGCACCGATGTTCTGGACATAAAAGTATCAAGAGTACGCGAGGTGATGGCCGTGCCAACCATTGGGTATCGTGAGAACGCTCCGCAATCGGTGACTTCGGTGCCTGGCCTTTACTTTGTGAACTCGGCCCAGATCATTGACGGGACGTTGAACGTCGATGCGACACTGGGCGTCTTAGACGAGGCCATGGCGAAACTCGAACTGGGCCGCACCACAGCCGAGGCGAGGCCAGCAGCATGACAAAGAAGCTCGCAAGCCTGTCGCTCGATCTTGATAACCTGTGGTCCTACATGAAAACGCATGGCGATCCGGGATGGCAGGATTTTCCCGGATATTTGGACGTTGTCGTGCCGCGGTTTCTGGACATGCTTGACGAGCTTTCCATAAGCATGACGGTTTTCATTGTCGGGCAGGATGCGGTGATCAAGGAAAACAAGCCGATCCTAAAATCCATCGCCGATGCAGGTCACGAGATCGCCAATCACTCATTCAACCATGAACCTTGGTTGCACCTTTATTCCCCCGAGGAGATCGGTAAGGAAATCGAACGCGCGGAAGAGGCGATCCACTCTGCTACAGGCGTTACGCCCAAGGGGTTCCGGGGTCCGGGTTACAGTTTGTCAGAAACCGTTTTGGATGTACTGAAACAACGTGGGTATGACTATGACTGCTCGACCTTTCCCACGATCGTCGGCCCTCTGGCGCGGGCTTATTATTTTGCCAAGTCGCGCTTGTCATCAGATCAAAAGGAAAGACGAAAAGTCCTGTTCGGCGGGATAAAGGATGGCTTTCGACCCTTAAAACCCTATGCATGGGACCTGAACCGAGAGCGGATAGTCGAAATCCCAGTTTCGACTATGCCGTTTGCTCGAATACCGTTCCATTACAGTTATTTGCACTGGATCGCAGGCGCGTCCGAGGGGCTGGCTTCGGCCTATTATGCATCCGCTTTACGAGCTTGTGATGTGGCCGGTGTAGCCCCTTCGATGTTACTGCATCCGCTGGACTTCATGGGGGGGGATGACGTGCAGCAGTTGGCATTTTTCCCCGGTATGAACCAACCCTCTACTGAAAAGCTTGCCCGCATGAAGCGCTTCTTGTCCAAGCTGAACGCTGAGTATGACGTCACGACGATGGCTGGGCACGCGAAGACTCTGAATAGCACCGAGCTGCCTTTGCGAAGACCGGATTTCGCCGTCGAAGACACGGATGCCGTCGATTTGGCCCAAGAAACGAGCGCCACCCGATGATTGCGGCCCGGCATACTCAATCTTATCAGGCGCTGCTGAGAGTCAGCGTGTTCTGCATTCTCACTGTTTCCTATCTGGTGACTGCGCCTCAGTATCATACGACAGCAATCGACTCGTATTATTTCGCCGAGATTATCTCGCAACATGACCTTTTCGAGGCGCCGGTCCGGCTGTTGTTGTGGCTGTCTTCGATGCAGTTGCTTTACCAGATAGTTTCAATTTTTCAGGCCGAGCCCGATCCGTTTTTGATCCTGAGTATCGCCAACGCGATATTTGCTTCGCTTTCAGTCATCTTGCTTGAACGGTTGTTATCGCGACAATTCGCTGTGCCTTCACCTGCGTCTTGGCTTACCGCCATTACTTTCGGGGTCAGTTACGGCACATGGCGATACGCAACCGAGCTTGAGGTTTATCCCTCAGCGATGTTGTTCACGATAGTTCTGCTTACCTTGGCCTTCTCTTCGGCGGGGATGGTGCCCTCTGCGCGGTCAAAACGGATCTGGATCACTGCGATAGCGGGTGCAGTTGCTTCGTTTTTCTATCAGCCGTTGGGCATCGTCGCAGGCATAGCAATCCCGGTATTCTTCCTGTCCCGGCGGGTCTTGAAAGACCTTATTCAATACTGTGCAATCTACGGTCTGTTCTTGGCGGCGGGGTTTCTAAGCTTGGCACGCACCGGGGGATCTAGTGATCCGTTGCACACAATTTTAGATACGGACGGCAAAGTTGTTGTGCTGCCCGACATGGTCAGTCTTTCCGCTTCGGCGGTGGCGTTCTTTCAAAACCTGTTGTCGGCGAATTGGATGTTTGCGTTCCCACCAACACGGGACGTCATCGAAAGCAAGTTTGCGGACCATTTCATGCACGAGTTGGTCGCCACTGACCCGGCCTATTGGGGTTACCGCCTATTCCTTCTTACGATTCCGGCAGCATTGGTTTTGTTGCTTCTTGCAGTCGTTCGCGTTCTTAAGGCGCGTGAAAGACGCCCGCTGACCAGCCCTGAACTAAGTGCGATTTCGCTTTTGACCGTGCAGGCGCTTATGGTGCTGGGATTGCACCCCGAAGGTTTCGAAGCGTGGTTGCCAACGCTTGTGCCTGTATTCTTACTGTTGGGAAGTCGTATTTCCGGACCTCTGCAACGCTCTGGGCATGTGTCGGTACTTGTTTTAATTGTTGCGGTCTTTGGAGTTCATAACTGGTTTGCAGGCGTTGGAGTGTTTGCCAATGCAACGCGGGACTACAATCGCATACTGGCCGAACCCGCCATTACCCGCCTTGGCGAGAAGGACTTGGTTATCATTGGGGCCGACTGGCCGTTGTTTAAATATCTAAGTTATGTAGGCGCCGCCGATACGATTTTCGCCAAGGACACACAGACCGACGTCATTCTTAGTCGGCTGGAGGGTACCATGGATAGTGGTCATAAGGTCATGATCTACCCAGATGTCATTGCACCCTCTGCCTTGGCTCTGAAGCAAGCCAGTAATCTGACGGAAGTTTACTCAAAAATGCCCAAGCAAGCGATTGCCAAAGGCGAGAAGATTGAGTTCGGTGAACTTGGATACGGTCTGCTTTTGAGGAAAGAGTAAAAATTGAAACTGCTGGACAGGTCACCCGGTTGTCAGAAGCCCGACTCCAACAATAACAAAGGCAATTCCAAGTACCGCTTTCAAACCTATGGCCTCGCCAAAAAAGATCATCCCGACGCTTGAAATTCCGACGATAGAGAGGCTTGTCGCAAGCGTGTACGCGGTGCGCAAAGGAAGCCCGCGCAAAGCATATAGATAACTGAGTAAAAGCATGACACCCAACGTCAGTCCAACCCACAGCATCGGGTGCAGTGCGGCAGACAGCGTGGAAGACCACGAGCGGGATATCTCGGTTTCAACTGTAAATTTCTTGAAAGCAAAGTTCGCGCCAATATTCCCGCAAATCGCAAGCAACAAAGCTAACCAGTAACTCATCCGACAAAGCTCCGAAAATAAACTAAGTCTTCAAGTGCTAATCTGGAAGCGGTCTTAGGTCTAATGAAAAGTCGCGCGTGCGCGACCTGCGGTGCTTGCTGTAGTTCCGCGCAGTGTCGGACCCACTGTTTCCAAATAGACTGGTTGAGGCGCACGTTGACTTGCGGCGTCGTTCCGCTCACTGTTTGGGAAAAGAAGTAAAAGGTACATCCAGCAGTGTTTGTTGATCTGTTCAAAGACGGAGTTATTCAGAACTTCATGGCACCTTTGTTGCCATCGACAAGCCTGTTCTATCTCTATGTAGTTTCAGCGTTTATCATCTCGGCTGCGGTGTTTTTCTTCTTCGAAAGAAAAGAGGGCGAGCGCCGACCTGACGAGATCGAGAAGGGTCTTTTTGGGTATATTTTTGACCGAAAAGTCTGGCTTCACCCGTCTTCAAGGCAGGATTATTATTTCTTTATCGTAAACACTTTCATCTATTCTGGGATCATTGCCCACTTTATGATCTCGGGGCATATCGTGTTCAACGCATTCGGTAACGTGTTTGAGTCAGTGCTCGGACCGCGTCACGAGGCCCTATTCACGTTGTCCGTGTTCACGTCACTGGCCTATACTCTGGTGGCGGTCCTTGCGATTGATTTTGCCATTTTCCTAACCCATTACGTGCAGCATAAGTTTGCACCGTTGTGGCATTTCCATTCTGTTCATCACTCTGCCGAAGTGCTGAACATCGTAACTGTCTATCGTCAACACCCGGTCGACCTGTTCATTACGGGTACGTTCATGGTGGTTCTGACCGAGGTCGCTTTTGCGTTCTATGCCTATCTGACGATGTCCGAACCCGCGCAGCTTACGATCGGAGGGCTGAATGTTGTGCTCTTTGGATTTTACCTATTGGGGTACAATCTGAGGCATTCGCATATCTGGCTCAGTTATCCGCGCTGGCTGTCTTACATCTTCATCAGCCCGGCGCAGCACCAAACCCATCACTCGATTGACGAAAAGCACTTTGACAAAAACTTTGGCTTTATCTTCGCGATTTGGGATTGGTTGTTCGGCACGCTTTACGTTCCAAAAGGATACGAAAAGCTGGAATTTGGCATTTCACGCGCCGAACCCAACCCGTTTGGGTCGATCGTCGAGCTATATTTGAAACCCTTTCAATTGGCGTGGAAGGAAATCACGGGATCAAAGCTGTTCAGTCGCTTTGCAATGGGGTTCGGCGTGGCGGCTGTTTTGTGCGTGGTGTTCAGCGTCGCCTTCTAAGTTGTGCAACCGTGGATCACGGATCCGGGCGCTGGCTGAGCCAAATCAGAAAGCCTACATAGGCGAACACACTTAGGTTCAGCACTGTATCAATCAGTCCACCAGTCATGCGTTTTCCTCCTTGGTGAGGGACTTGAACAAGCAAATGACCAGAACCGGAACAATAAACACAAAAGCAATGGCGGATAGCGCGATGATCGAGCGCACTAGGCCGATATCCCCGACCAAAATCATTGCAAGTCCAAGGGCCCCCAGAATCCCGCCCCAAATTGTACGAATGCGGGGCGAAGGGTTCTCATCCCCTCCGGCGCCAATCATAGCAAGGGTAAAGCCTGCGCTGACTACGCTTGTAACGACGAACAGGAACGCTGCCAGAACTGTCGCCGTGCGGGTCAAACCGTCCAGCGGAAACTTTTCAAGCAATGCAAATGTGGTCGCGTCAAGGTTTTCGGCATTTACCGCGGCCAGCGTTCCGTCCTGTCTGAGAGTGTCAAAGAATCCTAGCCCCCCGAAGATTCCGAACCAAAGGATTGAAAACAGGGAGGGGGTGACAATAACGCCGATCAAAAACTCTCGTATCGTTCGCCCGCGCGAGATGCGGGCGATGAAAATACCCACAAATGGTGACCAAGCGAGCCACCAGATCATGTAATTCAGCGTCCAGCTATGGAACCAGTTGACGATTTTTTGGTCAAAGAATCCGGCCGTTGAAAAACCAGCGGGCAGAACGCCGAACAGGTAGCGCCCAAACCCCGATACGATGTCGTCCATCACATACGAAGTCGGGCCGAAGATTAAAAGGTAGATCATCAGCCCTACGGCTATCAGCATCGCGGCATTCGACAAAAGCGCCATGCCGTCGCCGAGGTCTCTGCGCAGGGGAATGATGAAGGCGATGCACAGGGCTCCAAATATTGGAAGGGTCAGGCTATCGGGCTGCTCAACACCAATCAAACCGGCCACCCCGGTTTGAATTTGAAAGACGCCCATCGCCATAGATCCCGCCAGACCAACCGCGATGGCGACGATTGAAAGCAGATCGAAAACCCAGCCCAACGCCTTGACCCAGCGAGCCTCTCCCAATGCGGCGAGCAGTGGTGCGCTTAGCAACAGGGCGCGGCCTTGTCGGTATGCAAAATAGGCAATGACCAACGCTACGATCCCGTATATCGCCCAGGCGTGGAAACCCCAGTTCAAGTAGGTCACGAACATGGCGTGGCTGGCGGCTTCGGCATCGTCGCTATAGTTTTGCAAAAGCTCAAAATGCGTCAGGGGTTCGGCCGTTCCGTAAAACAGCAGGCCCACGCCCATCCCGGCTGCAAACAGCATCGCGATCCAGACCGGCGTTGAAAATTCGGGCTCGGACGTATCGGTCCCCAGACGTATGTCGCCAAAGCGCGAAAAGGCCAGATAGATTGCAACAAACAGAAGGCCGCTGACTTCGAGCATGATAAACCAGCCACGGCTGCTGAATTGTGTCTCGACAGCCGCAGTCGCAAGGCGACCCAGTCCATGCGGATCGGCAATGCCCCATGCAGCGATGCCCGCGCTGAGGGTCAGAGCAATTATCAAAAGCGGGCTGGGGGATTTCCTGTCCACGATCCGAGGCCTTTCTGCGCCATTTCTTCTAGGTTATTCCATTTGCGCGCATGACCGAAAGGACCGGCGTGCTTTACACGCTGTGTCGTCATTCAATGTGAGCACCTTCGAACAAAGGCAATCAGACCAGTTCTGGTGAATTCCCCTGATCTCGGGGGGAAAGTTCTGGAAATTCTCTCACATTTGCTGCTCGGGGCGGTTGAGGGGGGCGCGGGGGTTGACAAGCGGAGTGTCTGAATGAAACGTCAAATAAGTTGGGAGATTTTGAAAATTCAGATGCTTGACCCTGTTGCAAGACGGGGTGGCTTGTCGTACCGGCAAGGTCCCAGATGAGGGACCGCTGAAAAGTCTCTCATCCATAATAAGAGTTTGGGAGTTCTCAAAAATGAAAAACAGCAGCAAGCTTAGCCTTGGCGCGGTCGTAACCGCGGCATTTATGGCTCCGGCCGCATACGCCGAGGAATTCATCACAATTGGTACCGGCGGTGTAACCGGTGTGTACTATCCGACAGGCGGTGCGATCTGCCGTCTGGTCAACAAAGGCCGCAAAGAGCACGGCGTGCGTTGCTCGGTAGAATCTACCGGTGGTTCGGTCTACAACATCAACACCATTCGCGAAGGCGAGCTGGAGTTTGGTGTTGCCCAGTCCGACTGGCAGTTCCACGCTTACAACGGCACCTCGAAGTTCGAAGAGGCTGGTCCCTTCGAAAGCCTGCGCGCGGTGTTCTCGGTCCACCCCGAGCCGTTCACCGTTGTGGCCCGTGCTGACTCCGGCATTGCCAGCTTTGAAGACCTCAAGGGCAAGCGCGTGAATATCGGCAACCCCGGTTCCGGTCAGCGCGGCACCATGGACGTCGTTCTCGAAGCGATGGGCTGGAGCCTTGACGATTTCGAACTGGCGTCCGAGCTGAAGGCGGCTGAACAGTCGGCGGCTCTGTGCGACAACCAGATCGATGCGATGATCTACACCGTTGGTCACCCGTCGGGTTCGATCCAGGAAGCGACCACAGCTTGTGATTCCGTTCTGGTCAACGTGACCGGCGATGCGATCGACGGCCTGATTGACGGTAACTCATACTACCGCACCGCGACCATTCCGGGCGGCATGTACCGTGGGTCGGATGGCGACACCACCACCTTCGGTGTGGGTGCAACCTTTGTGACCTCGGCCGACGTGTCGGATGACGCGGTTTACGCGGTTGTCAGCTCGGTCTTCGAAAACTTCGACGACTTCAAAAAGCTGCACCCGGCATTTGCCAACCTCAAACCCGAGGAAATGATTGCAGACGGCCTGTCGGCACCTCTGCATCCGGGTGCCGAGAAGTACTACAAAGAAAAAGGCTGGATCCAGTAAGCCAGACCTGACGCGGGGTGCCTTCGGGCGCCCCGCAACCCAAGCCCGGCTCGACCGGGCAGTAAATAAGGTCAAAAAGGCCGCATGACGGGGAGACATCTTGATGAGTTCCGACACCCAATCCAACCGACCGCTATCCGAAGAAGAGCTACAGGACCTTGTCGCCTCGTCCGATGCGGGCGGGCGTAACCCGGTCGGTAATGTCGGAATTTTTCTGGCTGTTGTCGCGGCGCTGTGGTCCGTGTTTCAGGTTGTTTTGGCCTCACCTGTTTCGAATGTGGTGCTGCCGGGCAGCGTGGTGAACAACTCGCGCCAGATTCATCTGGCTTTCGCTATGTTTTTGGCGTTTGCCGCCTATCCTGCGCTCAAGTCCAGCCCGCGGGATTACATTCCTGTGCAGGACTGGATTATGGGCGCGCTTGGCGCCTTTGTGGCGTTGTATGGGTATTTCTTCTACGACAAGATCGTAAACGCAGGCGGTCTTGCCGATGACACCGATAAATGGGTCGCGCTGGGTGGTCTGCTGCTGCTGTTTGAGGCCGCGCGCCGTGCGCTCGGCCCTGCGATGGCGATCATCGCGACCATATTCCTGGCCTATGTCTTTTTTGGCTCGTCGGAATGGGTGCCTGAAGTTATCCGTTGGAAAGGGGCCAGCCTCAAGAAAGCCATGAGCCATATGTGGATCACGTCCGAGGGCGTGTTCGGCATTGCCTTGGGTGTGTCCACCAAATTCGTGTTCCTCTTCGTTCTGTTCGGTGCGCTTTTGGATAAGGCGGGGGCAGGGAACTATTTTATCAAGATGGCCTTTGGAGCATTGGGCCACCTGCGCGGCGGACCTGCCAAAGCAGCCGTTGTGGGTTCGGCTGCAACCGGCCTGATCTCGGGCTCGTCGATTGCGAACGTGGTGACGACCGGTACTTTCACCATCCCGCTGATGAAGCGGGTAGGCTTTAGCAGCGAACAGGCAGGCTCGGTCGAGGTTGCCTCCTCCGTGAATGGCCAGATCATGCCGCCCGTTATGGGCGCTGCCGCCTTCCTGATGGTGGAATATGTGGGCATTTCCTATGTCGAGGTGATCACCCATGCTTTCCTGCCTGCCGCGATTTCCTACATCGCACTGGTCTATATCGTCCACCTTGAGGCGGTGAAGCGGAACATGCCCACGCTGGGTGACCGCGACGTTCATCTGGCACGCACTGTTTTGGGTATGCTGTCCTTCTTCCTTGTCTTTGCGGGTCTTTGCTATGGCTCGCAGTTCCCAGTCGAGGCGGTGACAAGCTGGGCACCGTCCTCGGCGGGTTTGATCCTGAGCCTTGTCGTCTGCGCAGTGTACGTGGCGCTGCTGTATCTGGCCGCGCAGGTGCCGGACCTTGAACCCGACGATCCGAATGCCAAGGAAGTTACGCTGCCGGTGATCGCGGACATCTACAAGGCAGGTCTGCACTATCTGCTGCCGATCATCGTGCTGGTTTATTTCCTGATGATCGAACAGAAATCGCCCGGGTTGTCGGCGTTCTGGGCGACGGCGCTGTTGTTTGTAATCCTTCTGACGCAGAAGCCACTCAAAGCGTTGTTCCGGGGGCAAAGCAATCTGAAAGACACGTTCATCGACGGTGTTGCCGACCTGTGGCAGGGCCTGATCGACGGCGCACGCAACATGATCGGGATCGCCCTGGCCACGGCCACCGCGGGTGTGATCGTGGGTACCGTGACCCTGACCGGAGTGGGGCAGGTCATGGCCGACCTGGTCGAGTTCCTGTCAGGCGGAAACCTGATCCTGATGCTGGTGATGGTCGGCCTGCTGAGTCTGATCCTTGGCATGGGCCTGCCAACCACTGCGAACTATATCGTGGTCAGCTCATTGATGGCCGGGGTTGTCGTTGAACTGGGTGCGCAAAGCGGACTGATCGTGCCGCTGATCGCGGTCCATCTCTTTGTGTTCTACTTCGGTATCATGGCGGATGTGACACCGCCTGTGGGCCTGGCCAGTTTCGCCGCCGCTGCTGTATCTGGTGGGGATGCGATCAAGACCGGGTTCACCGCGTTCTTCTACAGCCTGCGCACCGTGGCGCTGCCGTTTGTATTCATCTTCAACACCGATTTGCTGTTGATCGACGTGACTTGGGTAGAAGGGATAATCGTCGCGATATTTGCGACCATAGCGATTCTTGTCTTTACGGCGGGAACGATGGGGTATTTCCTGACCCACAGCCGCATCTACGAAAGCGTGGCGTTGATCGCGGTGGCCTTTGCATTGTTCAGGCCGGATTATTTCATGGACCGCATCGCGCCGCCCTATACATCGGTCGAGCCTGCTGCATTTGTGGAAACCATCGGGGAGACCCCGCCCGGAACCGAAGTACGCATGGTCGTCAGCGGCCCGGATTTCGACACGCTCGAGATGACAGACACAACCGTTGTTGTCACGGTCGGCAGCGAAGAGGGCGGCGCGGCGCGGGTTGATGCTATGGGCTTGCTTCTTCTGGAAGAAGACGGGTTGGTCAAACTAGAAGAACCGCTGTTTGGCACACCCGTGGCGGATGAGCTGGATATGTTCGACTATTACGGCGATGACGCGGTGCGTCTGTCCTCGGTCAGCCTGCCGTCCAGCCAGCCTCCCAAGCAATTGATCTACATTCCCGCTATGATCTTTCTGGGTCTGATCGCATTCCTGCAACGCGGCCGAGCCGCCAGACAAGAGGTGCCCGCATGACGAACTCGGTGCTTTGTGCCGTCGACATCAGCAACGGCGAACTGGATAGCAATGTCTTGAGCAAAGCCGCGGCTCTGGCGGATCAGGATAATGCGCAACTGGATGTGGTGACGGTGCTTCCCGATTTCGGGGAAAGCTGGGTTTCCGGGTTCTTCCAGCCAGACTTTCACGACAAGGCGATGGAAGAAGCGCATTCCAAACTGGTCGAGATGTGCGTCGCAGCGGTTGGCAAAGAGCGGAACGAAAAAATCCGCCATGTTGTCGCGACGGGAACGGCTTATCAGGAAATTCTCAAAACGGCCGAGGGCGCAGGCAGCGATCTGATCGTGATCGGGGCGCATAAACCGGACCTGAAGGATTACTTGCTGGGCCCGAACGCTGCGCGGGTTGTGCGGCATTCGACGGTTTCGGTCTACGTCGTGCGCTAGGGCTCAGTATCCTGTCATCTCAAGGTATCCACGCCCCGAGTGGCTGCCCGAGATCGTAACCGGACCTTCCCAATATTCGAACCTTGTCGCCATCCAAGCCTCGGGTGTCAGTGCGGACACGTCGACATCAAGGTTCCGGTCAGGCAGCGTCACGCGCCAGCGTGTCGGGATCGTGCGGCCAGCGACCGTGGACGTTTCGAGCGGGCTAAACGTGACGGAACCATCGGGCAGGGCAGTTGTCTCGCCCTCTGCCGAGATCAGGGTCGCTGCCGTAAAGTCACTGCGATCCCCGCGCAGGCGAAACGCCATAAGTTTGTTCCCGTCGTCGAAGCTCAGCGAAAACCAGTCCCATCCGCTTTGATCTGCTGCCAGTGGTTGCGATGACCATTCGCGATCCAGCCAGCCTTGTCCGGTGACCGCGATATCCTGATCCGGCAGGTGTAACGTGCCCTCGACCGCGAAAAACGGCTGAGAGTAATAGTAGCTGGCCTGTCCAACCCCTGATTTCACCGAATATCCCTGGTCGCCGTGAAACACCAGCGGGCCCTGAGCGTTCAGGTTTAGGTCATATCCGAAATTGCCCCCATTGGCCGAAAGGGACAGCTTATTGATATCCGGTCCGCGCATGTGCCATTCGTCTATCCAAGCCTCGAACGGTTGCGCCGTCACACCAGCCTGCCCGATGCCGCCGCGTGATAGTCTTTCCGCAAAGTAGTGGTGATCCGGGGTCGTAACCGCCGCGTGCCCCATCCATAGTTGGGGGCTTTGCCAACCCGCGGTTTCTTTGGGTTTGAGGGCAGAACGAAACAACGTCCATTGAATACCGTAGGGCCGCCCGTCCTCTCCGGTCAGGTTTGCCGTTAGGTACCACCATTCAATGCGAAAGGACGGGTGTGGGCCGTGATCCTGCGGAAACTTGAATCGGTATCCCGGCTGCGGAATGTCGAACCCTTCAGCCGATCCGCCCAACCCCGCATATCCTTGGGCCTGCGCGAAGGATGGAAGCAGCAGAGCAAGGATCAATAGCCACGATTTAACGTTCATTGGCGAACACCCTTAGCAATTCAGCCGGAGGCAGGCGCAGAAGGCGCATGGCGGGTAAAGCCGCTGCAACCAAAGCCGCCAGCAAGGTTAGAAGGAATAATCGGGCCCAATCTGCGGGAAACAGGTACATCGGCAGGCGCCAGCCAAATGCCTCGACATTGATGATGGCCAAAAGGGTCCAGGCTAGAGCCAAGCCAAGGGGCAGCGCAATAATCGCGGTAATCGCCGCCAACAATACGCTGCGCAACAGCTCAAACTGCGCGAGTCTGGCGCGGGTCAGGCCCAACGCCCAAACGGGGGCAATCTGCGGCAGGCGTTGGGTCCAGAGGGTCAGCAGGCTGGTCAGAATGGCGAACCCCGCGACACCCAGCGTCAGCACATTCAGCGCCGAAGTGACCACAAAGGTTTTTTCAAACACGGTCATGGATTGTGCCTTCATCGCGGCCTGTTGGATCACGGCCTGCCTTGGAAGGTCAAATCTGTCCCGTAGCGTGTGTGCCAGTTCCGTTGCACTTTCGGCGTGCGTACGTATCCCGAAGCGCCTTGCCTCAACCCCCGGGGCGATTTGATCCAGCCGCGTCATCGAGACAATCGCTTGTCCAGTTGGGTTGCCATAGTCAGAGTACACGCCAGCAACGGGCAATGTGTATTCACGGTTGATTATAAGATCGTCACCGGGCCACAGGTCCTGACGGCGGGCGAGTTGTTCATTGATCAGCACCGCTTCGCCCGCATTCACGCGATCCCAGACATCCGCACCCGAGGCGATCAGAGGCCAATGCTGGCGGTAGGTTTGATCGTCGACGACTCCGTACAGAAAAAGGGGTCCGCTGGGATGCGCCAGTTCCACGCTGCGAATTGGCAGAATTGCGTCTACTTGCGGCGCTAACCAATTTGAGATTTCGCGCCCTTGCTGGTCATCCTTTGCCGTCAGATACAGCTCGGACGTCAGGCGTTGATCCAGCCAGCCTGTGAAGGTCAGGCGAAAGCTGGAAACCATCGTTCCAACGCCGATATTGGCCGCAAGGGCCAGTAGAAGCGCCATCAACGCCAGGGAAAGGCCGGGCAACTGCGCGCGCATATCCGACCAGATCCACTGGGCTATTGGGCCTTTGGTAAAGCGCTGAAAAATCGCGATCACCAGCGAAAGCAAGGACGGCAAAAGCAGCGCCGCACCCAGCAGCATGCCGGCAACCAGTGTAAACCCGGCGACCAATCCACCAATGGACAGTTGCACGATGATGCCGACCAATATGATCAACAGGCCCAAAAGCGGGGTGGTGAAACCGTTAAAGGCGGCTGTCCGCCACGCTTGAACTCCGGCACCGGACAGCAGGGGCATATGGGACAATCGGATTAGTGCGTGACCACTGGCCAGCAGCGTTCCGCCCAGAGCCATTGCCAAACCAGCCACCGCCCATTTCGGCTGTAATGCAATTTCGCCGCTTACCGGAGCGCCGTACAGCCCCCGCAAGGTTGCTGCGACATCAGGCAAGAGCGCACCCGCCAGAAAGTACCCAAGCATCAGCCCTGCCAACCCGCCGAACAGTACCAGCAAGGACAGTTCCAAAAGGATCACCCAGACCAGTTGCCGCATGGAAACGCCAAGCGCCCGCAGCGTTCGGATGATCCCCCGACGCTGCGCAAAAGCCAGCCCAACCGTTCCGTGCACGATGAACAGGCCAACGGCGAAAGACAGCAGCCCAAAGGCCGACAGGTTCAAGTGAAAACTGTCGGTCAGTTGCGCGGTGTCCAGTTGCGACGACGCTTCGACCCGCTCCAGCTCGGGTGTAATCGCGGCGATTTCAGGAAGCGTGCGTGGCTGGTCTGGCAGAATGATCAGCCTTGAGATTTGGCCCTTCCTGTCCAGCAAAACCTCGGCCACACCGATATCTGTCAGGATCAGATCAGGGGGAAGGTCCGGGCTTGTCAGAACGGGCGGCAGTCCGGTTTGGTTGCTCAGAAACCGAGCCAAGTCAGGTGAGGCCAGCAACCGACCGGGGGCGGTCAGCATGTCAGCCGGGTCCGGTGGGGTGGCGCTTTGCTCAATGCCCGTAACAGCAGGCAGAGCTGGATAGGCGACCATGTCGACGCCCATGACGCGGATGCTGCGCCCCCCTATGCGCGTGGTTTCTTCCAACACGGCCGCAACTTGCCATCCGGCCCGCCGCAATGACAGATATCTGTCGATCGTGATTGGACCAGCCGGATTTCTCAATTCGTCGTGTTGTCCCAGCGCGAGTTGTTCGTTGGCGCGCTGATAGCTTGCCCGTGCTTCGGCGTTGATAGCCTGAACCGCTGACCACAGGCCGGTCGCCAGCGCAATCCCGATTAATAGGGTTGCAAGTTGCAAGCGGTGCCGCCGCCAATGAGACAGCAGCACCTGAATAATCGCCACAGTCATGTGATACGCCCACCGGACAGATGCGCCCTTCGGTCCAGCCGTGCGGCAATATCCTGTGAATGCGTGACCAGCAGCAGCGCGGCCCCGGTTTCGGCTACAAGAGATAGCATGAGGTCCAGAACGGTTGCGCTGGCGGTTTCATCCAGATTTCCGGTGGGTTCATCTGCAAGCAGCAGTTTAGGCTGCGCAGCCATAGCGCGCCCAATCGCAACACGCTGCTGTTGGCCGCCCGACAGATTTTCGGGATAGCGGTTCAGTAAATCCGACAGCCCAAGCCTGTCCGCAAGATGGGTCGACCACGCTTCGTCCAGTCTTCCTGCCAGACGCGCGTGAAAGGACAGGTTCTGCGAGACGGTCAAAGAAGGGATCAGGTTGAATTGCTGAAACACCAAAGAAACGCTCTGACGGCGCAACGCGGCACGACCGGGATCTTCCAGCCCGGACAGATCGGTTCCGTCTAGCGTGATCTCTCCGCCGTCAAAACTGTCCAGCGCGGCGGCAAGGTTCAGCAGCGTGCTTTTCCCGCTGCCGCTTTCACCGGTAAGCGCAAGCGTTTGCCCCTTGTCCAGCGCCAGTGAGACACCGCGCAGGACAGGGCGCCCTCCGGGATGGGATTTCTGAACATTGTCTATTTTCAACAGCATCAGTAAGCCTCGGGTCGTATTTGCAACAATGTGGAACCCACCCGGGCAGAGTCCAGACCCGACACAGATTCGGTTCTATTCGTCGCGGTGCCCGAGGCAGGGTTGTGAGCCTTTGCCTAAACGGTCATTCTGACGCTGCATTCACTGACCAAGACAAGAGATACCGAATTATGACCTTAGCGCAGCAGATTCTTTGGGGCAGTATATATCTTGGTATTTGCTTTTTGATTGAACTTGTTCTGCTGACTTGGTGCACGCAGACAATCCGCAGCATGGCGTTGAAACTGGAAGAAAGTAAACGGTTTGTCACAATCGCCGCACCGATCTGCGTTGCCTTGGTGTTTATCGTCGCGATTCACACGTTTCAGGTGTGGCTATGGGCGATCGTCTGGGTTCTTGGGGAAACCCTGCCGGATTGGAATTCGGCGCTTTATTTCTCTTTGGTGACCTTCACAACGCTTGGCTATGGCGACATCGTTTTGGGTGAGGACCTGCGGATTTTTGGCGCGTTTGCTTCCGTCACGGGTTTGCTGGCCTTTGGATTGTCGACGGCCTTTATGGTTGCCTTGATGACTCAGGTGTTCAAAGAGGAATTGATGTCCTAAAGGATCGGGGCAAACAGCCGCGCCAGTGGAGAGCCAAAGCGGATAAAGGCGGGTTGTTCAGGCAAGTTCCGCTCTAGTTCGTAACAGTCTTTGAAATCGGCCTTTAGCATATCGTCCACAGCCTGCGCTGCGCGTTCGTCAAAGAACAGGGCCATCGCCTCAAAGTTCAATCGGAAAGAGCGATTGTCCAGATTGGTCGTGCCGACCGCCGCGAGAGTATCATCAACGACAAATGCCTTTTGATGCATGAACCCGTTGGTATAGCGAAAAACGCGCGCACCGCATTCGCGAATTTCGTCAAAATAGGCAAAAGCGGCCAGCCAGGGCAGGCGGTGGTCAATCACGTCAGGCACAAGAATTCGAACATCCACTCCGCGCAATGAGGCATGTTGCAACGCCGTCATGATGTCGATGTCAGGCACGAAATAGGGGGATGCGATCCAGATTCTTTCTTTCGCCGCAGCGATGGCGGCGAAGAACATCATTGCCCCGGTCTCAGTATCGTCGCCGGGACCTGTGGCGACCAGAAGCGCGTTCATGTCCTGCTCGGCCTCTGTTCCGGCCCAGTCCAGTTGATCAATCAGATCCTCTTCATGTGCCCAATGCCAATCTTCGCAGAAGATAAGTTGCAACTGGCGGACAATATGGCCGAACATTTTGATATGCGTATCCCGCCAATGGCCGAAATGCGGGTCCTGTCCCAGATATTCGACACCCACATTGTGACCGCCGATAAAGCCGGTTTCCCCGTCAATGATCACGGTTTTTCTGTGGTTGCGGTAATTGAGCTGAAACCGGTTTTGCGGGCCGCGTCGATCACGTGGATTGGCGATCTCAACCCCTGCAGAGCGTAGTTTGTCCAGATACGCCGTGGGCAGGCCATAACTGCCGACCGCATCGGTCATGAATCGAACACTGACACCGCGTTTAGCCGCTTCGATCAACTTTGCCTGAAGTTGTTGGCCCAAAGCGTCATCGCGCACGATGTAGAACTGGATCAGGACGTAATTCTGCGCGGCGTCAATCGCCTCGAAAATGGAATCGAACGTGGCCTGACCGTCGATCAGCAACTCGGCCCCGTTTCCACGAGATACAGGCAGGTGCGCCAGCGCCTCAAACGGTCTTGGGTTCACCTGCATTGTGTCTGGGTCGGGTTTTGAGAAGTCGGCGAAAGTCTTGATGCCTTCGACCACGGTTTCGCTTTGTTTGCGCGCAATCCGATACCCGCGAAACCGGTGGTGCCCTAAAAACAGATAGAGCGGCACGCCGAACACCGGAGCGGAGATCAATAAGACAACCCATCCAACTGCACCTTGTGGCGTGCGCGCCGTTTGCGCCGCCCGGATCGCAAAGAGGATCGCGGTGACATATAGGATAAAGACAAACGCGGAAACAAGTAGTGTCCACATGGGGTTATCAGTCTCTGTTCTACCTAATTTGCCCCAGTGTAGACGCGTTTCCAATCTTCCGCCATATCGACGATGACCCATCCCATGTCCGGGCCTTTGTCCAGCCCGTCCACAAGCTTGCCAATCGGGCTTTCGCGGTCATAGGCCCATTCACGTTCAGAATCCGTGTGATGGATCAATACCCCAAGACGATTGCCTTCCCCAGCAGTCGTCCACTCCAACATCGCAAAATCGCCATCCGAGTTGCCAGCCGCCAATATGGGACGTCGGCCAATTGTACGTTCTATGTTGATGGGTTTTCCCTGTTTGTCGTCGATGAACGCAATTCCGGGTGACTTTACAATAGTGGGCGTACCGTCGATGGATTCGTATGTGGCGTCAGCATATGTGCCAAGCACTTGCTCAGGTGGAATGCCATATGCGTCTTCGGCGAAAACGCGCATGAAGTGCAGGCCGCCGCCGGACACGATATAGGTGCTAAAACCCTCGTCCCGGAGATACCGCAGAAGTTCCACCATCGGCTGATAGGTCATTTGGTCGTAAGGCAGGCCCGTGTCAGGGTGGCGCGCTGATTGCAGCCAGTCGGCTACGGAAGCCTGAAACTCATCGACGCTGGCGCCCGCGTGTGAGGCGTTGATTACCTCGATCAATGCTTCATGCCCGCCTTCTGCAATGGTTTGGACATTGCCTTTGGCTGCGGCTTCCAAAATGGGGGAGTTCAGGATGGACGGGTCTGTTTTTGCAAGTTCTTCAAGCCGATCCATGGCAAAGATCAACTGAAAATAGACCGGCTGTTCGGCCCATAGAGTGCCGTCGTTGTCGAATACTGCGATCCGTTCGGCTGGAGTTACATAATCCGAGTGGTTTGGGTCGGTCACCGTGCTGACGAATTCAACGATCCGGGACTTGGAGTCTCCATCATCCCAACTGGGCAGCGGGTCGGCGAACAAGGTCGTCGCTGTTATCGAAAGGAACGTGGTGAACAGAGCTGCCTTCATAGGAAATTCCAAAACCCTAAATAAATATCTTAGAAGGGCCGCCATGTGCGTGGCGGCCCCTTGTTTGTTGTTGTCTGGCCTTAGTTGTTTGTCGGTGTGGCCAGTTTCTCCATCACTTGATCCAGGTTGAAGCTGGCCGCCTTCTGTCGAGGCGGGAATTCCTGGAATGTTTCAAGGAAGGTTCCGACATACTGCTGCGCAGGCACCAGGAAGTACGCACGTTCCAGCAACCAATCGTAATAGGTGTTGGACGTACGATAGGCCCGTTCATACGGATCGCGGCGCAGATTGACGATCAGTGGAATGCGCAATTCGGTCCACGGCTCGATCCACGCACGAAGCGTTGCCCAGGCTTTCTGCTCAAGGAAGATCAGTTTCCAATCCTCAAAGCGCAGCGCGGTCAGGTCGCCATCGTCTGAGAAATAGAAGATCTCCTTACGCGGGCTTTCGGTCGCCTCACCAGTCAGAAGGGGCAGGATGTTGTAGCCATCCAAATGCACCTTGTAATCACGGCCCATGCCTGAAGAGCTGTATCCCGCCTTCAGCTTGTCCTTGATTTCCGGATCACCGGCGACGGCCAGATAGGTTGGCAGCCAGTCCATATGGTGAACGATCTCGTTGGTTACAGAACCGGCTTCGATCTTGCCGGGCCAACGCACCATTGAGGGCACACGCCAGCCGCCTTCCCAGTTGGTGTTCTTTTCGCCCCAGAACGGGGTCGCCGCCGCATCAGGCCAGGTGTTCATATGGGGGCCGTTATCGGTTGAGTAGTGGACGATGGTGTTGTCGGCGATGCCGAGTTCATCCAGCAGATCAAGCAACTGACCAACATGCATGTCGTGTTCGATCATGCCAGCGGTGTATTCGTCAGCCACTCCGCCAACGATTTCGTTGGCCTGAGCGCGCATCTCATCCTTGACGTGGGTCCGGAAATGCATGCGCGTCCCGTTCCACCAGACATAGAAAGGCTGACCCTGTTCGTGGGCACGCTTGATAAAGTCGATCGCTGCGGCAACGGTTTCGTCATCCACCGTTTCCATACGCTTTTTGGTCAGCGGACCGGTGTCTTCGATGGTGCCATCGGCCTTTGACTTGATCACCCCGCGCGGGCCGTAGGCTTCGCGGAAGGTGCGACCGTCGGCCAGTACAGTATCACCGGGATAGTCTTCGTTTTCGGGCTCTTCCTCGGCGTTCAGGTGATACAGGTTTCCGAAAAATTCATCAAAACCGTGGTTTGTCGGAAGATGTTCATCCTTGTCGCCTAGGTGGTTCTTGCCGAATTGACCCGTGACATAGCCATGATCCTTAAGCAGACCGGGTATGGTCGGATCTTCGACTTGCATACCAAGATCGGCGCCCGGCAAACCCACCTTGGACAGCCCGGTCCGAAATACGGATTGACCCATGATGTAAGAGGATCGACCGGCGGTACAGGATTGCTCACCGTAGTAATCGGTAAAGATCATTCCCTCTTTCGCGACACGGTCGATATTTGGCGTCTGATAACCCATCAGACCCATCGTGTAGGCCGAGATGTTGGATTGTCCGACGTCATCGCCCCAGATCACCAGAATATTTGGCTTTTGGTCTTGCGCCCATGCGGGAACCGCCAGCGCGACCGCAACCGTTGCGACAGCGAATCTACGTAAGCCCCTGCGCCAAGTGTCTGCCATTGAACGTGGTGGTGACATGGTTTTCTCCCGTTTTTCTGGGCCCTGTACGACCCTTTGTTGAAACTTAAATTTGGCGCGATAACTAATTAAAAACGCGGCCTGAAAGTCGGTTCGATATTGATCTGCGATAATGCGTGATAGAAGGAATCGAACGGAATTAGCATAGGCGATGATCTGTGTTAAAAACTTATCATTTGACGAGTTTGGAAAATTCTAATGTTAAACAAATCCAACAATCTTAAGACCTTGCGGAAAGGCGGCTGGTTCAGCAACCGTTCGACCGCATTTCAACGCGACTTGCTGGAGTGTGGAATCGCGAAGGACTTTGAAGCGAGCCAGGCGTTGTATCATCACGGCGATACAGTGAACGGTATTTTCGCCGTCCTTGAGGGGGGCGTACAGATAACCGTGCCAGCCGACGATGGGCAGGAGTTCGTCATACACCGCGAAGGCGCAGGTTTCTGGGTTGGCGACCTGGCTTTGTTCGCCGATTCCTCAAGGCTGGTCAGTGTTGTCGCGACACAGACAACCCGCGCCCTGTTCTTTCCAAACTCGCGTGTCACGAAGTTAGTTCAGGAGAAGCCTGATTATGTTAGGGATTTCTATGCGCTCAGTCATGAGAATATGCAGACCGCGCTGCGTATCGTGGCGAACCTTGTAGTGACTGGTACGGAAAAGCGCCTTGCGCTGCGCCTTCTCCATCTGGACGAGGGCACTTCGAAGTCCGACGGCTGGATTGAGGTGTCGCAAGAGGAGCTGGCCGAGATGATAGCGGTCTCGCAACCGACACTTCACCGCAGTCTGCACCGCTTGGCTGATCTTGGTTTGGTTGAGGTGGGCTATGGCCGTGTGCTTCTAAAGGACCGGCGTGGCCTTATTGCAAATTGTCAGAACTAAGCATCATGGGTTCAATGGGTTCAATGGGTTCAATGGGTTCAAGGGTTCAATGGGGGCAACGAATTGGCGTTAGCCCCTCGCGGCCGGACAAAGGTGTCAAGGGTGGCGACAGCCTCGGACCAATGCGGGGCCTGCCGGCCGGCATCAGACCCGTAGCGTGTTGCGCCGATCAATGCCAATTGCGCTTCAAGCTTATGTAAATCCACGGGTGTTTCTGCGCGTGCCTTCAAAAGATCCAGTGCCGAATAGGCGCCTGACAGGTCGTGGTTTTTCAAAGACAGCCTGAGCTGTGCAAGGGCATATTCGGCTGAGGACCTATAAGCACGTTCGCGTTCTTCCCGGCGCGTCCTGAAGCGGGGTGCAACCCAACACCTGCCGGTCCAGATCATCAGCAACACGAGTGTTACCCCTAAGCCAAGCCTAAGAAAATCGCCCATGTCTTTCGGGGGCGTTTTGGGTGCAGCCAAGGTTAAGTCGACTGCAGGGATATCAACAGTTTCAACCTGTTGGGTCGTCAGATTGAACCAGTCGATCGAAACAGCAGGAAGTTGCGTCTGCCCACCTGCCTGAGCCAGATAAACGGCTTCATCAACGCGCTGACCTGACAACACTCCGCGATCTTCAGCTTCGGTAAAACGCGGCTCTTTTGGGTATGCACGCAGAAGTTCATCCTGATTTTCCGGAATAAGAGGAGGTATCAAGATCGGAGTAGTCCCCGAAATTTTGGCAGTGAGCTTTCGCGTAATCGCGCCTCCGGTTTGAATGTCAGTGTCACCATCCAGCGTTTGTTCAATGGAAAAGTCCGACGCCAGAATAAGCGGGTCCAGATTTTGCGCTCCTTGCGGGACCACAGCGTCAAAGGATATCGGTGGCAGCGGGACTGAAACCTCAATCGGTGCGTTGGTATCAGGATCGGCGTAAGTAACCAAAATATCCATCTGGCCCAGCTGGATTTTTCCAACTTGCAAAGGATAAAGGCGATAGCTGCGCTGAACACCAGACCACGTGTCGCCTTGCACAGTTTCGCTGACCGGGCCGGATGCGCGCTCGGGCAAGCGGACCAATAAGTTTTCTTGCTCCAATGACGGAAAGACCGGAGGGGCCGGCATGAAGGTAGGAACCAAAACCTTGACGCGCAAAATGGTGGGTTGCCCGACGATCACATCGCCCTCTGCAAGGTCCACTGTTACAAGTGGGGCAATATCTGTTGGGGTCTGCGGAGTGACCACCGTCGGCAGGAACAGTAAAATGAGGAATAGAAAATATCTCATTGCGATTGCACCTGATTTTCCAGCAGGAACCGGTTTCTCAGAAAGTCCTGCATGTCGGTATCAATTGCGCTGATCCACTGGTCTGCAGACATCGGCTGCGCTACTTCGGTCTGGGCTTGCACTGTGGTGTCCTGACCACGCGCGCCTTCATTGTCGAATACTGTATCATCCGCGCCGATCCCGGCCTCTTCGCTGGTATCCGATTGCTCTCGGGTGGTTTCGACATACTCCAGAATTGCTGTCGCAACTTCCAAATTGTGCTGGGCTTCTGGCCAGTCTGGTCGACGTTCTAACGCGGTTTCAAATGCTGCAATCGCTGGGCGGTACTCGCGGTTACGGATGCGCGCCATTCCTTCCGCAAACGCGGCTTCAGGTGTGTTCAACGACGAAAAGACCTCGGTCGCCTCAGGATAGCGGCCTGCTTTGAGCATGGCGTATCCTTGATGGTAGGGGTCCTGAAACAAATCGGCCGCGTCAGAAAAGCGCTTTTGGTTCATGGCGATTTGGCCTTGTTGATCAGGTGTCAGGAACCAGTCCTTCCAACCTTCGGCCCGCGCAGGACCGGATGGGTGCGTGATGCAAAAAAGCAAAAATGCCCACCGAATGACCCAGCCGCGCCGGAACCACAAAAGTGAGAGCAACGCCGCAGGCCAAGCCAAAATCCAACCCTGATCCTGCCAATCCAACTGATCCTCTTCGTCCAGAGCGTCGACATAGGCGTTGTGAATACTTCTGTTGAGCCGCGTAACATCCTGATCACCAGCCGAAAACGGCACCACGGTTGTGGATGTTAACGCGTCTAGCTGAACCAGTTTTTTACCTTCTGGCAGCATCGTAAGAAACAACAGGTCGGCCTCTGCACTATTCATTGCCTGAACCTGCGACGGGTCGATATCGTCCAGCACAAACAAAATGGCGCCCGGGGTTTCCGCATCGGCGAGTATGTTCTGAGCCAGTGCCAGGGCATCGGCTGCCGCGTCGCCTTTCAGCGGCATAACGGCGGGCGTTAACCCCTCCAGCAGCGGGCGAAGGATGTTGGCATCCTCGGTCAGGGGGGCAACGCGGTGCGGACTGCCTGCATACGCGATCAAAGCGGTCCGCGCCCCAGAGCGCGTGTTGATCAGATCGGTGATCTTGTATTTCGCACGCTCAAGCCGGGATGGGGGCAGGTCGGTGCCTTCCATGCTTTCGGTGACTTTCAGCGCAATAACCAACGGCGCGGTGTCTGCAATCAGTGGGTTGGGAGCGCGCGACCACGTTGGGCCCGCGGCGGCCAAGGTGACCAGCACTGCGATGGCCATGACCCCGTCTACGGGGTTCAGCTTGCGTTTGTCCGTGTCGCCCACCTCAAGGGCTTGGGCCAGGTGCGGGGCGATACCGTCTGGAACTTGAGTGGACCGTTCCGATCTTGGACGGATCAGCCACCAAACTGCAAAAACCGGTATCAGGAAAAGAAGCCAAGCCGCTCGGATAAAGTGGAAATCTGCGAGTGTCTCAATCATCGAACACTCCGCTGGTGTTGCGCGATATGAAATCCTGCGGAACTGAACAGGATCACCGCAATGACGATTAAAAGCGGTATATGGGTAAGGCTTTCGCGCGGTCGATAGCTTTGAGTTTCAACAACTCTTGGATTTTGCTCGTCGATCTGTTGGTAGGTCTGCGTCAAAGCTGCTTCGTCATCGGCAAAAAAGTATTGTCCGCCAGTCGTTTGCGCGATGTCTTGAAGGGCTTGCAAATCTACGCGGTCTTCACCTGTTGCGTTCGGGTCGCCAACTCCGATCGTATAAATGACCACATTTTTGTCCGCAGCGATTGCCGACGCGTTGACGGGTGTCATGCGGCTTGACGTGTCGGCCCCGTCGCTGAGGACGATCATCAGGCGCTGATCGACTTCGCTCGAGTCAAACAGCCGTATGCCCAACCCAATGGCATCGCCAAGCGCCGTGTTCGGCCCAGCCATTCCCACTTCAGTCTGGTCGAGGAACCCATTCAAACTATTCAAATCTTCGGTGAACGGTGCCTGCACAAACGCGCGTGTCCCAAAGATGATCAGGGCCATTCGATCCCCCTGACGCGCGGCAATGAAGTCCCGCAGTACATCTTTGACCGCTGCGAGGCGCTGTTTGTGGGTTCCATCCTCGGACGTGAAATCCCGTTGGTCCATTGACCCGGATATATCTAGGGCCAGGACCACATCCCTCGCCGATTTTTCCACCACGATGGGATCCGCCAGCCGTTCAGGGCGTGCCAGCGCTGTAACCAACAAGACCCAAACCAGCGTCGCAATTATAGATTGCAACCATGTTCGTCCTAGAATGCTTGATCCGGTTTTGGGTTCAAGGCCGGTCGCGGCCGCGATGTGCCGGAAAAACGGAATGCGTGTGGCTTGCACCTTTTCCTTATGTGGTGGGGCGAACCAAAACACGACCAAAGGCAATGGCAAAAGAACAAAGACCCAGGGCGCGGCGAAGGTGTAGGTCATGCCCCTTGGTCCCTTTTGTGGAGTTTGATCCAACTGCGAACCAGATCTGGGACGTCGGTGTTTTGAACGGTTTCTTGATACGGCGCGGCAAGGAGGACTTCGCCGGAGGCGCCTTTAAATTCTTTCTTTTCATACGTCTGATTTAAAAAATTCAACCACTCTTGCCCGTGAAGACTTGCCACAGTCGCACGCGGAAAAGCGACCAGAGCGGTCCGCCGCAGAATCTCGGCCGCGCGTGCCGCATCGGTTCCGGCCCGATCCAGTTCTGCAAGGGCCGAGCGTCGGTAGGCATTTGCCGACCAATGTCGACGGGCCAGGTAGAAGCAATAGGTCAAGGCCGCTGCCAGCACCACTGCAAGAACCGCCCAACTCCATGTTTGCGGGGTCATTGCGATTGGATCTGGGGCCGGAGCAGGCTCTAGCATATCCAAAAGTTCAACCAGTGATTTGCCCGAAACATCGACCGCCATCATCGTCCCCCCGGATGCCCGAACAGCTTCAGCAACTGATCCAGAGCAGGGACCGCTGTTGTCAGGGGGACAATTGGGAAGCCATAGCGGCGGGACCACAGGTTCAACTGCGAAAGCCTGTCCTCCATCGCTGATCTGACGCGATCGGGCAGATCAGGGATCGAGCTGTCGATTTCGATCTGGTTGTCCCCGTCGGATACCGTCAGTTTTACCCCCGGAGGTAATGCGCGCGAACTTGGATCAAAAACATTGAAAAGGATCAGATCATTTGATCGCGATAACCTGCTGAAAAGACGTTCGGACCTGTCGTTGATCCCGTCGAAATCGGAAAACACGCACACCAATGCGTTCGTGTGTGCAAGTCGGACTGCCTGTTTCAGTACGTCGTTCAGTGTCACAGTTGGTTTTGGGCGCAGCTTCGCGTTCAGGCTACAATTCAATTCTCCAACAGATGATAGGAACCGCGTCAGTGCAGCAGGGCGCCGTTGCGGGTGATGCTCGGCCAAGTCCGTATCACCGAAAACAATCCCGCCAACACGGTCGCCTTGCCCCAGAACCCGATGTGCGGCAATGGCCGCGGCTTCTGCCGCGATCACGGATTTCATATAGATCTCGGTTCCGTAGAACATGGATACCCTTTGGTCGACCAACAAAAGGGCGGGGCGATCGCGCTCTTCCGTATAGACCCGAACATGGGGTGTGCCGGTGCGTGCGGTGACCTTCCAGTCAATTGTTCGAATGTCGTCACCTGGCATATACGTGCGCAATTCCTCAAAGTTCAGCCCACGTCCGCGTAAACGCGATGCGTGACGTCCATTGAGGATTGATCGCGCGGGTTGCCGGGGCAAAAGGCTGAGCGATCGCGATTTCGGACCCAGCCGTTGTAAATGTTCGGCATTCACATGGATGCGCGTGTCTGAGAGATATGTGGCTGTCTGCGCCATGTGGGGCCCTTACGGCAACGCCACAAGGCGCAGGATTTCCGCAATGACATCATCGGCGGTTTTGGCGCTGCCCTGCGCTTCGAAGCTTAAGGATATGCGATGGCGAAAGACGTCATGGGCAATAGCGCGAATGTCGGCGGGGTCGACATAGTCGCGCCCGTTCATCCAGGCATGAGCGCGCCCGCACTTATCAAGCGCCAATGACGCGCGGGGGCTGGCCCCGATCTCGATCCAGTTGGCAAGCTCTTCGCTCAGGTTTTCCGGTGTTCGGGTCGCTTGCACAAGATCTGCCATATACCTGTCCATCGCGTCCGAGACATGGATCTGGCCGATTTCCGAACGCGCGGTGAACACGGCGTCCTGCGGGATTGGGGCAGGGCGTTCCCCAGACATTTCCCGGCCTGTTGCGATTTCCTCGTTCCGGACCAGGCGAATGACTTCGACCTCGTCTTCGACCGGCGGGTAGGTGATCTGAACATGCATCAGAAACCGGTCCATTTGCGCTTCGGGCAGGGGGTACGTGCCCTCTTGTTCAATGGGGTTTTGCGTGGCCATTACGATGAACAACGGGTCCATTTTATGCGTTGTTCCGGAAACCGTGACCTGCCGTTCTTCCATCGCCTCAAGCAGCGCGGCCTGAACCTTGGCCGGGGCTCTGTTGATTTCGTCTGCCAATACGATGTTGGCAAAGATCGGGCCGGGATCGAAGCGAAACGTGCTGCCCGTATCGGTTTGCTGAAACACTTCGGTTCCGGTCACGTCTGACGGAAGAAGGTCTGGCGTGAACTGAATCCGGCTGAAACTGGCGTCCATGTTGCGCGCCATTGCTTTGACGGCGCGGGTCTTTGCAAGGCCGGGCAATCCTTCGATCAACAGGTTACCGTTTGCCAGCAAACCGATGATCAGGCGATCAATGACTTCGGTCTGGCCAATGATGGACTGTCCCATTCGGGCCTTGAGGTCGCTTATTTGTTCGTGTGCATTCATTTTGGTGATCCAATTGCAGCCAATCGGTTAAAACAGGCTGGCAGGTTTCCAAATTTTCCGGGCGGTCAGAAATATTTCGTAATGACTGCAGGTTAGCAGCCCTTCCGAAGTCAATCCACTACGAAATCCGGCTTGCAAGCCGCCTCATATCCGCCAACAGATCGGGCCTGATCTCTCCGGTGTTTGGATTGTCGCGCAACGTCTTGAACCAATGGTCCGGCGGCTGTTTGCCAGCGGCCCGGTTCCACGTCAAAGCGCCGAGGACGGATTGCGCATCGGCGTTTAATTCCTGAGGGATTTCAAAGCCATTAAGCACCGCCCAAACGCCGGTCCACAGCCGGGCGACTGACCATGGGTTATAGCCGCCTCCGCCCAGAACAAGAAACCTGGGTGCCATATCTCTTAGGTGTGCCACGGCGCGCCAATGGGCGTTGTTTGACAGAGACAGGCGCGACAGCGGGTCTTCGGCGACAGCATCCGCGCCACATTGAAGGATAATCGCCTGCGGGCGAAACGTGGCCGTGGCGGGCAGGATCACCTGATCCAGTATCGCGTAGAACTCACTATCGTTCAGTCCGCGCGCGACTGGCAGGTTGAACGCAGCACCCCCAGCCGTGTCTTCAAGCGCGCCGGTAAAGGGCCAGCGCCGCGCCTCGTGGACCGAGATCATTCTGACTTTGGAAGATCCGCAAAAGGCGGCTTCGACCCCGTCACAATGATGCGCGTCGATATCCACGTAAACGATACGCTCTAGACCTGCGTTCAGAAAGGTCAGGATCGCAAGTACAGGATCGTTCAGATAGCAGAACCCGTTTGCGCGGTCAGGCAGGCCGTGATGCGTCCCTCCGGCCGGGTTGTAAACGATCCCGCCGTCCCGCAGTAGTTCTGCGGCCAGCAACGATCCCCCTGCGGCGGTTGCTGGCCTGCGAAACATTTCGGCGAAAACTGGATTTGAAAGTGTGCCAAGGCCGTATTTCTTGCGCGTTTCATCGGAAACCGACTGTGTCTTTTCCGCTTTTTGAAGCGCGGCAATATAATCGGGCGTGTGAAAGAGGCGCAGGGCGTTAGGCTTGGCCCGGGGGCTGACCCGATATGCCTCGGGGGGAAGCCATCCTTGCGCCCGGCATAGATCAATAACCGTTGAAACGCGCGGGATCGCAAGCGCGTGTTTCGAACCATAGGTCGAGTTTCGATAGATCTCTGATCCGATGAACAGTGGGCGCATCGCTCAGGTGGTGGAAGTTGGTTGTTGATCTTCACCCAGTCGTCCATCCAGCGACATCAGGATTGCGATCGGGCGCAGCGCGGGGATGTGGCTGAAGACAATAAGGATGCAGACCGTCAGAGGTACACTTAGAAAGGCGCCGATCATGCCCCAGACGGTTGTCCAGAAGGTCAGCGCGAGAATGACTAGAAACGTCGACATGTTCAGCGAACGCCCCAGCATGGCGGGGTCCAGAAAATTGCCGATGAGGAACTGGATCGTCCCGCATCCAAATACGATGATGAGGAACGGACCGATGCTGTCGAACTGAACAAGTGCAATCATCGCAGGAAAAATCACCGCAATGATCGAACCGATTGAGGGTATGAAATTCAGCGCAAAAGTAAGTACAGCCCATGTTTCGGCGTATTCAAGACCCAATAGTTTGAAAACCGAATAGCTGATTCCGGCGGTGATCAGGCTGATGAATGTCTTAACACCGACATAACGCTGCAGGCTGTAAGAGATCGCGTCCAGTACCGACGCAAATTCGGCCCCGGTCTGAGGGTTTCCTGCCGCCAGTTGTATCTTTTTTCGAAAGGCCAGCCGTTCAGCCATGAGGAAAGCCACATAAAGGCTGATCAGGAAGAAATGGTTCAGCAAGGACGTGGCGCTGCCCAACAGAACGCGGGCGACATAAGACATGTCGATGCTGATTAGGTTGTCCCTGATAAAGGTGGTCACGTCATTGCCGACCAGCCCTGTGACGCGGTTTACCGCGCCGTCGAACTGATTTTCATAGGTGCTGATGGACCGCGCGAACTGGGTCGCTTGGCTGCCCAGAATATACATGATCATGAACAAGCCCGCCAAAACGACAGTCACACCAGCGACATTGGCCAGCCAGACAGGGGCGTGGGTGACGGAAATCACCCGGTCGCTTAGGGCGATAATCAGAACGTTGATCAGCAATGCCATCGTCAAGGGAATAAGAAATGCGGACCCGGCATACAGGCCCAGCACGGTCAGCGTGGCAACAATGGCGGTATCGCGGACGACAGACAGCTTCAGCCGGGGTGTCGTATACGTATCGTTTTGGTCCAAGGGCATCGGTTTCCCGCCGCTGAGCTGAGATTGCCTCAAGCTGGTTATCCTATCCTGATCCTGCACAGCCGCGCGGGATTATGCAATGCACCCAGATATTTGTACGGATTAATTTGTCTTTATACTGGATTTGATGGTTCTGTGATCCAATGAGCCGGGGTAGGCTTTCGGCATGAGCGCGAACGTGATTCCCCTTTTTGGCCGGCCTCTTCAGGCGCTGTGGCTGGCCCTTGGTCGTTTTGGTGCCAAGAACGGGTTGGTGATGAGCAGCCATGTCGCCATGTCCCTTATGCTCGCCTTGTTTCCGTTCGTCTTGTTCACTGTGGCCTTGGCCGGATCCTTGTCTCAGGATTATGTCACCAACGAATTGATTGAGCTGATCTTTGGGGCTTGGCCGCAAGACGTGGCCGACCCTATTGTGGCCGAGCTGCGGGCCGTGCTGGAAGAATCCGGTTCAGGCGTCATAACCATCGGGGGTTTGTTGGCCGTGTTCTTCGCATCCAACGGAGTTGCGGCCGTTCGTGCAGCGATGAACCAGGCATATCATGATCACGATAGCTGGCCGTTCTGGAAAACCCGGCTGTTCTGTTTGGCGCTGGTGGTAATCGGTGGCGCCACGATTCTGGCGATCGCTGCGGTCGAGGTGGTCTTGCCGGTCTATACAAAACTTGTGTCTGAAAGGACTGATGTAAACGTATCAGAGTGGTTGTCCGTGGATCGGCTGCGATGGACCTTTGCGGTTGCCGTTCCAGCCGGAACCGTGATTCTGGCGCATCTTCTTTTGCCGACACGTCGACATTCCGTGATGCAGATTCTGCCCGGCGTGGCTCTTACGCTGGCGCTTTGGGCAGCAGGGGGATGGGCGTTCTCGATCTATATCGGTCAGTTTGCGTCTTACAGCACGACCTACGCCGGATTGGCCGGTGCAATGGCGGCCTTGATCTTCCTGTATCTATGCGCCGCGATCCTGATCTTGGGCGCTGAGTTTAACGGCGCTTTGATGGACCTTCAGAACTCCGGCGAAGGGACCGTGGATTGAGACATTTTCTTTTCGGTTTGTTAGTGCTTTTCCCGGCGTTCGCTTGGGCACAGGTTCCGTCTTATGTCGGCTCGGATAAATGTGTTGAGTGTCATAAGGCCGAAGCCGACGCATGGGCCAAATCTCATCACGCATTGGCGTGGAACGAGGCAGATGCCGGTCATGTTGTCGCTGACTTTGACGGCACCAGATTTGAGCATGACGGCATGTCTGTCGAGTTTTCCAGCGACGATACCCTGCGTGCTCGGGTCACCGAGAAAGACGGTGTAGCGACCAAGTATGATGTGCATTCAGTGGTCGGAATCGCGCCACTTCAGCAATATCTGTTCGAAACCGAACAGGGCAGATTGCAAAGCTTTGACGTGGTTTGGGATACCGAGCAAAAGCGTTGGTTTCACCTTTACCCCGATCAAGATCTGCCCCCGGATGACGGCTTGCATTGGACCGGACCCTACAAAAACTGGAATGCCCGCTGCGCAGAATGTCATGCGACTGCTTTTGAAAAGAACTACGACGCGCAAACCCGCATTTACACATCAATACAGTCGGAAATAGGTGTCGGGTGTGAGGCGTGCCATGGCCCGGGTTCTGCCCATATCGACTGGACCAACGGCCAAAGTGTCGGCGGCGACCTGACAGAATACGGGTTCACTACGGATTGGGGCAGCGGTCAGACCGAAGCTGAAATCCAGCAATGTGCCGGATGCCATTCACGCCGTGAAGCACATGGTGACGGCAACCCCTTGCCGGGAACGCCGTATCATGATGCCTATAACCTCGCGGTCCTAAGGCCGGGATTGTACCACCCGGATGGGCAGATACTGGATGAAGTCTATGTCTATGGCTCGTTCCTGCAGTCCAAAATGTACGCGCAAGGCGTAGGGTGCATGGACTGCCACGAGCCCCACAGCGCAACGTTGCGGGCCGAGGGGAATGGTGTTTGCACACAGTGCCATTCTCCCGCTGGGAACAGCCGCTTTCCGACTTTGACGGCAAAAGAATACGACGCGCCTGATCACCACCACCATCCTGACGGCAGCGACGGCGCACAGTGCAAGTCGTGCCACATGATCGAACGTGTCTACATGGGGGTCGATGGTCGGCGTGATCACAGTTTCCGTATTCCGCGCCCGGACTTGGGGCTTGGCGAAGATGCCTGCACCGATTGTCATAAGGACGAGGATCAGGAATGGGCGGCGACACAGATTGAGGCATGGTTTCCCCAGTCGGAACAGCGTGGCACGCATTATGGCACGTCGTTTCAGCAAGCGCTGACAGGCCGTGCGGACGGACCCGCCGCGTTGCTTGATATCGCCACCGATCCCGGGCAGGCGGGCATCGTTCGCGCGACAGCGGCGTATTTGCTGCAAGATTTTAGCTCGGACGAAATTGCGGCTCAGACGGCGTCTATGCTGGCGGACGTTGATCCGGTTGTCCGCGCCAACGCAGCCCCTCTGCAACGATATGCGAGTATGTCGGATCGGGTTCAGCGGTTGGAACCGTTGCTGTCGGACCCGCGCCGTAATGTTCGGATTGCAGCGGCGAAAGAGTTTCTGACTATTCCGCCGCAAGTAATGACCCGCGAACAAGGGCAACTGGCCGGGCAGGGTATGTCCGAGTGGCAAGGCGCGATTGCCAACCGTCTGGATTTTCCCGAAACGCACATGGTGCTGGGTGGCATGGCTTTGACGCTTCGCAATCCCGAAGCGGCCGAGCGCGCCTTTGCCGAAGTGATTACCCTTGACCCGCAGCGTGCTGAAGCGTGGCCGATACTGGTTCAACTCGTTCAACTGAACCGTGGGGTCGAGGCCGCGCAGAGCGTTCTTGCTGAAGGGTTGTCGCGGGTTCCAAACCACCCCGAATTGCTGCAATTAAAGGCCCAGATCGGGCGCTGAATTGGCATTGTAATACCCGCTTTCGGCCACGTTCACGGCAAAATCTATCGGTATCCAAATCGGAAGGAGTAGAAGCTTTTTTCGGTAAGGGGTTTGAAATGCTTGGAAAACCGGTTCGGATATCGCAATTGCAACGACCGCTATCAATGTCCCAGCGCATTGAAGATCTGCGCACACGGAAGCCGCAATACCTTAACCATGGCGAGGCTCTGCTGCTACAGGGCATCGCGGCTGCGTCCCTGCGCGAGCAGGTTCTAACGGGAGAGCGGGTTTCGTTAGAGGATTAAGAGTCGCCCCGAAACCCAGTCGCTACAACAAATTTCTCGGAACTGTCTGAGCGGGACGCAGGTGGTTTGACGTTGGCGACCTTGGTGAATTTCTGTTTCAGAAGTTTTTGCAGATCGCCCTCGGCACCACCGGCCAGGACTTTAGCGACGAAGGTGCCGCCTTCTTCCAAAACATCAAATGCGAAATAGGCGGCTGTCTCACACAGTGCCATGATCCGTAAATGGTCGGTTTGCTTATGCCCCGATGAGGCGGCTGCCATGTCCGACATTACCACATCGGCCTTGCCGCCCAGCCATTCTTTGACCTTTTGGTCGGCGTCGTCTTCCATGAAGTCCAGCACATGGGCCGTTGCGCCAGCGACCGGCTCGACTTCTTGCAGGTCTACGCCCAGAACCGTGCCGATCCGCTTACCGCTTTTTTCGCCCAGCGCATTCACCCGCTTGACAGCGACCTGCAACCACCCGCCGGGCGCGCAGCCCAGATCGACGACGCGCGCGCCGGGGACCAGAAAGCGGAACTTGTCGTCCAGTTCCAATATTTTATAGGCCGCACGTCCGCGATACCCTTCGGCATTCGCGCGCTTGACATAAGGGTCATTCAACTGCCGTTCGAGCCAGCGGGTTGAACTGAGCTTGCGCCCACGTGCAGTCTTGACCTTAACCTTCAGGTCGCGCTGCCCGCGGCCCGAGTTGTTTTTACCAGTCGGTGTCTTCGCCATCAGAACGGTCCGTCTTCCAATACGCCGTCCGCGCTCATTTGTGCATAAAGCAGACCCTCGCGCAGCCCACGATCCGCCACGGAAAGACGGTCGGTGGGCCAGCAGCGTAATAGTGCCTGCAAAATGGCCGAGCCGGACATGATCAGGGCCTGCCGGTCATCACCGATACGCGGATCCCGGCGCCGACCCTGAGGGCCGAGTTCTAGATAACCACGTATCACTTTGTCAATCTGATCGCTGGTCATGCGCAGGCCATCGACCTTGGTTCGGTCATACCGTTTGAGCCCAAGGTGGGAGGCAGCAACGGTTGTGACCGTGCCGCTGGTGCCTACAATCTGAAACCCTTCACGTGCCTGCTCATCTTTGTAGGGGGCGAAATCGGCCAGGTTCTCTTCGAAAAACCAGCTCATCAAGGCAAACCGAGCCGAGTCGTCCTCGACGTCATTGAATTGGTCCCGGAGGGTCGCGACCCCCAAGGGAACACTGATCCAGTCCACAACCTTGGCCGCAGGAAATGGGCTTTCGGCCGCGTGGAACCCATTGTGCAGGCGCATGATCGCCGCAGGTCTGTCCCGGCGCGGAACGGATGAGATGTCGATCCACACCAGTTCGGTCGAGCCGCCGCCGATATCCACGACCAGCAATTGTTCGGTCTTGGTTGAAACCAGAGGCGCGCAGGAGATCACGGCAAGCCGTGCTTCTTCCTCGGGTTGGATGATCTCAAGCGTCAGCCCGGTTTCGCGCAGCACCTGCCGGATGAAGTCGCGTGAGTTTTTGGCGCGCCGACAAGCTTCCGTCGCAACCAGCCGCATTCGTCGGACTTTATTGCGTTTCAGTTTTTGCTGGCAAATCCGCAGCGCCTGAATGGTGCGCGCCATGGATGACCGGGACAAACGCCCGGTCCGCTCAAGACCCGCGCCCAATTGCACGGATTTTGAGAAGCTGTCGACCACATGGAACCCGCTGCCCTTGGGCTGGGCTATCAACATGCGGCAGCTATTTGTCCCCAAATCCAGCGCCGCATACAACGCATCTGGATCGGGTCTTGCCGGCGCGGGGCTTTCGACCGCCTTCGGGAACGCGCCCGCACCTTTGGGACGCTTGGGCGCCATCGTAACGCCCTCCGATTTTCGAGTTACCCCGACCATAGGTCGCGCGCCTGCGTCGTGCAAGACGCTCATTAAGGTGATGAGAATTTTGATGTGAGGGTTTGCTCAAGACTTCGTTACAAGGCCGGTATCCCATCGTGGGTAAAAAGGTCGTTAGAACTCTGCCTTGTGTCGAAAATCGACCGACCTGAGCCCATATTGAAGTTTAGAACCGATCCATCTGGTTAGGAGGAATCAAACGCGATGCCTGACGTCACCATCGTTTTTTGGCGCGATATCCCAGCTCAAGTCATCGTCGGCAAAGGCCGCCGGGGCGCAAAGCGGCAGTTGGAGGAACGGTTCGAGCAAGCCATCGACCGCGCGGCTATGAAGGTGAACGCCAAGGATAGCGACGCCTATCTGGCCGAGTGGCGCAAGGCCGAACCTTTTGCGGTTGAGGGCGACCCGTCCGAGATCGCCGAGGCCGAGGCCGTGCGTCTGGAAGCGGAATATGATCAGGACCGCATCAAGGCGCTGATCGCAAATGACGGTTGGGCATGAGCCCGAAATCTGTATGGGAGGCCGCGATGGCTTTGCTGAACTTCAAGAAACGTGATGCGGCCGAAAACGGCCCTGTGAACCCGACCGTCGAAGCCTTTTTGCAGGGCTATTCGATCGAGGTAATGCCCCGTACGGCCGAAAAGGTCGAGGATTTCCGCGCTCTACTGCCCGAAGGCACCCGCGTCTACATCGCCCATATCGAGGGCACCCCGATCGAGGACATGGTCAAGACCGCCAAGCGCATCGCCGCCGAGGGCTATCCGGTCATGCCGCACTTTCCTGCGCGGATCATCAAGGACGCGGCGACGCTGGAAAACTGGATTTCCATGTATCAGGGCGAAGCAGGCGTGGATCAGGCGCTGCTGCTGGCCGGTGGACTGGACAAGCCGCAGGGTGATTTTGACAGTTCGATGCAACTGATGGAGACCGGCCTGTTTGAGAAGGCAGGTTTCAAGCGTCTGCACGTGGCTGGTCACCCCGAGGGCAACAAGGATATCGACCCGGACGGCTCGACCAAGAATGTTGACGATGCGCTGCGCTGGAAACAGAAATTCAGCGAGACAACCGACGCCGAAATGGCGCTGGCGACACAATTTGCGTTCGACGCGAAGCCGATCATCGAATGGGCAGACGGTCTGAAGGCCGCGGGGATCGACCTACCGATCCATATTGGTATTGCGGGTCCGGCCAAGTTGCAGACTCTGATCAAATTCGCGATTGCCTGTGGCGTTGGTCCATCGCTGAAGGTTCTGCAAAAGCGTGCGATGGATGTATCCAAGCTGTTGCTGCCTTATGAGCCGACCGATGTGATCACCGAATTGGCCAACCACAAAGCCGCCAACCCGGATTTCAACATCACCAACGTACATTTCTTCCCGCTTGGCGGCGTCAAGACCAACGCCAACTGGGCTATCAACAATGGCGGCGCTTCGGCAAAGCCTGCAAATACCTAAGGAACGGACATGACCCGTACTGTCGTAGAATCAAAAACAAAAACCGCCGTTCTGGGCTTTGACGAACCGTTCTGCGTGATCGGTGAGCGGATTAACCCCACTGGCCGCAAGAAACTGGCCGCAGAACTGGAAGCGGGCGATTTCTCGACTGTCGAGAAGGACGCCATCGCGCAGGTTGCAGCAGGCGCGACCGTTCTGGATATCAATGCGGGCGTTGTCTACAACTCGAACCCCAACCCGAACGAGACCGAGCCACCGCTGATGACCAAGATCGTTGAGCTGGTTCAGGGCCTGGTTGACGTCCCGCTCTGCATCGACTCGTCCGTTCCGGGCGCTCTGGAAGCCGGTCTTGAGGCGGCTGAGGGCCGCCCGCTTCTGAATTCGGTTACCGGTGAAGAAGAGCGTCTGGAATTGGTGCTGCCGCTGGTCAAGAAATACAACGTGCCGGTTGTGGCAATCTCGAACGACGACACCGGGATTTCCGAAGACCCTGATGTGCGGTTTGACGTCGCTAAGAAGATCGTTGAACGCGCCGCCGATTTCGGCATTCCGGCCCATGACATCGTGGTTGACCCGCTGGTTATGCCCATCGGCGCGATGGCAACCGCTGGCCAGCAGGTATTTGCATTGGTTCGTCGCCTGCGCGAGGAACTGGGCGTGAATACGACTTGCGGTGCATCCAACATCTCGTTCGGTCTGCCGAACCGTCACGGCATCAACAATGCCTTCCTGCCGATGGCAATGGGCGCTGGCATGACCTCGGCGATCATGAACCCTGTGGCCTTGCCAGTTGGTCCCAAAAAGCTGGCTGAAAAGAAGGCCGAGGTAGCAGCCAAAGGCATCGTACTGCCTGCGGATATGGATGATGAGACCTTCTGCCAACTGTTCGGCCTGGGCTCGACCCAACCGCGCGCTGGCAAAGAGATGGAGGCCATCCGAGCCGCTAACCTGCTGACCAACAACGACCCGCATGGCGGGGCATGGATCAAGTTCAACAAGTCGCCTGAAGAAGCCGCGGCAGCCGGTGCCGCAGGTGGTCGTCGTGGTGGTGGACGTCGCCGCCGCGCGTGATCCGCATCACATTTTGAGTCAAAGCCGGGCCTAGTGCCCGGCTTTTTTTCGTTTGACACCGATCAATGCCTCTTGTGGCCGTTGTAGTGACACTGGTTGTGATTTTTTCGCAGATCAGGGCGCCATTATGACCAAGCATTTTCCCCCGAAACTGACCGAGGCAGATCTGTCGCTGAGGCTGGGCAAGAAAGAGTATTTTGAGGAACTGGTAGAGTTGCAGGCGCAACTGGCGTTGATCCAACAGGCGTTTTTGTTTCACGGGACCAAGGGCGTGCTGGTGTTCGAAGGATGGGACGCGGCGGGCAAAGGCGGCACGATCCGGCGGATCAGTCAGGCGTTGGACCCGCGCAGCTTCAAGGTTTGGCCGATTGGTGCGCCGCGCAACTACTACCTGAATCGTCATTACCTGTTGCGGTTCTGGGAACGGCTACCGCCCGAGGGCGCGATCTCGGCTTTTGACCGAAGCTGGTATGGGCGGGTGCTGGTCGAGCGGTTGGAAAAGTTCACCTCCGAAGATCGCTGGCGCGCCGCTTATGGTGAGATCAACGATTTCGAGCGAATGCTGGTGGATGACGGCACGCGGATCGTAAAGCTGTTCTTCCACATCTCGCCCGAGGAACAGATGGCGCGATTCACCGAACGTCTACGCAACCCGCTGAAGCGCTGGAAACTGACCTATGAGGATTTCCGCAACCGCGAACACTGGTCCGAGGCGGAAGTCGCGGTGGATGAGATGCTGGCGCGCACCTCGACCCAGATAGCGCCGTGGCACGTGATCCCCGCCAATAACAAGAAATACGCCCGGATCAAGACGATGCGAACGATTGTTGAGGTTTTCTCCAGGGACATCGACCTGAGCCCGCAACATCTGGATCAGCGAACCCTCGATGCTGCGTGCGAAGTGTTGGACGTTGAAAAATCGCTGATCGACAGCCTGCGAGCCCGGACAGAATAATCTTGTGGCATCCTGTCGAAACGCGCTTGAAGCTGGTCGTGAGCCAATGTTATTCAAACCCGCGCGGCGGGTATGATGTAATGGTAGCCTGTCAGCTTCCCAAGCTGAACGCGCGGGTTCGATTCCCGCTACCCGCTCCAGTTACTCGGGCCTACGTGCCTGAAACAAGTTTATAAGCGCAGGTACGTTGACCATATCCCCTGCCTGATAGGGCTGGAATTCACCTGCTACTGCGTCCCGAATGACCGCGATATCTTCGGGTCCACCGTCGAAATGGGCGATCACCCGCGCCGCTGGGCCAACTCGTGTACAGAGTGCAGCGCAATCCTCTAGCGTTCCGTATACAGGTAAGGTCAGGTCAACCGCGTCGACCTTGATGTCAGTCAGTCCGGCGTCTGCCAGCAAACCTGTGACGCGATCCTGATCATGAAAGGCCAAAGGTCCGGGTGCGTTGCGATCCACTTTTGGTGGTGTTCCTAGACGCGCGGTGGCCGCAATGTGTGGAATAAAGAACCAGGGGTTGCCGGAGAGCGGCCCCCAAGCGGCAAAAGTCATTTGCCCGCCGGGCTTCAGGGCTCGTGCCATGTTTGCAAAGGCAGCAACCGTATCATCGAAGAACATCACGCCAAAACGCGAGATCATGGCATCCCGGTCGCCTTCGTCAAAAGGGTGGGTCTGCGCGTCTGCGAATTGAAAGCCGACATTTGAATGCCCGGCTGCCTCTGCGCGTACCGCAGCTCGATCCAGAAAAGGCTGTGAAAAATCAGCGGCTAGAACGTGACCTTTGGGGCCAACGACCTGGGCGGCCTGAACCGTGCTCGCGCCAGTGCCGCAGCCGATGTCCAACACACGATGCCCCGGTTGAAGAGCGGCGCGATCCAGAACCAGATCCAGAACCGGGGCCAGAAGGGCATCCATCTGATCCTCATAGGTCAGCCATTTTGCGCCTGAGGGTGAGTTGCCCCAGAATTCAGCCTGTTCTTCGTTTGTTATCGCCATGTCGCCTCCGGTTCTTTGGGGTAACTATGACCTGCGGCGGCGGCGGCGGCCAGATTTTTCCTCATCCCCGCCACCGGTGTTGAATGAAGGCGAGGGGAGGGTGACCACCTGCGCCAGTTCCGGAAATGGGTCGGTTTTGTGCGGGATCGCGTTGGCGGCTACGAAATGATCCTGAAACTTGGGCTCAATCGCGGTTTCGACTTTGGTGATCTCGCGCACGACTCGTTCAATTTCCTTGCGCGATCCGATGTTGCACAGGGCGATCCGCGCGCCGGTACCGGCCGCGTTTCCTGCGCTGGAGACCTTGTCCAATGGTGCGTCGGGGATCATGCCCAACACCATCGCGTGTTTGGTCGAGATATGCGCGCCGAACGCCCCGGCCAGAACCACGCGATCCACGGTGTCGACCTGCATCTCATCCATTAGCAGGCGCGCACCGGCATAAAGCGCCGATTTCGCCAGTTGGATGGCGCGGATGTCACCTTGGGTCACAGTGATACGCGGGCCGCCTTCGGCGCTGGCGTCGTGGATCAAATAGGAATGTGTGCGCCCTTCGGGGATGCAGCGCGTGGTGCCGGTTTGTTCAGCCGATCCGATCAGACCGCTTTCGTCCAGCAGCCCGGCGATGCGCATTTCCGCCACGGCTTCGATAATGCCTGAGCCGCAGATGCCAGTGATTCCCGTGGTGGCGATGTCCTGATCGAACCCGTCCTCGTCGGACCACTTGTCAGACCCGATGATGCGGAAGCGGGGTTCCTTGGTAATGGGGTCGATCTCGATCCGTTCAATCGCGCCGGGCGCAGCGCGCTGGCCAGAACTGATCTGCGCGCCTTCAAAGGCGGGGCCGGTGGGCGAGGAACAAGCCAGCACGCGTGTGGTGTTGCCCAGCAGGATTTCGGCATTGGTGCCGACATCGACGATCAGCACGAGGTCTTCCGACTTGCCCGGTTCCTCGGACAGGGCAACGGCGGCACAGTCGGCCCCCACATGTCCCGCAATACAGGGCAGGATATAGACCTGTGCGCGGGGGTTCATCTTGGTCAGGTCCATCTCACGCGCGGGCAGGGACATGCTTTCCGATGTCGCCAGCGCGAACGGAGCCTGCCCCAGTTCGACCGGGTCCAGTCCCAGCAGCAGGTGGTGCATGACCGGGTTGCATACAAATACCGTTTCCACGATCAGCGCGGCGTCGATCCCGGCCTCATCCGCGATCGAGGTGGTCAGGTCGTTGATCGCCTCGCGCACGGCGCGGGTCATTTCCTGATCACCGCCGGGGTTCATCATGGCGTAGGACACGCGGCTCATCAGGTCTTCACCAAAGCGAATCTGCGGGTTCATCAAGCCGGACGATGCCTTGACCTCACCGGTTTCCAGATCAGTCAGGTGGGCGGCGACGGTGGTTGAGCCAAGGTCGATGGCCAGACCGTACAGCCCTTGTTCATGCAGGCCGGGCCAGATTTCCACGATCTGCGCGACCTCATCCTTGTGGCCTTTGTGGACGGCTACCGTGACCTCCCACTTGCCTTTGCGCAGCACAGGCTGCAACTTTGACATCAGCGACAGATCGGCGGTGACGGCGCCGATCTTCCACTGCTCGCGCAGGGCGCGTTCCAGCCGCTCCAGATCGCCGGTGGGCGAGTGCATGTCGGGTTCCTCGACCACCACGAAATACAGCCGCGTCGCCGGATCCATGGTGATGGCACGGGCCGCAGCCGCTTTGCGCACGACCTGACGATGGACCTGAGATTCGGGCGGCACGTCAATCACCACGTCACCTTGAACGGTGGCCTGACACCCCAAACGGCGCCCCGGCTTCAACCCGCGCTTGTCGTCATAGCGTTGTTCCACCGCGTTCCATTCGCTCAGCGCGCCTTCGGATACCGACACGCCGTGCTTGGGAAACTCACCATAGCTGGGCGTGATTTGGCATTTCGAACAAATCCCGCGCCCGCCGCAGACCGAATCCAGATCGACACCTAACTGCCGGGCAGCGGTCAGAACCGGGGTGCCGACAGGGAAATGCCCACGTTTGCCCGAGGGGGTAAAAACGACAAGGGGTTCGGTGGTCATATCTGGCCTGCCTTTTGTATTCGCGCATCTGCCGCGCAAGATATGGGTTTGTGCGCAAAGGGAAAGGGCAATCAGCGGCAGGTTTTGACCGTCTTGCGTCGTTTTTTGCCGCGGCAATGTCCCGCAGGGCAAAACTAGTTTAGGTCAGGGGCTTTTCCTTAGCTTGAATCCATGCAATAGGGTCGCCGTCAAACGGGGTTTTGCATGGGGTTAGCAGATGCAGATTCGTGAGGCACTCACCTTTGACGACGTTCTTCTGGTTCCGGGCGCATCTTCTGTGCTGCCCGCAACGGCGAACACGACGACGCGCGTGACGCGCGAGATTACCATGAACATCCCGCTGCTGAGTTCAGCGATGGACACAGTGACCGAGGCGCGCATGGCCATCGCCATGGCGCAAGCGGGCGGCATCGGCGTGATCCACAAGAACCTGAGCACCGAGGAACAGGCCCGCGAGGTACGCCGGGTCAAGCGGTTCGAATCCGGCATCGTCTATAACCCTGTGACATTGCGCGCGGATCAGACGCTGGCTGATGCCAAGGCGCTGGTCGAGCGGTATAACTTCACCGGTTTTCCCGTTGTCGACCCCGAGGGGCGCGTTGTCGGTATCGTGACCAACCGCGACATGCGGTTTGCGACCTCGGACGACACGCCGATCCACGCGATGATGACCGCCGACAATCTGGCGATGCTGCAGGAACCCGCCGATCTGGAAGAAGCTAAAAGCCTGATGAAGGCGCGCCGGATCGAAAAGCTGCTGGTTGTTGACGCCGAAGGCAAACTGACTGGCCTGCTGACCCTGAAAGATACAGAACAAGCGGTGCTGAACCCGACTGCGTGCAAAGACCGCCTGGGCCGTTTGCGCGTTGCGGCGGCGACTTCGGTCGGGGATGCCGGGTTTGAGCGTTCCGAGCAATTGGTGGATTCAGGCGTCGACATCATTGTTGTGGACACCGCACACGGCCATTCACAAGGCGTTCTGGACGCGGTGAAACGGGTCAAGACCCTGTCGAACGAGGTTCAGATCATCGCCGGTAATGTAGCCACTGGCGAGGCGACCAAAGCGTTGATCGACGCGGGCGCGGACTCGATCAAGGTGGGGATCGGGCCCGGCTCGATCTGTACCACACGGATGGTGGCCGGTGTGGGCGTGCCGCAGTTGACCGCGATCATGGATTGCGCTGCGGCGGCCGGGGATGTGCCGATAATCGCCGATGGCGGCATTAAATTCTCGGGCGATTTTGCCAAGGCAATCGCGGCGGGGGCGTCCTGCGCGATGGTCGGCTCTATGATCGCGGGCACCGATGAAAGCCCCGGTGAAGTGATTTTGTATCAGGGCCGCTCGTTCAAATCTTATCGCGGCATGGGTAGCTTGGGCGCAATGGCGCGAGGCTCGGCGGATCGGTACTTCCAGAAGGACGCCGCCAACGACAAGCTGGTGCCCGAAGGGATCGAAGGGCAGGTGCCCTACAAAGGCTCGGCCAGCGCGGTTGTGCATCAGTTGGTCGGCGGTCTGCGCGCGGCGATGGGCTATACTGGCTGCGCAACCGTGGAAGAGATGCGGCGCAACTGCAACTTTGTCAAAATCACGGGCGCGGGGCTTAAGGAAAGCCATGTGCATGACGTTCAGATCACCCGCGAAAGCCCGAATTACCGCGTGATGTAAACTCTCGAATTGTGCAATGCGGCGCCTGTTAGGGCGCCGTTTTGTGTTTCTAAAGAGCAAGGGACAGCCCGATGACACCAGCAGCCCGCGTTCAGGCCTCCATCGACATTCTGGACGAGATTCTAGGCGGAGTGCCGGTTGAAAAGGCGCTTACGGGATGGGCGCGACGTAGCCGTTTTGCGGGGTCCAAAGATCGTGCTGCCATTCGTGACCATGTTTTCGGTGCTGTGCGATGCAAACGATCCTTTGCAGCACTTGGCGGAGCGGCAACCGGGCGGGGGCTGATGATTGGCGCGTCACGCGCAGCCCAGGCTGACCTTGCCGCGCTTTTCACTAGCGAACGTCACGCGCCGACTGCTGTGCTGGAAACGGAAGCCGGGCGGGACTTTGCATTTGATGCAGAGCGGTACGATATCCCCGATTGGATGTGGCCTATGTTCAAGGATTCCTTGGGGGATCAGGCTGTTCCTGTTGCAGAAGCGTTGCAAAAACGCGCTCCGATCCATCTACGCGCCAACCTGATCAAAACCAATCGGTTCGACGCTATTGCGGCACTGATTCAGGGAGGGATCGTTGCACGCGCTCATCCGGCCAGTGACACTGCACTTGAAGTCGTCGAAGGGGCCCGCAAGATCGCACAAAGTCGGGCTTATAAAGATGGGCTTGTCGAACTTCAGGATGCGGCAAGTCAAGCTGTCGTATCTGCGCTGGACTTGCAGCCCGGTCTGCGCGTTCTCGACTATTGCGCTGGCGGCGGAGGAAAGTCTTTGGCCTTGGCTGCGCATGACGGTGTCGAAGTTTTCGCACATGATGTTAACGCAGGTCGGATGCGTGACATTCCTGCACGCGCTGACCGCGCTGGTGCCAAGATTACGACAGTGTCCACGCAAGAAGTTCGGAAACACGGTCCTTTTGATATCGTGTTGGTTGATGCACCATGTTCAGGAAGCGGTTCATGGCGGCGTGCACCTGCCGGGAAGTGGGCATTGACCCCACAGCGCCTGACTGAGTTGACTGAATTGCAGTTTGAAATTTTGGAGGTAACGTCGTCGCTGGTCGGTCAAGGCGGAACACTGGCCTACGCGACCTGTTCGATGTTGAGGCCCGAAAACGACGAAGTCGTTGACAGGTTTACGGCGCTGCATTCCGAATGGAGAGAGGCATTTCGCAAAAGGTGGTTGCCGACTGAGGGCGCGGACGGTTTCTTCGCATCACATCTAAAGCGGTAATTTTGACACATCAAACAACTTGGGGTAGATTGTGGCGAGAAAATTAATAAGGTGTTAATCAATTTGGGCTGATCTCCAAAAAATCTTTTGATCCGAGTTGTTAATGCCTGAAACCCTAGCCTTGATTTCTGAACATTCCCTCAGGAAATTTCCTGCCAACGTAAGGCTTGTTGCTTTGGTCATGCTGGGTGGCGCACTTAGTTTCGCACCCTTTGCCAAAGACCTACCGGAAGCTATTGCAACTGGATTTCTGGTCGTCGGTGCCTCATTTCTGTCGACTGCATTTTTGGTCGTGCTCAGGGGGCAGATCGCAGAACTATTCCTTCGGCAGGCCATCAAGGTCATGGCATCGTTCGCAGAACAGGACATGTTTCCCTGCGTGATCGCAGATTCCGAAGGGCGCGTGCGCCACGCGAATTCCAGGGCTTCGGCTCGGTTCCGTGCTTTTCCGGGGGTCAGGCTGGACAGTTCTCTCAAGTCCGTGTTTGCCAACCCGTCTGCGGTTTTGCTTCGTCTGCAAGCTTTGGCGGAAATTCACGGAAAGGCACGTGAAGACGTTGTCACCGTTGGGTCGACTGTGCCGGTCTCGGTCTTTGATGTTGGGCACGGCTTATATTGCTGGCGCTTCAAAATGGACGAGCGGGGGCAATGGGACAATGCGGATGTTCCTGTTCTGACGCACGGAAGAAATGGCACGCTGCTGCGTGTCAACGGGGCTGCAGAAAGTCTGCTTGGTTTCCGACCTGAGACCATAGAGCAAGTCTTTGCGACAGAACTCCCGCCTGCTGGTGAAATTGTGCGTGCCGAAACTGCCGATACGTCAATCCCGGTGACAGTGTGTGAGCTTTCACGCTCGGGATCAGTTCAAGATACACTTATTCTTCCAGTGAATGTGTCAGCCGGCCCCGCGCCTGAGGCCCCATTTGATGATTTACCAGTCCCCCTCATGTGCCTTTCGCTTGACGGGCAGATCAAAGAGGTCAACCGTCTGGCCGCCAAGCTTGTCGGGGATATCCGCCCGGGTGAAACGAACGTGGCGCAGATCATGCAAGGGCTGGGCTATCCAATCCACGAATTGCTGGCACGTTCTGCCGCAGATGATGCAGTACCGTGTTCGGAATTTCTTAGGTTAAGTCGCAAGGATAAAGAGGTCTTCGTTCAGGTCACTCTGAGCAAGGTCGTCAACAAGGGCGAAGTTTGCCTGATCGCCGTGCTGAACGATGCGACGGAGCTCAAGACTTTGGAGGCCCAGTTCGTTCAGGGACAAAAGATGCAGGCCGTTGGGCAACTGGCGGGTGGTGTCGCGCATGACTTCAACAATCTGCTAACGGCGATCTCGGGGCATTGTGACCTGTTGCTGCTTAGACATGATCAGAATGATCCAAACTACGGAGATTTGGTTCAGATCAACCAAAACGCCAACCGCGCGGCTGCGCTGGTAAGTCAATTGCTGGCGTTCTCACGCAAACAGACCCTTCAGCCCGAAGTTCTGGACTTGCGGGATACAATTTCTGACCTCATCCATCTGTTGAACCGACTGGTCGGAGAGAAAATTCGCCTGATCCTCAGCCATGATCCGGTTCTCAAACCCGTGCGGGCAGATAAGCGCCAACTGGAACAGGTTTTCATGAACCTTGTCGTGAATGCACGGGACGCCATGCCGGAAGGGGGGGATGTGCGAATTGAAACTGAGGTTGTTCGTATGACAGAGCCACTTCGCAGGGACTGCGCGACGGTTCAACCCGGCGAATACGTTACTGTTAAGGTCATTGATAGCGGCACCGGGATTGCTTCGGACAAATTGCAAAAGGTGTTTGAACCCTTCTACACGACGAAAAGAACCGGCGAAGGCACCGGGCTGGGCCTGTCTACTGTTTACGGAATCGTAAAGCAGACGGGGGGGTTCATCTTTGTTGACAGTCTGATTGGGCGCGGAACCGAATTCACGGTATTCCTGCCTGTCTCTGGCGCAGAGGAGCGGGTTGTTCCCGAAGAAGCCACCTTGCCTGACGCTCAGGGTGCTCGCTCGGGCGAAGGCGTTGTCCTCTTGGTTGAGGATGAAGCACCGGTCCGCGCATTTGCCACCCGCGCGTTGAGGTTGAAAGGGTACACGGTGCTTGAGGCGGATTGTGCGGAAGAGGCTTTACGGTTGCTGGAAGACGGGTCCCTGAATGTGGACGTTTTTGTCACCGATGTCGTTATGCCCGGCATGGATGGGCCGACATGGGTTCGCAAGGCAATGAAAGATCGTCCCGATGTCCGAGTCATCTTCATGTCAGGCTATACCGAAGGCGCATTTGGGAACTCGGACCACGATATCAGCAATTCGACCTTCCCGCCGAAACCCTTTTCTTTGAACCAACTTACAGAAGCGGTGTTTCAACAAATCAATTGAAACGGTCAGAGCGCAGCGTCATGACATGCGAATTCGGCGGCATGTGATTGGCGAAATGCTATTTTCGTTTCCGGGCTCAAACTCAAATCGCGTTTTGGTGAGACATTCTCTTGGGTCAAAGATATCTCGGTGCCAAGTCGGTCTTGCAGGAAATCCAGTATTTTGTCCTGATTTTCGTATTTGAAAACGTGACTTGCGCCAACACCGTTGTTCCGTGTACGAAAAAACTGGCTCTGACTGCCTACATCCGCGAAGTCCGGGCGCGGGGTCTGCATGTAAGCTTGAACGAAATCATCAAAGCTCAGGTCGTGGGTGGAATGAGGGTGGCCCAGACGCTCGGGCCGGGCGCGAAACTTGTACCAACTGCCAAGCCAGTCGATCGGCTCTCGAACGACGGCCATGATTTCCATCTCGGTGTCGTACATTTTTCGAAAGATATTCTGAAAAAAACGATCATAGCGTCGGACCGGCGCGTGTTTCAGGTCTGGCGGGCCGGTAATCACAAAGTCAGCGCGATCCTGCAACGCCGTGTGGTACGCTGTACTTCCGGTTTTAGGTACGGCCAGGAACGCAAGACGTTCTTTATAGAAAACAAGCAATTATCGCGTCCTTGGCCAAGTTTGTCACAAGGGCAGAGTGGCGTAAACGACTCTTTAACACAATTGCTGAACAGTACTTTCTGTAAGTTTTTATTGAAATGTTCTCTTTTTGGTCCCATAAGGAACAAGAGGCGAACAAAGCAGTGATTGCCGCCCGTTAAAGGGTGTGACAAAAGGGAAGGCGACAGGACAATGGCGGATCTTCTGACGATGAGCGACAAGAAAAACGCAGACAAGCAAAAGGCGCTCGACAGTGCGCTAGCCCAGATCGAACGGCAGTTCGGTAAGGGCTCGATCATGAAGCTGGGCGAAGATGCCAAGCAGGATATTGACGCTAGCTCAACCGGATCACTGGGGCTGGATATCGCGTTGGGAATCGGTGGCCTGCCGATGGGCCGGATTGTTGAGATTTACGGACCCGAAAGCTCGGGTAAGACCACGCTTACGTTGCATTGTATTGCAGAACAGCAGAAGCGCGGCGGTGTCTGTGCGTTCGTCGACGCGGAACATGCGCTGGACCCGCAATATGCCCGCAAGCTGGGTGTTGATCTGGATGAGCTGTTGATCTCGCAACCCGATACTGGCGAACAGGCGCTTGAGATTACAGATACGCTGGTGCGCTCGGGCGCGGTGAACATGGTCGTGGTCGACTCGGTGGCGGCGCTGACGCCGAAATCGGAACTTGAAGGCGACATGGGCGACAGTAATGTCGGCGTTCAGGCCCGTTTGATGAGCCAGGCGATGCGCAAGCTGACCGGCTCGATCAGCCGCAGCAACTGCATGGTGATTTTCATCAACCAGATTCGGATGAAGATCGGCGTGATGTTTGGCAGCCCTGAGACCACGACCGGGGGCAACGCTCTGAAATTCTACAGCTCGGTTCGTCTGGATATCCGTCGCATCGGCGCGATCAAGGATCGGGACGAGGTTGTCGGCAACCAGACCCGTGTGAAGGTCGTCAAGAACAAGGTGGCACCTCCGTTCAAGCAGGTGGAATTCGACATTATGTATGGCGAAGGCATCAGCAAGATGGGCGAGCTGCTGGATCTTGGCGTCAAGGCTGGTGTGGTCGAGAAATCTGGCTCGTGGTTCAGCTATGGCGACGAGAGGATCGGGCAGGGGCGTGAGAATGCCAAGCAGTACCTGCGTGACAACAGCCGGATCGCGCTTGAAATCGAAGACAAGATCCGAGCCGCGCATGGGTTGGATTTTGATATGCCGCCCGGCGCGGCCGAGGATGACGACATCCTCGAAGCCTGATCCGATCCCGATTTCTGACAGACGGGCGGTCCTTCGGGGCCGCCTTGTTTCGTTTGGTCTTCCAATCCTGTGGACTATCCCATGGGACGGGGATAAACCCTTCTGGAACAAGATGACTGCGCGCTGAGAGAGCCTTATGCCAACGCTGAACGATATTCGATCGACCTTTCTGAACTACTTTGCCAAACAAGGGCACGAAGTGGTGGCGTCCAGCCCTTTGGTGCCCCGCAATGACCCAACACTGATGTTCGTAAATTCGGGCATGGTGCAGTTCAAGAACCTGTTTACCGGCGTTGAAACCCGCGACTATCAGCGCGCGACGACGGCGCAGAAATGTGTGCGCGCAGGCGGCAAGCATAACGATCTGGACAATGTAGGTTACACCGCACGTCACCATACGTTCTTTGAGATGCTGGGAAATTTCTCGTTCGGGGATTACTTCAAGCATGACGCGATCCCCTTCGCGTGGGAGCTGATCACTAAGGAATTCGGTATCGATAAGAACCGCCTGCTGACAACGGTCTACCACACTGATGATGAGGCGTTTGAGATCTGGAAGAAGGTCGGCGTCCCCGAGGATCGGATTATCCGCATCGCCACCAGTGACAACTTCTGGCAAATGGGCCCGACCGGACCCTGTGGTCCGTGCACCGAGATTTTCTATGATCATGGCGACCACATCTGGGGCGGCCCTCCGGGTTCGGCCGAGGAAGACGGTGATCGGTTCATCGAGATCTGGAACATCGTTTTCATGCAGAACGAACAGTTCGAGGACGGCTCGATGGTGGAGCTGGACATGCAGTCCATCGACACCGGCATGGGACTGGAACGGATCGGCGCGCTGCTTCAGGGCAGCCATGACAACTATGACACTGACCTGTTCAAAACGCTGATTGAGGCGTCGGCCGATGCGACCGGCGTTGATCCTTATGGTGATCAGAATGTTCACCACCGCGTAATCGCTGATCACCTGCGGTCGACTTCATTCCTGATTGCCGATGGGGTGATGCCCAGCAATGACGGGCGCGGATATGTTCTGCGCCGGATTATGCGTCGCGCCATGCGTCACGCGCATTTGCTGGGTGCGAAAGACCCGGTGATGCACCGCCTTGTGCCTTCTTTGGTGCAGCTGATGGGTGCGCAATACACGGAACTGGGACAGGCGCAGGCGCTGATCGAAGAAACGCTGCTGCTTGAGGAAACCCGGTTCAAGCAGACACTGGATCGCGGTCTGAAACTGCTTGATGATGAGGTTGCGGGCCTGCCCGAAGGGGCCGCTCTGCCCGGTGAAGCGGCATTCAAACTGTATGACACTTATGGTTTCCCGCTGGACCTGACGCAGGATGCGCTGCGTGAAAAGGGCCGAACCGTGGATACCGATGGATTTGATGAGGCGATGGCCGAACAAAAGGCCAAAGCACGCGCCGCATGGGCGGGCTCGGGCGAGGCCGCCGATCAGGCAGTTTGGTTTGACGTGCTGGACGGTGCCGGGGCCACGGATTTTCTGGGCTATGATACTGAAAAGGCCGAAGGGCAGGTGGCTGCTCTGGTCGTGGATGGCGCGCTGGCCGACACTATCGAACAGGGCGGCACCGGCTGGGTCATCGTGAACCAAACTCCCTTCTATGGTGAGGCCGGTGGTCAGGTTGGGGATACCGGTGAAATCCGACGGCTTGAGAATATGCAGGATGTGGCCGAGGTCGAAGACACTCGTAAATTCGCCGAAGGTAAGGTCTATGCGCATCGTGTAACGGTCAGTCAGGGTGCGCTGTCCAAGGGTGACGGCGTCGAGCTTGAGGTGGACCATACCCGCCGCAGCGCGATCCGGGCCAACCATTCGGCCACGCACCTGCTGCATGAGGCGCTGCGCGAAACGCTGGGTGATCACGTGGCACAGCGCGGGTCGCTGAACGCCTCTGATCGGCTTCGGTTTGATTTCAGCCACTCCAAGGCGCTGAGCACAGAGGAACTGCAAAAGGTCGAGCGTGAGGTGAATGCCTTTATCCGCCAGAACTCGACCGTGGAAACTCGGATCATGACGCCGGACGATGCGCGCGAACTGGGCGCGCAGGCGCTGTTTGGCGAGAAATACGGCGACGAGGTACGCGTTGTTTCGATGGGCAAAGCGCCCACAGGCAAAGGGCAGGACGGCGAAACTTGGTCGATCGAGCTATGCGGTGGTACGCATGTCAAACAGACCGGCGATATCGGAACCTTTGTTATTCTTGGCGACAGTGCCAGCAGCGCGGGTGTGCGCCGTATCGAAGCATTGACCGGGGATGAGGCTTTCCGCCATTTGTCGGCGCAGGATCAGCGGTTGGGGCAGATTGCGTCCGAACTGAAGGCCCAGCCCGACGACGTAGTCAGCCGGGTGAAGACCCTGTTGGACGAGCGCAAGGCCTTGCAGAACGAAGTGGCGCAGTTGCGTCGCGATTTGGCGATGGCCGGGGGCTCAGGTCAGGGTGGCGCTGAAGCAAAAGACGTGAACGGCGTGCCTTTCCTGGCGCAGGCGCTAACTGGTGTGTCCGGAAAGGACTTGCCTGCATTGATCGACGAACACAAAAGCCGTCTGGGATCGGGGGCTGTTTTGCTGATCGCGGATGCAGGCGGCAAGGCGGCTGTCGCGGCTGGTGTAACGCAGGACCTGACCGAAAAAGTTTCGGCGGTCGATCTGGTTCGCGCCGCTGTCGCGGAACTGGGCGGTAAGGGCGGTGGTGGCCGCCCTGACATGGCGCAGGGTGGCGGCAAGGATGCTTCGAATTCTGATGCGGCGATCAAAGCCGCGGAACAGGTACTGGAGGGGTAAGATGCCCGCACTTTGGATCGCACATGTCACGGTGACGGACACCGAGGCTTATGGAAAATACGCCGAGCTTGCTGGACCAGCGATCGCCAAGCACGGCGGAGAATTTATCGCGCGCGCCGCGCGATATGTGCAGCTTGAAGGCAAAGAACGGCCGCGCAACGTGGTTGCCCGGTTTCCGTCCGTAGAAGCTGCGGTCGAATGCTATAACTCGCCCGAGTATCAAGAAGCCCTGGACCACGCGCGCGGCGCAAGTGAGCGTGAACTCGTGGTCGTGGAAATCACCGAGTAGAATCAGTTTTTTCGTCGCCGGGTAACAACAAACCCGGCGACCGTGTTTATTGCGCGGATTTCAGCCAACGCGCAAAATCCCAATTGTGGCCTTCGCCGGGCTCACAATATCATTCTAATTTTATATTATTTACAATGGGTTGCATCGGGTTTCTGAACGCAGCTCGCGCCCTACGTGCCATAATTGTGGCTGGCTCAACGCAATTCTTGCCCCAAATGGTCAAATTGAGTCACGAAATTCCGCCTCTTTTCCTTCGCACGGTCACGTCAGATTGCGCAGACGGTTCCGTTTACCGATAGTTTCCGAACTGGGGATACGGTCCGGTCTGTTTGCAATCGCTTGGAGACACAAGGATCGAGGGACAGGCATGGATTCTGTTGGGATTGAAAACAGAGCAATTGTTAAGAGGTCGGCCCTGTCGCTAGGGCGGGCCATTGGAATATCTGCTTTGGCATGCGCCGCCATGTTTGGTGGCTCGAATGTTCAGGCAAGCGAAGGAAGCTTTATCCGCGCGGTGGCTGCGTCGCCCCCTCCGTCGGGTGCGCGCCAGTTGTGCAGACAATATTCATGGGCGTGTTCAAGTAAGGCGTCACTTTCCTTGTCGACCCAGCAGGAAATGCAGATCGTCCACAGGGTTAATCGCCAAGTCAACGCAACCACCCGAGAAGTCACGGACCAGTCGCAGTACAGAACCGTCGAGCGATGGGCGCTGCCCACCTCGCGCGGGGGTGATTGTGAAGATTTTGCACTACTCAAGAAGCGGGATTTGATCCGGGCAGGCATTGATCCAAGCAAACTTTTGATCGCGACCGTATTGGATACTCGGCGGCGGGCGCATGCTGTTTTGGTGTATCGCTCTGCGGGCGGGGATCTGATCCTGGACAATCTGACCAACCGGATAAAACCTTGGTCTTCAACGCGTTACCTCTTTCTCAGGATGCAGGACCCAAGACAGCCCAGTAATTGGGTTGGTGTCTACAGAAAAAGCTAGACCCAATCTGGAACTCGAATTTGATTGGAGTAGAGAGAAAAATAAAAGGGCGGCCATAGGGCCGCCCTTTTGGATTGAGTTATAGGCAGGTATCTCCGGCCCGACCGAAATTGTATCAGTCGAAAATACCACCACGGCCCGGTCCGCGCGAGTTGCCTCCGCCACCGTTTCCGTTGCTTCCGCCCTGGCCGTTTCCGCCGAAAATATCGACGTTGTTGTTTCCGCCGTTGCCGCGCCCGTTGGTGTTGCCGCCATTATTGCTTCCACCGTTACCGCCACCTGGGTTATCGGAGCCATTCGGGTTGTTGGATTGGCCGCCGGGATTAGTACCGTCGTTATGGCCAGAGCGGTTTGTGCCGCCGTTTCCATTTCCGTTGTCGTCGCCGTCGCCATTGTCGCCGCCGTTTCCGTCACCGTTGTCGTCGCCGTCGCCGTTGTCGCCGCCGTTTCCGTCACCGTTGTCGTCGCCGTCGCCATTGTCGCCGCCGTTTCCGTCACCGTTGTCGTCACCGTTTCCGTTGTCGCCGCCGTTTCCGTCGCCGTTATCGTCACCGTTTCCGTTATCGCCGCCGTTTCCGTTGCCGTTATTGTCACCGTTTCCGTTATCGCCGCCGTTTCCGTCGCCGTTGTCGTCACCGTTTCCGTTATCGTCGCCGTTTCCGTTTCCGTTATCGCCGCCGTCGTCGTTATTACCGCCACCTGGTGCGCCGCTAGTCGGTGACGGGCTAGAACCGCCGCCGGAACCACCGTCATTACCGCCACCAGATCCACCACCAGTACCGCCGCCGCCCGAATCGTCAGAAGCAGTTTGAAAACTAGGATCGTTATTTGCAGGCCCGTCGCCGGAGCGTTGTGAATTGCCAATGGCCGCTGTCGGAATATCAGTCAGAACAGCCGCGAACGCGGGGCAGGCCTCTAAAGTGCGCGCGAGAATGTCGTCAAAGTCTGGCCTGCGTTGAATGTAACGCAGCATTCGGGCGTCTACCGTCTGGCAACTACAAAGTGTTTCGGTGGACACTGATTGCCGCGCGGTTTTGACCGTGCACATTTCGTTGGCCTGAGCGGCCCCGACCGAAAGAAAGGGGAAAGTTGCGGACACAAAGACCACAGATAACAAACGGGATTTCACGCGCATAGCGTCACTCCTTCGAACTCTTTAACACGTCACTACTGGACACAATGATGTCACAGTTTGACCACAAATACATCCATCCTTCGCCATAATTTCAAGAAGTGAGGGTAAAAGAAAAGTTAATTTTAATCGCCCATAGGTAGAAAGTCGTTTCTAAACAAGGAAAAAGCCCACCGGGTGGGTGGGCTTTTAGGGTGCGATTGTCCCCAAATAGGGATCAAAAATACAACACTCATGTCATTGTTTTTTGGATGTGAAGTTATTCACTGAAAACCCTATGCAGACTTGGCCATCCGCTTGCGTTCATGCGGATCAAGATAGCGCTTGCGAAGCCGGATGGCGTTGGGCGTAACCTCAACAAGTTCGTCGTCGTCGATATAGGCAATCGCCTCTTCCAGTGAGAACTGAACATGCGGCGTCAGTCGTACCGCGTCATCAGATCCGCTAGCGCGCACGTTTGTCAGTTTTTTACCCTTGAGTGGGTTCACTTCCAGATCGTTGTCGCGGGAATGTTCGCCGATCACCATACCCGGATAGACATCGGTCTGCGGCGCCACGAACATGCGTCCACGCTCTTCTAGGTTCCACAGGGCGTAGGCGACAGCCTGTCCGTTCTCCATCGAGATCAGAACACCTGCACGACGACCGGGAATTTGGCCTTTATGGGCCGCCCAGCCGTGGAACACGCGGTTCAGCACGCCGGTGCCGCGCGTGTCGGTCAGAAACTCGCCGTGATAGCCGATCAGACCCCGCGACGGCACATGCGCGATAATGCGGGTCTTACCGGCGCCTGCAGGGCGCATTTCCACCAACTCGCCTTTGCGCGCGCCGGTGACTTTCTCGATCACAGCGCCCGAGAATTCGTCGTCGACGTCGATGGTGACTTCTTCGATGGGTTCCATGCGCTGACCGTCTTCTTCGCGGAACAGAACCTGTGGGCGCGAGATGCTGAGTTCGAACCCTTCGCGACGCATGTTTTCGATCAGAACGCCCATTTGCAATTCGCCACGGCCTGCGACCTCGAACGCTTCGCCGCCGGGCGTATCGGTGATGCGGATGGCGACGTTCGATTCGGCCTCTTTCATCAGGCGATCACGGATCACGCGGGACTGAACCTTTTTTCCGTCACGACCGGCAAGAGGCGAGTCGTTGATGCCAAAGGTCACTGTGATGGTCGGCGGGTCGATGGGTTGGGCGGGCAGGGCCTCTTCAACCTGCGGGGATACCAGAGAATCCGCAACGGTCGCTTTGCTCATGCCAGCGATGGTGACGATGTCACCGGCCTCGGCTACGTCGATCGGTTGTTGCGCCAGACCACGGAAGGCCAGGATTTTCGATGCGCGGAAGTTCTCGATCAGCGTGCCATCGCGGCTGAGCGCCTTTAGGCTGTCGCCCGCTTTCAGTGTGCCGCTCTCGACGCGGCCGGTTAGGATTCGGCCGATGAACGGGTCGCTGCCAAGCGTCGTTGCCAGCATACGAAACGGCTCGTCTTTCTTGTCGGCCTGTTTGGGGGCAGGGACGTGATCGACGATCAGGTCGAACAAGGCGGTCAGGTCCTTGCGCGGACCGTCTAGCTCCATATCCGCCCAGCCGGATCGGCCCGAGGCGTACATCGCCGGGAAGTCCAACTGGTCATCGTCCGCGCCGAGATTGGCGAAAAGGTCGAAGCATTCGTCCAGGGCCCGGTCGGGTTCAGCGTCGGGTTTGTCTACCTTGTTCAGCACCACAATGGGGCGCAGGCCCAGCGCCAGCGCTTTGGAGGTCACGAACTTGGTCTGCGGCATCGGGCCTTCGGCGGCATCGACCAGCAGAACCACGCCGTCGACCATCGACAGGATTCGCTCAACCTCGCCGCCGAAATCGGCGTGGCCGGGGGTGTCGACGATGTTGATGCGCGTGCCTTTCCATTCGACCGAAGTCGCCTTGGCCAGGATGGTGATCCCGCGCTCGCGCTCCAGATCGTTGCTGTCCATGGCGCGTTCCGCCACGGCCTGATTTTCCCGGAACGCGCCGGATTGTTTGAGCAGCTCATCCACCAGGGTCGTCTTGCCGTGGTCCACGTGAGCGATGATTGCGATATTGCGCAGGTCCATGAGAGGTCAGCCTTTGAACGGGAAGTTGCCGCGCGCATAACGTGGTTTGACCAAATAGACCAGCCCTAACCGGCGATCAGTGGCCAGCGGTTTTTGAAAACAGATGAATGACAAGGATTCCGGTCAATATCATTGTCAGTCCGAGTACGGCTGGCCAGTCCAGCTTTTGGTCGAAGACAATAAACCCGATGATCGCAATCAGAAAGATGCCAAGACCGGACCAAATCGCGTAAACGATTCCGACTGGCATGTACTTCAACGTCAGACCCAGCAGATAGAACGCGATGCCATAGCCCACAACAACAAGTACTGATGGCCAGAATCGGCTGAATTGCTGGCTGGCTTGCAATGACGTTGTCCCAACGGTTTCAGCAATTACTGCCAGAAGAAGGATCAAATAGGCTTTGGGCACGGTAGGTCTCGATATGATTGAACCAAGCGTTGTTGAGCACGGTTTTTCTGATCACTGCAAGACCTTTTTGGATGATCAGGTTTTTCGAAGGGGAAAGAGCAAGAAACTCCGTTGAAGGTCCGGTTTACCTTACTGTTTAGACACGCAAATTTGTGGCATTCGGGAGGTGTTAGAAGGTTGTATTTTATGAGTAATTTTCATGACGGAATTTGCAATTTCTGTCATTGCTGTATCGGCTTTGATTGTGGCGCTGGGGCGGCTGACTGACGGAGGGGAAGTAAACGACAGTGTGGCCGACAATGTTGAATGGTTAAATGGTGCTCGGGTCTAAGCGCCCGCCGGTTGCGGGGAGAAGGGGCATTTTCGCCCCTTCTTTCGTTATTCGGCCAGCGTTTCTGAAAAATACCTATCCAGTTGGGGGCGCAGCCATGACCACAGTTTTGGGGCGCCCCGCGAAATAGGTTTGCCGACGCGGCTTTCGATCTGGGCAAAGGTCACGTTGTAATCCACCCACGATCCGCCACCGGTTTCCAGATTTCCGATCGGGGTTTGAAACCGGTCAATCGCTTTGGCAAAACATGCATCTGTCGTCTCCGCGGCTTCGAACTCCTGCCAAAGTGCATAAAACTTCATGTTCTGCTCAGGCGGGAGCATTCCGAACAACCGGGTCGCCGCAGCCTGTTCCTCGGCTTCCTGGGCGGCGTGGTCTACCTGACCGTGGATTGGATGATCACCGGCGTCAATTTCGACGATGTCGTGCAATAAGAGCATTTTGAGGACCCGGTCGATTGATACATCCGGGTCGGCGTACTCGGACAACACCCACGCAAACAGCATGATGTGCCAGGAATGCTCGGCAGAGTTTTCGAACCGCTCTCCGGACAATAGCCGTGACGCCCGCGACACGGATTTGAGATGGTCAGACTCGGCTAGGAAAGGAAGACGTCTTGCAAACGGTGTGTCTTGGCCATCCGTGTTTTCCAGCATTACACGGGCAAGCCGGAACGCATCGGGGAAGTCTGTTTCCAGATAAGCCGCACGTCCGCCGTTCAGGTTGTCGCGGACGACGTCCAAATGGACAGAGCGCGGTTTCGGCGCGCACAGTACCTGGAACAAGGGTTGGCACCGATCAAGGATCTTGGCGAAACGGGCGTCTGTGGATGTGTCCGCCTCAAATTCTTGCCATAGCGACAGGAACGACTGCGACTGATCGTCAGGAAGCAGCCCGAACAACTCTGCTGCCGCTACTTGTTCCGCACGCTCAACGGCCTGCCAGTCTGTCTCTAGGTGGATCGGATGATCGCCGACTATGATCTCAACCAGATCATGCAGCAGAAGCATTCGTATGACGCGGTCGATATCAACGTCATCGCTAGCCAAAGGCTGCATGACCAAGGCCCAAAGAGCTAATTGCCAGCTATGCTCGGCCGCATTTTCGGCACGGGACTGATCCAACAATGCGTTGGCGCGATCAACCGATTTCAGTTTGTCCGCGCGTTTCAGGAACTCAACTTGCGCGGACAGCCTGTCAGTCATTGCTTTTCAATCGCTTTTACTTGCTTGCGGTGTTCCGACAGGCGCTTGATGACGAACTGTCGCGCCTTGCGTTCGGCCAGTCGCACCCGGATTTCCGTCAGAAATGCCTCTTCCAATGTCTGAGAGGATGCGCCCAGCAAGTCGCCGACCTCGACAAAGAAGCGATCGTCACCGGTTTCATCCATGACTTTCAACGTGTCTTCGGCCAGTTTCGCCGCAAGCGAGTTGAGCGTGTCAGACATCAGCGCGTGGTCTCGGTCAGCCGGCGTTTCACATAGTCGCTGACATCGGTGATCAGGGTGTCCATGTGGCGATCCTGGAAAAAGTGGTCAGCGCCTTCAACCTCGTTATGGGTGATGGTGATGCCCTTTTGCTCGTGCAGTTTGTTGACCAGCGATGTTGTGTCTGCAGGTGGTGCAACACGGTCTGCGGAACCGTTGATGATCAGCCCGGACGAGGGGCAGGGGGCCAGGAACGAAAAATCGTACATGTTGGCCGGGGGCGATACACTAATAAAGCCGGTGATTTCAGGACGACGCATCAGCAGTTGCATACCGATCCACGCACCGAACGAGAATCCGGCCACCCAGCAGTGTTTCGAGTTGTTGTTCATCGACTGGAGGTAATCCAGCGCCGAGGCGGCATCGCTCAGTTCACCGACGCCTTGATCATACTCGCCCTGGCTGCGGCCCACTCCACGGAAATTGAACCGCAGAACGGTGAAGCCCATGTTGTAGAACGCATAGTGAAGATTATAGACCACCTTGTTGTTCATGGTCCCGCCGAATTGAGGATGCGGGTGCAGCACGATGGCGATCGGTGCGTCTTTTTCCTTTTGCGGGTGGTAACGGCCTTCCAGGCGGCCTTCTGGTCCGGGAAAAATCACCTCGGGCATGTGTGCGTCGGTCCTGTCTTTTTCTTCTGGGTGCCTGTCTATACTTGACTGTTATCGTCAGGCACCTTAGAACGGTTCTAATTGTAATGCTGCGCGCTTTGGCGCTGTCAGTCGGAGATACGCACTGGCAGCGGCGGCGTCAATGTTTTCGCGCGATGTCAGCCAAGAGGGAAAGAAAATGAAGCTGTCGACCAAAGGTCGTTATGCGATGGTCGCTTTGGCTGATATCGCACTTCAACCGCCCGACGGGCTGGTGACGTTGGGCGAAATCTCGGAAAGACAGGACATTTCCTTAGCTTATCTCGAACAATTGTTCGTCAAACTGCGTCGCGCCAATCTGGTGTCGTCAGTCAGAGGGCCGGGTGGTGGCTATCGGCTGGCGCGACCCGCTTCGGAAATCCGTGTTGTCGAGGTTTTGGCTGCGGTTGATGAGACTGTGGATGCGCTGCAAAAGGGCGCAGGAGCGTCAGGGGGATCCTCTGGCAGTCGCGCGCAATCCTTAACCAACAGGTTGTGGGAAGGTCTGAGCGCACATGTCTATGTCTTTTTGCATCAGACCCGTCTTTCTGACGTCATCAAAAATGATCTGGCGCCTTGCCCGGCAGTTCCAAATCTATTTTCGGTCGTGGACGACTGAAATGATTAATTGCGCATTCAGGGCAATCACACGACATGATGAGCCGTTAAAGGTGCATCCATGAATCGCGTTTATCTGGATCATAACGCGACAGCTCCTCTGCGGCCCGAAGCACGGGATGCTATGCTGGCGGCAATGGATTTGTGTGGCAATCCGTCGTCGGTCCATGCGGAAGGGCGTGCAGCCAAGGCGCTGATTGAGCGGGCGCGCGCCCAGGTTGCTGCGGCGTTTGGGGCGGATGGTGCCGATATCGTTTTTACCTCGGGATCGACCGAAGGTGCGGCGCTGGCGTTGGAGGGCCGCGGCTTACATGGAGCCGGGATTGAGCATGATGCGGTCAGGGCCTGGATACAGGAAGACCTTACAGTTTCCGAAAACGGACTGGTCAATGTACCAGAGCCGCAAAACGCCACCTTGCAGCTTGCAAATTCCGAGACGGGGATCATCCAGTCTTTGCCTGCGGGTCTGGCAGTAACGGATGCGACGCAGGCGTTTGGAAAATTGCCCGTGGCGTTCAACTGGCTGGACGTACAAATGGCGTTGATCTCGGCGCACAAACTGGGTGGGCCAAAAGGGGTTGGCGCAGTCGTAATGAAGCGTGGAACTGATCTGGCCGCCCGAATAAAGGGCGGCGGACAGGAAATGGGGCGTCGGTCCGGCACCGAAAATGTCATTGGAATCGCGGGTTTCGGAGCGGCGGCTGAGGCGGCTGCGCGCGATCTGGCCAATGGGGTTTGGGCGCAGGTTGAAGAATTTAGAAATATTCTAGAAATGGCTCTTGAGGCTGGTTCTAAAACTACTATTTTTATCGGGAATGGTCAGGATCGCCTGCCGAACACGCTGTGTTTTGCCACTCCCGGCTGGAAAGGCGAGACGCAGGTCATGCAGATGGATTTATCAGGTTTTGCGGTCAGTGCTGGCTCGGCCTGCTCCAGCGGCAAGGTCCGGGCAAGCGCGGTTTTGACCGCAATGGGTTTTGATGAGGAGGTGGCATCCAGCGCAGTGCGCGTGTCGCTTGGACATCAGACAACGGAAGAAGATGTGCTGCGTTTCGCGGAAACGTGGCTGGCAAAAGAAAAGAAACATCGCGCGCGGGCCGCGTGATCTGACGGAGGGTGACTTATGGCCGCTTTGGACCAGACCCAGGTAAAAGAGGGTGTCGATCAGGAAACCGTGGACGCGGTACGCGAGGTCGGAACCTATAAATACGGTTGGGACACTGATATCGAGATGGAGTATGCGCCCAAGGGCGTGAACCCCGATATCGTCCGTCTGATCTCGGAAAAGAACGAAGAGCCCGAGTGGATGACCGAGTGGCGTCTGGCCGCGTTCGAGCGCTGGACCCAGATCGAAGAGCCGAACTGGGCGATGGTCAACTATCCCAAGATCGACTTTCAGGACCAGTATTACTATGCCCGGCCCAAGTCGATGGAAGAAAAGCCCAAGTCGCTGGACGAGGTCGATCCCAAGCTGTTGGCCACTTATGAAAAGCTGGGCATTCCGCTGAAAGAGCAGATGATTCTGGCTGGCGTCGAGGGGGCCGAGGATGCGCCCGCCGAAGGTCGCAAGGTTGCCGTGGACGCGGTGTTTGATTCGGTGTCCGTCGGAACAACATTTCAGGCCGAATTGAAGAAAGCCGGTGTGATCTTTTGTTCGATTTCCGAGGCGATCCGCGAGCACCCCGAACTGGTAAAGAAATACCTTGGGTCGGTGGTTCCAGTTTCGGACAACTTCTACGCCACGCTGAATTCGGCCGTGTTCTCGGATGGCTCGTTCGTCTACATCCCGCCGGGTGTGCGCTGCCCGATGGAGCTGAGCACCTATTTCCGCATCAACGCGGAAAACACCGGTCAGTTTGAGCGGACGCTGATCATCGCCGACAAGGGATCGTATGTGTCCTATTTGGAAGGCTGCACCGCGCCGCAGCGCGATACCGCGCAACTGCACGCCGCTGTGGTTGAGATCATCATCGAGGAAGACGCCGAGGTGAAATACTCGACCGTTCAGAACTGGTTCCCCGGCGATGAGAACGGCAAGGGCGGTATTTATAACTTCGTGACCAAACGCGCCGATTGCCGGGGGGATCGCTCCAAGGTGATGTGGACGCAGGTTGAAACCGGTTCGGCTGTGACGTGGAAATACCCGTCCTGCATCCTGCGTGGTGAGGAAAGCCAGGGTGAGTTCTATTCGATCGCGATCACGAACAACTACCAGCAGGCCGATACCGGCACCAAGATGGTTCACCTTGGCAAGAACACCAAGTCGCGGATCGTGTCCAAAGGCATCAGTGCGGGTAAGGCGCAAAACACCTACCGTGGGCTGGTCTCGATGCATCCCAAGGCCAAGAACAGCCGGAACTATACCCAGTGTGACAGCCTGCTGATTGGCGACAAATGCGGGGCGCATACGGTGCCGTATATCGAGGTTAAGAACAACTCGAGCCGGGTTGAGCATGAGGCAACGACATCCAAGGTGGATGACGATCAGCTTTTCTATTGCCGTCAACGCGGCATGGACGAGGAAGAGGCCGTGGCGCTGGTTGTCAATGGGTTCTGCAAGGACGTCCTGCAGGCGCTGCCGATGGAGTTTGCCATGGAAGCGCAGCAATTGGTTGCGATCAGCCTTGAAGGTTCTGTCGGGTAACCCTGAACTCTCTCTTGAAATCTGAATTTATCGGGGCCGGGTGGTCCCTTGCGATACGCTAAAGGGTCAAAAAATGCTGGAAATCAAAAACCTGCACGTGAAACTCGAGGAAGAGGAAAAGCAAATCCTCAAAGGTGTCGACCTTACCGTCGAGGCGGGAAAAGTGCATGCGATCATGGGGCCGAATGGCTCGGGCAAATCGACACTCAGCTATGTGCTGTCGGGTCGTGACGGATACGAAGTAACCGATGGGTCAGCCACGTTGGATGGTGAGGACCTGCTGGAGATGGAGCCCGAGGAACGCGCCGCCGCCGGTGTTTTCTTGGCCTTCCAATACCCGGTCGAAATTCCGGGCGTTGGCAACATGACCTTCCTGCGCACCGCTGTGAATGCACAACGCAAAGCACGCGGCGAAGACGAACTGTCGGCTGCTGATTTCCTGAAAGAGGTTCGCGCCAAGGCGAAATCCTTGAAGATCGACGCGGACATGCTGAAACGCCCCGTCAATGTCGGTTTCTCGGGCGGTGAGAAAAAGCGTAACGAGATCCTGCAAATGGCGATGCTTGAGCCCAAGATGTGCATCCTGGATGAAACGGATTCGGGTCTTGATGTCGACGCGATGAAACTGGTCGCAGAAGGCGTGAACGCGCTGCGCGACGAAGGTCGTGGGTTCCTGGTAATCACGCACTATCAGCGTCTGTTGGATCATATCAAACCGGATGTCGTGCACATCATGGCAGATGGTAAGATCGTCAAGACCGGCGGTCCTGATCTGGCGCTTGAGGTTGAAAACAACGGTTACGCTGACATTCTGGCCGAGGTGAACTGATGGCGCTGCCCGAAGTGAAACAAACCGCAACCGAGGCGCGCCTGGCCAATCTGGTTATGCCCGACGCTGGTTGCACGCGCGCCGCGCGCGAAGATGCGCTGGCGCGGGTTCTTGAAATGGGTCTGCCGGGGCGGCGTGATGAGTATTGGAAATATACACGCCCCGATACGCTGGTCTCGGCCGAGGCGCCCACTGCTGCCTTGTTCCACCCTGATGAGGCGATGCTGTTCAGCGAGTTTGACCGCTTGAAAATCGTGTTCGTGGACGGTGTTTTCAGTCCCGAAGAGTCGGATGATCTTGAGCTGGAAGGCATCACGATTGATCGGATCGAAGACATCTGCTGCAAAGACATCCACTGGGCAAAAGAACTGTATGGCGTTCTGGAAGCACGTGGGCAAACTCCGGTGCAGCGTCCGCTTGCTGCGTTGAATACGGCATTTGCCGCAGACGGTATCGCGATTCATGTGACTGGGAAGCCCTCGAAGCCGATCAGCTTTATTTATCGGCATGCGTCGGAAACCTCGGATGCGATGTTGCATCATATCATTCGCGTGGAATCCGGAGCAGAAGTGACCATTCTTGAGAATGGGCCAGCCGCGTCGCGTTTCAACAAATGCATGGAAATCGACATCGCCGATGAAGGCGTTCTGCACCATGTACGCGCACAAGGCCGGGACCATGAGCGCCGGGCCGCCACCCATATGTTCACCCGTTTGGGTAAGGAGTCGGTCTACAAGTCCTTTACACTGACCGTGAACGGAGTGCTGACCCGCAACGAGCAAGTCATCGAACTGACCGGCGATGACGCTGTGGCGCATGTGGCGGGTGCTTGTGTTGGCGATGGTGATTTTCACCACGATGATACTGTGTTTGTCACCCATGACGCGGTGAACTGCGAAAGCCGTCAGGTGTTCAAGAAGGTTTTGCGCAACGGCGCTACCGGCGTTTTCCAGGGCAAGATCCTTGTGAAAGAGGGCGCGCAGAAAACTGACGGGTATCAGATCAGCCAATCGTTGCTGTTGGACGATGACAGCCAGTTTCTCGCCAAACCCGAGCTTGAGATCTATGCCGACGACGTTGCATGCTCGCATGGCTCGACTTCGGGCGCGATCGACGAAACGGCTCTTTTCTACCTGCGCTCGCGCGGAGTTCCGACCAAAGACGCGACCAACATGCTGACGTTGGCGTTTCTGGCCGAGGCCGTGGACGAGATCGAGGATGAAGCCTTGGCTGAAGCGATCGTGAGCCGGCTGGAAGGCTGGTTGTCGCGACATAGCTGATGCCGGTTACGTCCGATATTGTGGCCACATATCGAGGGCCGGGCCGTGTCGTGCGCCGGCTTCTCGAATTGGGGCAACGTGAAGATCGCGCTTTGGTCTTTGTCATGGCGTTTTGTGTCGTGGCCTTCATTGCGCAACTACCCAGCCTGTCCCGACGCGCGCATCTTGAAGGGCTTGAGTTGAACATGCTCATGGGCGGTGCGCTTTTGGGTACGGTGATTATCCTGCCTCTCTTCTTTTATTTGCTGGCGTTCATATCGTACGGCGCAGCGCGTTTGATTGGCGGCAAAGGTTCGGCCTATGGCGCGCGGGTCGCACTGTTCTGGGCTCTTTTGTCATCGACACCGCTGGTTCTGCTAAATGGGCTGGTTGCGGGATTTATTGGGCCGGGGCCAACGCTATCAGCGGTCGGCCTGATCTGGGTCGCGGTATTTCTGTGGTTTTGGATGTCCGGTTTGCGGCAAGCGCAGGGGTTCTCAGAATGAATAGTGCCTCTCTCAGCCATCTTGCGGTTCTCACCGTAACCAATCCAGCCGAAGCCGCCCGCCGCTTGCTGTCACTGCGTCCGGGGCGCGAGGTTTTATGGTTGGCCTTTTTCCTGGCGGTTGTTCTGAATGGACTCGTTCAGGTTGGAATCGACCAACTTATCGTAGTTCCGCAGGGACAGGGCGTGTTGGAACCTGAACCGGTGCTTTTGAACCTTGTGCGATCGGCGGGTGCCATGCTGCTGAGTATCGCGGCCTTCCTGTTCATTGGAAAGTTCATGGGTGGTACCGCCTCATTTGAAGACATCATGATTCTGTCCGTTTGGTTGCAGTTTCTTCAAATTGTCGCGCTTACGGTGACTTTGCTGGTGTCTCTGGTCGTGCCCTTCTTTATGGTCATGTTGATGCTGGCGACGGCGATACTAAGCCTTTACGTCACACTGCATTTCCTGAACGAAGCGCATAAGTTCGGCTCACTCCTCAAATCCTTTGGGGTCATTGTGTTGTCGGCTTTGGTTGCATTGCCATTTGTCCTTGTGCTGACACCCAGTGGTCCGGTGTAGGAAAGAAAATACCATGTATGATGTGCAGAAAATCCGCTCTGACTTCCCGATCCTGTCCCGAGAGGTGAATGGAAAGCCGCTAACCTATCTGGACAATGGCGCTTCGGCGCAGAAACCTCAGGTCGTGATTGATGCGGTGACGCGGGCGTATGCCGAAGAATATTCAAATGTTCATCGCGGTTTGCATTATCTGTCGAACCTCGCGACCGAGAAATACGAATCCGTTCGTGGCACCATCGCGCGGTTCCTTGGCGCCCAAGATGAAAACGAAATCGTTTTGAATTCTGGCACGACTGAGGGAATTAACCTTGTAGCCTATGGCTGGGCGATGCCGCGTCTCGAGGCCGGTGATGAAATCGTCCTGAGCGTCATGGAGCACCATGCCAACATCGTTCCCTGGCACTTCCTGCGCGAGCGGCAGGGCGTTGTCCTGAAATGGGTCGACATTGATCCGGACGGCGGGCTGGACCCGCAAGCGGTTATTGACGCGATCGGACCCAAGACCAAGCTGGTTGCCGTAACACAGTGTTCGAATGTTCTTGGCACAGTTGTCGACGTAAAGGCAATTACCGAAGGCGCACACGCCAAGGGCGTTCCAGTGCTGGTGGACGGAAGTCAGGGCGCCGTACACATGCCGGTGAACGTGCAGGAAATCGGCTGCGACTTCTATGCGATCACGGGGCATAAGCTGTATGGTCCGTCCGGTTCGGGTGCGATCTACATCAAATCCGAGCGCATGGCCGAGATGCGCCCCTTTATCGGCGGTGGCGACATGATCAAAGAAGTCAGCAAAGATCAGGTGATCTATAACGACCCTCCCATGAAGTTCGAGGCCGGTACCCCCGGCATAGTTCAGACCATCGGGCTAGGTGTCGCGCTGGATTACATGATGGATCTAGGTATGGAGAACATTGCCGCGCATGAGGCGGGGCTGCGCGATTATGCGTTTGAGAAACTTGCTGGTCTCAATTGGCTTCAGGTTCAAGGCATGCGTCCGGACAAGGCCGCGATCTTTAGCTTCACGCTGGATGGGGCCGGACATGCGCATGATGTGTCCACCATTCTGGACAAGAAGGGCGTCGCGGTCCGCGCCGGTCATCATTGCGCGGGGCCACTGATGGATTTCTTTGGTGTTACCGCAACTTGCCGCGCGAGCTTTGGTCTTTACAACACGATGGATGAGGTCGATACGCTGGTCGACGCGCTTGAACTGGCGCATGATTTGTTTGCGTAAATGCCGGCGCTATGGGGGCGATTTGCAGTTGCACCCGGATCGGATCAAGGTTAGCTAACGACCAAGGCACCTGTAGCTCAGCTGGATAGAGCGCTGCCCTCCGAAGGCAGAGGCCAGAGGTTCGAATCCTCTCAGGTGCGCCATAATCATCCGATCAGTTTATCTATCCTGACGTCGCAATTCTGCATTTGTCGGTATTGCGCCCGTCGTCAGACCTTCCAGAAAAACAAAAAGCGCCCGTGGGCGCTCTGTGTTTTGGGGGGTGGGTTGTTATTAGCCGCCCCAGCTTCGGATTTCACCGCAATCCATGTGGACGAAATTCGAGCGGGAATATTTGCCAACACCACCGGCCCGGCAGGACATTGCGGCCTTGGCCATTTGCGAGACTGAACGGGACGATAGGCGCAGGTCAGCAGCCTGACCTTTCATGTGCAATGAGTTCTTGGCAACGCGACGCGACCGTGACCGCAACATCGCGTTTGTCTGCGGCGAGCGATAACCCGACAGCAGCATATAAGGCTCGTCAACATTCAGGAGATTGTGAGAGGCAGCCATGATGTCGATGGTGCGCAGATCCATAGGTTTGACCTGATCGGTGCGCCAATCACGCATGAAGTGGTTCACTTCCTTGACGGCATCCTTGATGTATTTGCCGTCGACCCAATAGATCATGTCGATCCGTTCACCGGTGCGACCCGAATACATGCGAATACGGCGAATGTCGCCACCGCCGCGGAGAAATCCTGCTGCATTGGAATAAGTCGGTGCCGCGACAACTGCCGTAGCTGCGAATGCGCCCAATAGGGCACGCCGGGTCAAGCCCGAAGTACTGCTCGTAGTCATTATAGTTTCGTCCCGTACTGTTCCTGCCTGCACACGATGTTACGCGCGCGTTCTTAATTTTTTCCCATCCCAGATGCCGAATTTATGGCACAGACGCGAAAGACCGCCAAGAAGTCTTTCATACTCATCTATTCAAGGGGGAATTTTCGGCAGTTTTTTGCGCAGATGATGCATTTCGGTATAGTCTTTAAGCAGATGGGTTATGCCGGTCCCTTGACGATGCAAACGCGCATCACGGCCAAAAAGAAGATTTGAAGTGATGCATTTGTGAATGGACAAGCGGTCTGACCCGCAATCATATTTGTTCGACGTGAACTGAAAAAACGTCCAAGTTATTGAATAATCAGGGTCATCCCATGCGAGCATTTTTACGTGCGCCATCTGGTTTCATCTTCGCAGCCTGCTTTGCGGCGTCTGCGGCGCTGGCGAACACCGATTCCAAACCCGCGACCGCGTTTCAGATGTCCGTTGCCGAATTTCTGCCCTCAGGCTCTGGAATGTCCGATTTTTACCGCTCTAACGGGTTTTCTCCGGTTTGGGTTGGCAATTCGGCCGCACATCAGGCACGCAGGTCAGGTTTGATCCGCGCACTGTCCAGCGTTGACATGCACGGTTTGCCACAGGGCGCTTACGACGTGCAGGGTTTGCTGGCTCAGATGCAGGACGCGCAAACCCAGCGCGATCTAGGTGCGGTCGAAATGTCGCTGAGCCGTGCTTTCGTCGCCTACGCCAATGACATGTACTCGGGCGCCTTACGCCCATCCCAGATTGACGACGGGCTGGTGCGCAAGGTCGAACGCCGGACAGCCGCCCAGCATCTGCAGGGCTTGGTGGATCACGATGCCGCGTATTTTGATCTGCTTACCCCGCAAAACGCACAGTACCGCGCGCTGATGAAGCAGAAGATCGCGCTTGAAAACCTTATTCGACAAGGCGGCTGGGGGGCGGGCGTTCCCTCGGATAAGCTGGAATACGGTGACACGGGGCCGAATGTAATTAAACTGCGCAATCGTTTGATTTCCATGGGGTATTTGAAGTCCACGGCAAGCCCTGAATTCGACGATGCGTTGCTGGATTCTGTAAAGAGGTTTCAATCCGATCATGGCCTTGCTGCGGATGGGGTGGCCGGTCAAGGAACAATCTCAGAGTTGAACCGGACGGCATCTGACCGCCTGAAGTCCGTATATGTGGCGCTCGAGCGTGAACGCTGGTTGCCGAAAGAGCGGGGCGCGCGGCATATCCTTGTCAATCAGGCGGATTTTTCTGCCAAGATTGTTGATGATGGCTTGGTCTCATTCGAAACCCGGACGGTGATCGGTAAGAACACTCATGATCGGCGCAGCCCGGAATTTTCGGACGAAATGGAGCATATGGTTATCAACCCCAGTTGGTACGTGCCACGTTCGATTATCACCAAGGAATACCTGCCAAAGCTGCAGTCCAACCCTAATGCTGTTGGGCATATTCACATCACCGACCGCAGTGGTCGACAAGTGAATCGCGGGGCCGTGGACTTTACCCAATTCAACGCTCGCAACTTTCCGTTTGCCATGCGACAGCCGCCGAGCCAAAGCAACGCTTTGGGGCTGGTAAAGTTCATGTTCCCAAATCAATACAACATCTATCTGCATGATACGCCTCAGAAATCTCTGTTCGCGCGTGAGGTTCGGGCGTTCTCGCACGGGTGTATTCGTCTGGCTCAACCGTTCGAGTTTGCCTATGCGCTTCTGGCCAAACAGGAAGAAGACCCCAAGGCGTTCTTCCATCGCATTCTTGCCACCGGAAAAGAGACCACGGTGCCGTTGGAGCAACACGTGCCGGTTCATCTGATCTATCGAACGGCCTATATCGGCCCGAAGGGTGAGGTGCAGTATCGACGTGATGTCTACGACCGCGACCGGAAAATCTGGGAGGCGCTCCAGAAAGCAGGGGTAGCCCTGCCGGACGTTCAGGGGTAATCACCGGGTTAAGTCCTAATTCCGGGAAGCCCGACATGCAGTACACAATTCTACAAATCGCCGAAGCCCTGGGTGCTGAATACCAGGGCGAAGGTGATCTTGCCATTGAGCGCGCAGCAGAACCCGGTGATGCGGGGCCTTTGGATTTGGCAATGGCCATGTCGCCAAAATATGCCGACGCTCTTGGTGCGGGGAACGCGCAGGCGGCGGTTCTGTGGGCAGGGGCCGATTGGCGGGCATTGGGCCTGAAGGCTGCTATTTTTGTTGCTCGTCCCAGAATGGCCATGGCCGGGATCACTTCGATGCTTGATCCGGGGCAGGGTGTTGCGCCTGGCATTCACCCCTCGGCGGTGGTTGACCCAACGGCAGAATTGGCCGACGGCGTTTCGATTGGTCCATTGGCGGTGATTGGCGCGCGCGCAAAGATCGGCAAAGGGGCCGTGATTGGCGCGCATTGTGTGATCGGAATGGATGCCGTCTTGGGTGAGAACGCGTTGCTGCGCGAGATGGTCAGCATCGGGGCCCGAGCCCAAATCGGCCATCGTTTCATTGCGCAACCGGGTGCCCGGATTGGTGGCGACGGGTTTAGCTTTGTTACGCCCGAGGTGTCAGGCGTAGAAAACGTGCGTAAAACGTTGGGTGACCAGGGCGATGCGCGGGCGCAAAGTTGGTTGCGTATCCACTCGCTTGGCGCGGTTGAAATCGGGGACGATGTTGAAGTCGGCGCAAACTGCACGGTCGATAACGGCACAATCCGAAACACGTATATCGGTGATGGCTCGAAATTGGATAATCTTGTGCATGTCGGCCACAACACGCGTGTTGGTAAAGATTGCCTACTGTGCGGACAAACAGGCGTCTCAGGTTCGGTCGAGATCGGCAATAACGTGGTTCTTGGCGGTCAAACCGGTGTGGTCGATAACATTTTTATCGGCGACGGTGTGATCGCAGGTGGGGGTACGAAAATCCTTTCCAATGTGCCGGCCGGGCGTGTGATTTTGGGGTATCCGGGCGTAAAGATGGAAACGCATACGGACATGTACAAAGCCCAGCGCCGCCTTCCACGCATGGCGCGTGACGTCGAGGCGCTCAAAAAGGCTGTTTTCAAACAGGCTCCGAACGATTAAATCACCCTCAACGGGACAATCAGAGGTTCGACATGAGCATCACCGAACGCGTCATCGCCATCATCGCCGAACAGGCCGTGTTGGAACCTTCGGATGTGACGCCCGAAAGTACGCTCGAGGATCTTGGAATCGACAGCCTTGGTCTGGTGGAAAGCATTTTCGCCATCGAGGAAGAGTTCGATATCACTGTTCCTTTCAATGCCAACGAACCCACGGCAAGTGATTTCGACATCTCGAACGTGGCAGCGATCATTTCCGGCATCGAAAAAATTGTGTCGGAAAAGGTCTGACTCAAGATCATGAAACGCGTTGTCATTACCGGGGCCGGGACGATCAATTCGCTGGGCCACTCCGTTCCCGCCACACTTGAAGCAATGCGTGAGGGCCGCTGTGGGATTTCCGAACTGGAGTTCCGCGACGTTGAGAGGTTGGCCATCAAAATCGGTGGTCAGGTCCGGGGGTTCGAGGCCGAGGGCCGGTTCAACCGACAGCAAATGACCCTGTACGATCGGTTCACGCAGTTCACGCTGACGGCTGCTAAGGAAGCAATCGAACAATCCGGTATCGAGTTTCACGGTGATCTGGCCGCGCGGTCCGGTGTTGTGCTGGGCACGGCCGGAGGGGGCGTTTCGACGTGGGACGACAATTATCGCTCTGTCTATGAGGATGGAAAGAACCGGGTTCACCCGTTCGTCGTGCCCAAATTGATGAATAATGCTGCTGCCAGCCATGTGTCGATGGAACAAAACCTCAAGGGGCCAAGCTTTACTGTTTCGACGGCCTGTGCGTCCTCGAACCACGCTATGGCGCTAGCATTTCAGATGGTGCGCAGCGGCGCTGCGCCAACGATGCTGACCGGTGGTTCGGAATCCATGCTCTGCTTTGGCGGCGTCAAAGCCTGGGAGGGACTGCGCGTCATGTCCAAGGACGCCTGCCGCCCGTTCAGCGCGAACCGGAATGGAATGGTTCAGGGTGAAGGCGCTGGAGTTTTTGTGTTCGAGGAATATGAACACGCGCGCGCCCGTGGTGCGGACATATTGTGCGAGGTCGTCGGCTTCGCGATGTCATCCGATGCATCGGATATCGTAATGCCCAGCAAGCAGGGCGCGGCGCGGGCCATGTCTGGTGCGTTGTCCGATGCGGGTCTGAACGCAGATCAGGTTGGTTATATCAATGCGCACGGCACGGGGACGGCAGCCAACGACAAAACCGAATGTGCTGCCGTTGCTGATGTCTTTGGGCCGCATGCGGACGAGTTGATGATCTCGTCCACCAAGTCGATGCACGGTCACTTGATTGGAGGAACCGGAGCTGTTGAGTTGCTGGCCTGCATAATGGCTTTGCGCGACGGGGTGATCGCGCCAACCATAGGCTATGAAGAACCTGATCCCGAGTGCGCCTTGGACGTGGTGCCAAATGACGCGCGCGACGCCAAAGTAGATGTGGCGCTGAGCAATGCGTTTGCCTTTGGCGGCCTGAATGCGGTTTTGGCGCTGAAACGTGTCTAAGCACGTCGGGCGGAAAAGAAAGGCGACTATTTCTTCAGCCGCCTTTGTCTGCCGTTCTTAGTTTTGCTGTGCCGTCAGGCTGTCAAACCCCGACGTGAATCCCGCAAGCGACATGTCCATTGACAGAACCTGATCCGGAAAACGGGCCGGAACCAGCGACAGAACCGCTTTGCTACCTGCTTTCATTGCGTCGACATCGCCTTGGCTCAACCCAAGTTGGGCAACGCAGCCGACAGGAACACAGTGGTGGTAATTGTAGAGTTTGCGCGGTGCTCCGTCGATTGACAGGGCAAGCTGCGCCTGAAGCAGGGTTTCAAGGGGAACGATCACACTGGCCCATGCAGCGGCAGCTCCACCAGCGGGCAATTTACCAATGGTGACTTCGGCAATAGGTTCACCCTGCTGACCGTTCAGGATCTGGACCAAGGCGCAGGGGTCATTGCCCTCTTCGGCCTTGATGCAGGAAACCTCCCAGTCGCCTGACTTTTCCTTGATGAACTGTTCGCCGACACGCGGCCCGGACTGACCCAGATCAAGACCACTGTCTGCCTGCGCCGGTTGAGATTCACCGGATTGAGTTTCCTGAGCTGCAACCGCGCCTGATAGAAGCACGGCGCCAACAATGTTGAGTGAGAGAAGTTTCTTGAACATGAACGCCTCGGCAGATTGGTTAAGCTTTTTGCCCGGTCTAACATCCTTGTGGCAGGGTGTCAGGCACTAAGCTTTCAAAATGCAGGGAAGTGATCGGAATCTTGCCGGTTTGCCGCGATTTTCGGGGCTTTTTCCAACGAAGAAGGGAGCCGGTGGAGCGGCTCCCTTCAACTGAATTTTCTCCCCGTCGGACTGGCCGACTTAGTTATGCGCAGACGTTACGAGAGGGGAGCGCATCGGTCAACTGCAAACCTGAAAATTTAATGACATAGGCCGCAATCTTAAAAAAAAGCCGCGCCCGAAAGCGCGGCCAGTCGACAGGGAGGAAGATCGTTGCCTCGCACCTCTCACTGCGGAGACAACGAATAGACTATCGCAGTTAAATATTAAATTTGTATGCTGCCGTCAGATCGGTGGATATTGGGACCATAATCATATGGAAAATGGTATTTTTTTGGGTGGCGCCGGTGACGAGTATGGCCAGCCTCAATCATTGACGTTGAAATATGCCAATCGGCATGGATTGATCGCTGGTGCGACTGGAACCGGAAAAACGGTGACATTGCAAATTCTTGCCGAGGGATTTTCGCAGGCAGGTGTTCCGGTGTTTTTGTCCGATGTTAAGGGCGATCTGTCCGGGTTGGCCAAGGCGGGTAGTGAAACGCATAATCTGCACAAGTCTTTTCACGAACGCGCCGAAAGAATTGGCTTCACAGATTATTCTTATGCGGCGTGCCCTGTCGCCTTTTGGGATCTGTTTGGCAAACAAGGGCATCCCGTCCGTACAACCGTAACTGAGATGGGGCCGCTTCTTCTGTCTCGTCTGATGGATCTGAGCGAGGCACAGGAAGGTATTTTGAACATCGCCTTTCGTGTGGCGGACGAAGAAGGGTTGCCGCTGCTGGACCTTAAGGATCTGCAATCGCTGCTGGTTTGGATTGGTGAAAATCGAACGCAGTTGTCCTTACGCTTTGGCAATGTTTCGACGGCTTCGATAGGGGCCATTCAGCGACGCCTCTTGGTTCTTGAAAACCAAGGTGGCACCAACCTGTTCGGCGAGCCAGCTTTGGAACTTGCGGACTTGATGCGCGTTGACGAAAACGGGCAGGGCGTCGTGAATATCCTTGCCTCGGACAAGCTGATGGGTGCGCCGCGTCTTTACGCGACGTTCCTTTTGTGGCTGCTTAGTGAATTGTTCGAAGAACTGCCCGAAGTCGGCGATCCGGATAAGCCAAAGCTGGTGTTTTTCTTTGATGAGGCGCACCTGCTTTTTGAAGACGCCCCAAAAGTTCTGGTGGACAAGGTCGAACAGGTCGCGCGCCTGATCCGTTCAAAAGGGGTTGGCGTTTATTTCATTTCTCAGAACCCAGCAGATATCCCAGAAGATATTCTTGGTCAGCTCGGGAACCGTATTCAGCACGCCCTGCGTGCGTTCACGGCGCGGGACAGAAAGAACCTGCGCCTTGCCGCCGAGACATATCGCGAGAACCCGGATCTTGATACCGAGGCCGCAATCCGTGAAGTCGGGGTTGGCGAAGCCGTTACTTCGATGCTTCAAAAAAAGGGCGTGCCGGGTATTGTCGAACGTACTTTGATCAGACCGCCGGGCTCGCAGCTTGGCCCGGTAACTGCGGCCGAGCGTCAGGCCGTGATGGATACGTCCCCGATGAAAGCAAAATATGATGCGCTGCAAGACCGAGAGTCCGCGTTCGAGATTTTGAAATCCCGTGCTTCGGCCGCCGCCGCAGCCGCTGCTGAGGCCGAAGAACACGAAGAAACTCAATCCGTGGCCGAACGTGAATTTTCGACAGCGCGACGCTATTCCGGCAGCAGGGTGGGGCGGTCCTCGTCCCGCGTCACCCGCAAAAAGGATACGTTTACGTCGGCGATGAGCGAGGCGGTTATCAAAGAGCTGAAAGGCACCACCGGACGCCGCATTGTTCGCGGTATCCTTGGTGGATTGTTTAAAAACAATTAGGGGCCGCGCGCCGGACCAATTTGGTTCAGCGCGCAGCCAGCCGGATCACTTCAGGCGGCGCTGGCCTTCCTGCTTACAGTAGGCGTCCGCCTCTGGCACCGACATCTTGTCAGCCGGGAAGTCAGTGGCGCGATCCCAGATTACCCGGTCCAGGCGATAAAGCTGGCAGGTGACTTCGCCCTTGGGGGTTTGAACTTTCACCGGTGCGCTTTCGACGTCTTCGGGTGACGGAATACATCCCGACAAACCTGCGACAAGCGGTAGAAAAAGAACTGTTTTGGTGATCAAGGTTTTCATGTGAACTCTTTTCATACTCATCAGGCCGTCCGCGTTATCCAGGGTGAGGGGAACACCGGCCTGAAGCACTGCGGTCACCTATCGTGTAAACAAGCGATACGCTGAAATCAACAAACCGCGCCAAACACTTGGCGCGGTTTGAAACTTAACCTTGGGTCAGTCTATTTTTCGGGTATCAATCCTCGTGGGCTGAACCTGAGCACGATCAGAAGGATCAGACCCATAGTGAACAGCCGCATATGAGCGGCACTTTCAATCAGGTGTGCCTTAAGCGCGCTACCGTCCGGCATTCCCGCCGTAATCAGGTTCATCATCCACAAGCCAATCGGCTCGACCTGGACCCACAGGAACCAGATCAGGAAAGCCCCCAGAACTGCGCCGAAATTGTTGCCGGACCCGCCGACAATTACCATGACCCAAACAAGGAATGTAAACCGCAGCGGATTGTAGGTGCCGGGCGTCAACTGGCCGTCAAGCGTGGTCATCATCGCGCCAGCAATGCCGCAGATCGCCGACCCCAGAACGAAGATTTGCAAGTGGCGGCGGGTGACGTCCTTGCCCATTGCTTCGGCCGCGACTTCGTTGTCGCGAATGGCGCGCATCATCCGACCCCATGGGCTTTTTAGCGCCATTTGCGCCATCCATAGCAGCGCCAGCAGGACGATTGTGAACAACAGTGAATAGCCCAATTTGACAGACAGGGTCGAAGCCGTAACCGGATCAAGCCCCAGCCATTCGGCGCGGGCGATAAAGCCGGGATCGGCCTGCAACTCGACCTCATAACCCACCACTGGGGCGGGGCGCGGGATTCCGTAGACATTCTTGACGCCACGGGCCAGCCAGTCTTCGTTCTTCATGACGGCGATGATGATCTCGGCGATACCCAGCGTCGCAATCGCCAGATAGTCTGACCGCAGGCCCAGCGCAGTTTTCCCGATCAACCAGGCCGCGCCCGCTGCCAGCAAGCCGCCCGCAGGCCATGCCAACAGAACCGGCAGGTTCAAACCGCCGATATTGCCTGCGACTGCGGGGTCAATCGCCTCGACCGCGGCGATGCTGGGATCGAACACCGCGCGATAGATAAAGAACCCGGCGATGAGAATACCGATGATAGACAGGGTTTGCATTCGTCCCTTTGGCATTCGCGTGGCGACAAGCACGGCAGCGACCACTGTCGCGGCCCCCAAAAGCAGGGCGAGTAGAATGCCGTATCCTCCGGCCGACCATGCGCCTGGCGTGGGCGGGGTCGAGATCAGCACCACGGCCAGCCCACCCAGCGCGACAAAACCCATGACGCCCACGTTGAACAGCCCGGCAAAGCCCCATTGCAGGTTCACCCCGATGGCCATGATCGCCGAGATCAGCCCCATGTTCAGGATCAAAATGGCCGAGTTCCAGCTTTGCGTGAAACCCGTCAGCAGGATCAGAGAGCCAACGACAATGAAAAGCAGCGTGTTTTTGACGGACTCGGTCATACCGCTTTCCCCTTGAACAGGCCCGTGGGCTTAAACAGAAGCACGATCAGCAGGATCACGAAACTGACGGCGAATTTGTAATCGGTGGACAGGAACTGAACGAGGCCCGAGGGCTCCAGACCTTCGGGTGCTAGATAGGTCAGCACCTTTTTCCACGCATAGGTGATGGTGACTTCGGAAAACGCGATGATGAACCCGCCCGCGATGGCACCAATCGGGTTGCCAAGACCGCCGACAATGGCCGAGGCGAAGATCGGCAGCAGAAGCTGGAAATAGACGAAGGGTTTGAAGCTTTTGTCGAGGCCATAGAGCACACCCGCCGTGGTCGCCAGCGCTGCGACAATGATCCATGTTATCATCACCACACGTTCTGGGTTGATGCCGGACAGCAGCGCCAAATCCTCGTTATCGGAATAGGCGCGCATCGACTTGCCGGTGCGTGTCTTGTTCAAGAACCAGAACAACAGCACCACGGCGACAACCGCAACAACCACGGTAATGCCCTGAGAGGTCTTGATCGCCAGCCCTTCACGTAGCCCGGTCATCGCTTTGAAGTCACGAGCCGAGACGATGAACCGCGCGCCGTCCGAGAAGCGTTGATCATCAGGACCGATGATGAATCGCACGATCCCGTTCATGATGAACATCACGCCCATCGACACGATTACCAGAATGACCGGTTTGGCCTTTTGTTCGCGGTAGAACCTGTAAACCAGCCGGTCGGTGACCAGCACCAGAACGATACAGCCCAGTATTGCAAAGGGCAGGGCAAGCAGAGCGGTCGGCAGCGGCCCGAAACTGACCCCGGCGGCTTGCAAGCCCCACGTGACCAGAACCGCGATCATGGCGCCAAAGGCCATTGTGTCGCCATGAGCAAAATTCGAGAACCGCAGGATGCCATAGATCAGTGTCACCCCCAGCGCTCCCAGCGCCAATTGGCTGCCATAGGCGATTGCGGGAACAAGAACGAAGTTGGAGAGCGCCACAAGGGCGTTGAGGAAGTCCATTAGTTTATCACCTCGCAAATTCCTACCAACGTCCACAGTTTGCGCTGCACGGAATCTTCGATCATTTGTTCAAGGGAAAACGATGGTTCGTTGGATTCATTGTCGAAAGCAACATTGATCAAGCCACGAGTGTCGGTCATGCCGGATTGATACCAATCGACATCTTGCCAATAAGGCCGAGCTTCCTTCAACACTATTTCTAAACCGCCGCCAGCAAGTGTCATTCGACGTTTGTTTATGGAAACCTCGAACGCTCGATTATCCTTCTGGCAGCCCTGCGGAGTCGAGTAAGCCGCGTTCCAACAGAATTTTTCTGCATGACAAGTGTAGGTTTCAGCAGACGCGGGCATAGTCGTAAAGACGAACACGTGAAAAACCGCAAGAGCGGTAATGACTTTCATACGAAGCACCTCACCCCCCCAAGAAACTCTTACGCACTTCGGGATCGGCCAGCAGTTCCTTGCCCGTGCCGGTATAGGCGTTCCGCCCCTGAACCAGCACATATCCCTTGTCCGCGATCTCCAGTGCCTGACGGGCATTCTGTTCGACCATCAGGATCGGCAATCCGGTGCGGGAAACCTCGATAATCCGGTCAAACAGCTCATCCATCACGATGGGCGAGACACCGGCGGTTGGCTCATCCAGCATCAGCACCTTGGGCTGAGTCATCAGCGCGCGGCCCACGGCGACCTGTTGGCGTTGGCCGCCCGACAGCTCTCCGGCGACTTGGTTACGCTTGTCGCGCAGGATGGGGAAAAGGTCATAGACCTGCTCCATCGTCTGGCTGATATCGTCGCGGCGGATGAAGGCACCCATCTCAAGGTTCTCCTCCACCGTCATTGAGGTGAAGATGTTCGACGTCTGCGGAACAAAGCCCATCCCCTTGATCACCCGGTCCTGCGGCGACAGTTTGGTGATGTCTTCGCCGTCCAGTCGAACAGCTCCGGCGCGGACGTCTAGCATGCCGAATACAGCCTTCATCGCGGTCGATTTGCCCGCGCCATTAGGGCCGACGATCACCGCAATCTCGCCTTTGTCGACGGCGATGGTGCAATCGTGCAGGATGTCTGGCCCTTTGCCGTAACCACCGGTCATGGTGTCACCAATCAGGAAAGGGCCACCTTCGACTTTATGTGTCTCGCCACTTTTGCGATGGGCGGGGGTCATCGTGCCGACGCCATGCGTATTGGTAATCGAGGCGTCCTTGTTGCCCTTGTCGTCGTGATAAGGATTGTCGCTCACGCCCCGGCCTCCAGCTTGTCTTTGTTCTTCAGGCCGGTGCCTAGATAGGCTTCGATCACGTGCTCATTCGCTTTGATCTCATCCAAGGTACCTTCGGCCAGCACCTTGCCCTCGGCCATACAGATGACCGGGTCGCAGATTTTGCCGATGAAATCCATGTCATGCTCAATAACCACGAAGGTATAGCCGCGTTCCTTGTTCAGGCGCAGGATCGTGTCGGCGATGGTCATCAGCAGGGTACGGTTCACGCCTGCACCAACCTCGTCCAGAAAGACGATCTTGGCGTCGACCATCATGGTGCGACCCAGTTCCAGCAGTTTTTTCTGCCCGCCCGAGACCTGACCGGCCTTATGATCAGCCAAATGTTCGATGGTCAGGAACTCAAGCACCTCATCGGCCTTGGCGCGCAGCGCGCGTTCCTCGTCAGCGATGCGTTTGCGCCCAAACCATGTGTTCCAAAGCGATTCACCCGATTGCGCGCCGGGCACCATCATCAGGTTTTCACGGCACGACATCGAGGAAAACTCATGCGCGATCTGGAACGTGCGCAGCAGGCCTTTGTGGAACAGCTCATGCGGGGGCAGGCCGGTGATGTCCTCACCGTCCATATGAACCTTGCCGCTGGTCGGCGGCAGAACGCCCGCGATCACGTTGAACAGAGTGGTTTTTCCGGCCCCGTTCGGCCCAATCAGACCGGTGATCGAGCCCTTTTGGATTTCCAGCGATGCCCCGTCCACCGCATGAAACCCGCCGAAATGCTTGTGCACGTCTTCGACGACGATCATCTTTTCCCCTAGCCGCCGTTTTCGGCGTTGTTGTCCCATCCCCGTTTTCCGGGGTGCGGCCTTTTTTCATTGAAACAGCCCGGACACAAGGCCCGGGCTGCTTGTTTTTATGACTATTTAAGTCCGATCAACGGAAGTTGACGGTTTTGTTTTCGCCGTCGGTGACTTCGATCTCACGATACGAACCGGCGCTTTCACCGGGGCCGATCAGTTCAACACCGGATGCGCCGACATAGTCGATGTCCTGACCTGCGGCCAGCAATTCCAGACCCTTGGCCAGTTCACCGGGATAGATCTTTTCACCCGGAGCGTTGGCAACGTCCATAATCTTGGCGCCATAGTCCGCAGGGTTGGTGGACCCGGCGGCTTGCATTGCCAGCATGAACAGCGCTGCGGCGTCATAGCTTTCGGGCGAATAGGGCGAAGAACCGTCGAAACCCGCAGCTTCGGCCATGGCAAAGTACTTTTCAGCACCTTCACCGCCCGAACCGGCGATCTGACCGAACGAGCCGTTCAGGTCGGGGCCGACGTTATTGGGCAGTGAGTCACCGATCATGCCACCGGGCAGACCGAATGTGTCAAACGCACCGCTGTCCAGCGCCGACTGGATGATGCCCAGACCGCCCTGATCCAGATAGCCCGCGACCACCAGTATGTCGCCACCGGCCGAGGCCAGCGCGCCCACTTCGGCCGAGTAGTCGGCCTTGCCGTCTTCGTGCGCGGCCACGATAGTGACTTCGCCACCCGAAGCCTCGAACGACGACTGGATAGCGTCCGCCAGACCTTTACCGTAGTCATTGTTGGTATAGGTCAAAGCGATCGAGCTGATGCCGCGATCGTTCAGGATGTCGGCCATCACCTGACCTTCGCGCGCATCCGACGGGGCGGTGCGAAAGAACAGGCCATTGTCTTCCATGGTCGACAGGCCGGGCGAGGTTGCCGACGGTGAGATCATGACCATGCCGTTCGGAATCGCGACGTTCTGCAGGATCGCTCCGGTCACGCCCGAGCAGTCGCCGCCGATGATGCCAGCGACACCGTCTGCGATCATGCGCTCACCGTTCGAGGTGGCGAGACCGTTGTCGATGCAGCCGGTGTCAGCGCGGGATGCCGAAACAGACGAACCGTCCAGCAGTTTTCCGGATTCGGTGACTTCGGCCATTGCCAGTTCCGCGCCCGAGCCCATGGCAGGTGCCAGCGATTCAATCGGACCGGTAAAGCCGAACAGAACGCCCAGTGTGACATCTTCGGCCATTGCGGTGCCGGACAGCAGAGCGGTTGCTGCAGTTGCTGTAAGCAGCTTTTTCATATGGTTACTCCCTATTGTGAACGTATTCGTTCTGGGCATGACCCTAGGCAAGCTGTTCGGAAAAGAAAAGTCCTAACGCAAACGTGTTTTTGCGGCCCATAATCTTATTTGTTTTGTTGCGGTTGTCGCAGTGCCCCTAAAGTGGAGATCCCCATGCTCAGAGCGTTCGCGGTTTCACTCCTGTTGTTCGGTCCAATGGTGGCCGACGCCGATGAACTAAGAACATCAGCCGGTCCGGTGCAGGTGAGCGCACTTGTCGATGGGCTGGATACCCCGTGGGCGGTTGGGATACTGCCAGACGGTACGTTTCTGGTGACCGAGCGTGACGGACAGCTATTATATGTCACTGACGGGGACGCACGCCGGGTGCGCGGTGCACCGGATGTGGTGGCCAAAGGGCAGGGTGGGTTGCTGGACGTGACCATCGCACGCGATTTTACCCAAAGCCGTGAGATTTTTCTTACTTTTTCAAAACGTCAGAAGGGTGGTGCAGGAACTGCCGTGGCGGTCGCACGCCTGTCAGAGAACGGAAAACGCCTTACAAATCTAAGGGTGATCTTCGAAGCCATGCCGGGGGGATCTGGTGGTCGGCATTTTGGGTCTCGGGTCGTAGAAGCCGATGACGGAACCTTGTTTGTCACAATCGGTGATCGCGGTGACCGGCCTCAAGCTCAGGACAGGTCGAACCATATCGGCTCGGTTATCCGGATAAACCGGGATGGTTCGGTCCCGTCTGACAACCCGCTTGTCGGTCAACCCGATTTAAGGCCCGAGATTTGGTCTTATGGGCATAGAAACCCACAGGGCGCGGGTCTTGATGCACAAGGGCGACTGTGGACGTCGGAACATGGTGCGCGGGGCGGGGATGAGGTGAATCTTGTTCTGCCGGGTCAGAACTTCGGTTGGCCGGTTATTTCCTACGGTAAGCATTATTCAGGCAAGTCAATCGGCGAAGGCACCGCGAAGTCCGGGATGCAGCAACCGAAATTCTACTGGGACCCATCCATCGCACCTTCGGGATTGATGGTGTATTCCGGAAAACTCTGGCCCGAGTGGAAGGGCGACATCTTCGTGGGGTCGCTCAAGTTCAACTACATCGCCCGGCTTGAGGGGTCACCCCTAAAGGAAGTCGAGCAAATCAAAGGAGCCGAGACCGAGCGCGTCCGGGACATTGTCGAAGCGCCTGACGGGTCCATTTGGTTTATTTCCGTAGGAGAAGGCGCGGTTTATCGGATGGCGCCCCAGGGTTAAACCGAAAGGCGACCACTTTGGGCACCGCGCTCCCGGTATGGTGTCGTATTATAGTGAGCGCGGTAGCATTTCGAGAAATGCGAGGGGCTGGCGAAGCCGCAGGCAAGCGCCACGTTAATGACACTCATATCTGTCTGCATCAGCAGGTTGCGCGCTTTGTGCAGCCTAAGCTCCATGTAGTACCGCTTGGGAGAACGGCTCAGGTAGCGACGGAACAGGCGTTCCAACTGGCGCGTGGACATGCCCACATCCTTGGCAAGGATCGAAGGTGAGATCGGTTCCTCGATGTTTTTTTCCATCATCAGGATGACCTGGCTCAACTTGGGATGGCGCACGCCGATGCGAGTCGGGGTGGACAGGCGCTGCGTGTCCTGATCGGTGCGGATCGAGGAATAGATCATCTGGTCGGCGACCGCGTTGGCAAGATCTTCGCCGTAATCATCAGCGATGATCTTCAGCATCAGGTCGATGGATGAGGTCCCGCCCGCAGTTGTCATCCGGTTGCCATCAATTTGGAAAACAGACTTTGTTAGCTCGACCTCATCGAATTCCTCGACAAAGCTGTCCGAGTTTTCCCAGTGGATCGTCGCACGTTTGCCGTCCAGAAGTCCGGCCTTGGCCAGAGTATATGCCGCTGTGCAAAGCCCGCCGATTTTCAGACCACGCCGTGCCTCGCGCCGAACCCAATTCAGAACTTTCTTGGTGGTCGCCGCCTGAACGTCTACACCGCCGCATATGATCACAACGTCGTCGCGCTGCAATTCGTTCAGATCGGTGTCCAGCTTGAACTCGGTCCCGGCCGAGCATTTGACGGTATCACCGCCTTCGCCTGCAAAAGTCCACGAATACAGCTCTTTGTCGGCCATGCGATTGGCAATACGCAGGCTGTCCAGCGCCGAAGCAAAGGACAGCAGCGAAAATTTGTCCAGCAAGACAAATACGAAATTCTTAGGGTTGGCCGCAGTGTCTTCCACCGTGACAACTTGGCGTTGCTCTTGCATGGCGAGGTGTCCTTGATTCGGCGCCTAATGACGTTGCGTCGGCGACAGATTTGACAGCAACCATGATCAAAGCTTGTTTCCCGCGTCAAGAGGCGCAAATCGTATATGGTCACTCTTCAATGCATTTTGTATAGAGACGACCTGAATACTTCAGCGGAGATCAAAGCTATGACCGAGTGGCAAAAATCGAACTGGCGCAACAAGCCCCGGGTTCAGATGCCAGATTATACCGACGCGGACGCGCTGTCTAAGGTCGAGGCCCAGCTTTCGCAGTATCCCCCGCTGGTTTTTGCCGGGGAAGCGCGCCGCCTGAAACAGCTTTTGGGCGCCGCCGGACGTGGAGAGGCGTTCCTGCTGCAAGGTGGCGACTGTGCTGAAAGCTTTGAACAATTCAGCGCCGACGCAATCCGCGATACCTTCAAGGTGATGCTGCAAATGGCTATGGTGCTGACGTATGGTGCCAAAGTTCCCGTGGTCAAAGTTGGCCGGATGGCGGGACAGTTTGCCAAGCCACGCAGCGCCCCGACCGAGGTTGTCGATGGTGTGGAACTGCCAAGTTATCGTGGCGACATCATCAATGAACTGGCGTTCACGCCCGAAGCGCGTATTCCGAATCCCGGCAAGATGTTGCAGGCCTATACGCAGGCAGCGGCGACGCTTAACCTTTTGCGGGCCTTCTCGACCGGAGGCTTCGCGGATATGAGCATGGTGCATTCGTGGACTTTGGGCTTCACAGATGAACAGGACGTTCAGAAATACTCTGAGATCGCGGACCGGATTCAGGACACGATCGACTTTATGCACGCGGCTGGTATCACCGCCGACACCACGCATGAGTTCTCGACCGTCGAGTTCTATACCAGCCACGAAAGTCTGCTGCTGGAGTATGAAGAGGCGTTGACGCGTCTGGATTCGACTTCTGGCAACTGGCTGGCCGGGTCTGGCCATATGATCTGGATCGGCGACCGCACCCGTCAGCCCGACGGCGCGCATGTGGAATTCTGCCGCGGTGTATTGAACCCAATTGGTCTGAAATGCGGTCCGACCACGACGGCGGAAGACCTGAAGGTTCTGATGTCCAAGCTAAACCCCGAAAACGAAGAGGGTCGCCTGACCCTGATCGCGCGGTTCGGAGCGGGCAAAGCCGGTGAGCATCTGCCGCGTCTGGTCAAAGCCGTGAAGGAAGAGGGTGCTAATGTGACTTGGGTCTGCGATCCGATGCACGGCAATACCATCAAATCGGCAACGGGCTACAAGACGCGTCCGTTTGATTCAGTCCTGCGCGAAGTTCGCGACTTCTTTGGCGTACATCAGGCCGAGGGTACTATCCCCGGTGGTGTACATTTCGAGATGACCGGTCTGGATGTAACCGAATGCACGGGCGGCGTGCGCGCCGTGAGGGAAGAGGATCTTTCAGACCGCTACCACACCGCCTGCGACCCTCGTTTGAACGCGTCGCAGTCCCTTGAACTGGCCTTCCTTGTGGCCGAGGAACTGACTAACCTGAGGCGCGATCGCAGCAAACGAGCGGCGAGCTAAATCATAGAAAAAGCGGGCAAAGGCCCGCTTTTTTGTTACCTAATCATCTCGCGATACAACCAGACGCAAATGGGACTTTGAGTGATCAAACTCCCTTTGTCCCTCGGCAAATCCTGCTGAGGTCGGTTCGATCTTCGTGCGCGGTGATTGAACGGACGCCACTGTGCGAACCTTCTGACCAAGCACGCCGAACCGTCTGGGCGTGGCTCCGATGGCACCATTGCTGGCAAGTACGCCCAAGACGCGGCTTACGTCCCCTAAATCGCTTTTCAGTGGCAGCAGGATCATGCGCGCATCCAGATGGGCGCGCCCCGGTTTCCCAGCGCCTGCAAGTTCAAACTCGGCAATCGCAGGTCCTGCAAAAACCTGTTCCAATATCTCTGTAATCTGAGATCGTGCCGACGGTTCGAAAAAGGCGGTCAGAGGCATGCCCCGAACCTCCATCCCGGCAAGCCTGTTCAGATGACTGCCCGCAAGGCGAAACCTGGCCAGGCCGGGTGCTATGCGTTCGAGGATAAAGGTGTTTTCCAAAATGTTCTCAAGTCCGCGTGGATCAATCTGCGATCGCATTGGAATCTCGCTACCCGATAGCAGCGCGCTCCAATAAGCCTCAGCCTGGCGAATGGGCGAAAATATGCGGCCACTGTCAAAGCGATCCATCGCGATGATCTTTCCAAAGTTAGACCCGGACCCGTTTCCGAAAAAGGGCGTCATTTCATTGCCCTAACGCCAAGTGGCCATCATTTTCCTAAAATGCCAGATATCGGGGGCATCTTTCGAATGACCAGTTCTGACAGGGGCCAAACTGACATGGTTGGTGCCACTCTTGGAGGAATTCTTTAATGAATGGTTAACTTAGCTGTCTTCAGGCGAAACCCAGCAAACTCTTGCCCTGCGTGCTGTGATGGCATTAGGTGCGGTCAAGTATTCTGAGACGAGCAGCGACGAAAGGGCGGGCATGATCAGATCCATGACTGGATTTGCCTCTGGCAAGGGGGCGTTTGGGCCGCATAGCTGGACGTGGGAGTTGCGCAGCGTCAATGGCAAGGGGCTAGACATGCGCGTGCGTGCTCCGGACTGGTTGACGGGGTTAGAGGTCGCATTGCGTGGGCAATTGTCCAAGGCCCTGAGCCGGGGAAGCGTCACGCTGTCCCTGCGGCTTAACCGTGATGAATCTGCGCCGGACCTTGTTTTGAACGAAGTCGCAATGGGGGCTGCGCTGGAGGCCCTGGCAAAAACGCAGCAAATGGCAGAAGCGCGGGATATCATGCTTGCCCCGTCGCGTGCTTCTGACCTTATCGCGTTAAAAGGTATGTTGGATGCAGGCAGCGACGTAGACGATCCTGCGCCATTGGTCGAACATCTAATCGCTGAGTTCCCGGGGCTTTTGACCGAATTTATCGCGATGCGCGAGACCGAAGGTCAGTCGCTTTCACAAATATTGAATGGTCAACTGGAAACGGTGGCGGAATTGACAGAACAGGCTGCAAATCTGGCGGAGCAGCGAAAGGATAAGGTCGCAGAAACGCTGCGCGAGAACCTGACGCGCGTCATGGATAACGCGCAGGGTGCCGACCCGGACCGTGTTGCGCAGGAACTTGCACTGATCGCGGTCAAGGCCGATATCACCGAAGAAATTGATCGCCTGAAAGCGCATGTCTTGGCGGCGCGGGACTTGCTGGAACAGGACGTTGCAGTTGGCCGAAAGCTTGACTTTCTGATGCAGGAATTCAACCGAGAGGCCAATACCCTGTGTTCAAAAGCGCAAAGTGCCGATCTGACTTCGGTAGGGCTTGAGTTGAAAGCCGTTATAGATCAGATGCGCGAACAAGTTCAGAACGTGGAATAACGACAGGAGCGCCAAATGGCGGATCGACGCGGCCTACTTATCATTCTGTCCTCGCCCTCTGGTGCAGGAAAATCTACATTGGCCAAACGGTTGATGCAGTGGGATACCGATCTGGAGTTTTCGGTCTCGGCCACCACCCGCGCGCCGCGTCCGGGCGAAGAACACGGTCGCGAGTATTTCTTTTTGACGGAGGATGCGTTCAAACAGCAGGTCGCCGAAGGGCAGATGCTGGAACACGCGCATGTTTTCGGGAACTTCTACGGCTCACCAGCCGGGCCTGTCCGCGAGTCGATCAACAGCGGAAAAGACGTATTGTTCGATGTGGATTGGCAGGGTGAGGTTCAGATCCGCAACTCGGACCTTGGCAAACACGCGCTTTCGATCTTTATCCTGCCGCCCTCGATCCCGGAACTGCGCCGTCGGTTGGAAAGCCGTGGCCAGGACAGTGACGACGTGATCGCCAAACGGATGCTCAAGAGCTGGGACGAAATCAGCCATTGGGGGTATTACGATTACGTTCTGGTCAATGACGATCTGGATTCGACGGAAGAAAAACTGAAGACCATCGTCAGCGCCGAACGTATGCGCCGTATTCAGCAACCCAGCCTTCAAAACCACGTTCGCGCACTACAAAATGAATTTGAGGGCCTGTCATGACAATCTACGCCTTGGGCGAGCATACGCCGCAAATTCACGATGACACATGGGTTGCACCGGACGCCAACCTGATCGGTAAAGTGGTGATGGAGCAGGGCGCCTCGGTCTGGTTTGGGTCCACCATCCGCGCCGACCATGAAGAGATCCGCATCGGCGAAGGCAGCAATGTTCAGGAAAACTGCGTCATGCATATTGATGCAGGTTTTCCCCTGACTATTGGCAAGAACTGCACCATCGGCCACAAGGTTATGCTGCATGGCTGTACGATTGGCGAGAACTCTCTGATTGGAATGGGGGCGATCGTCCTGAATGGGGCAAAGATTGGCAAGAATTGCCTGATCGGGGCAGGGGCTTTGATTACGGAAGGCAAAGAGATACCGGATAATTCACTTGTTATGGGATCACCGGGCAAGGTTGTGCGCACATTGGACGATGCAGCCGCGAAGGGTCTGACCCTAAGCGCCCTGCATTACCAGAGCAATATGCGCAGGTTCCGGGATACGATGACGGCGGTCTGATTACCTCCAAGAGGTTTTTTCCATGTCAAATGACCAGCTCACCGAATTTGTCGCGGCCGTTCCCATGCCGGCTTTGGTGGTCGATCAAACGGAACGCATTATCGCCGCCAACACGCACGCCAAAACCTTGCTTGGCGCGGGGATCGAGGGTCGGCACTTCGCAACGATCCTGAGGCAGCCTCAGGTCATCGAAGCCATGGAGCAGAGCCTGCGCACAAAAGGGCCGGCGAAAACGCGTCATCTGGCGAACGACGGGGCGCAGGACACAACCTTCGAAGTTCAGTGCCGGTATATGAACGGCGTCGGAGCGGTTTCCGGCGGCGCTGTGTTGGCCATCTTTCAGGATGTCACCCATCTGGAGCAGGCCGGTCAGATGCGTCGTGACTTCGTTGCCAATGTCAGTCACGAGCTGCGAACCCCTCTGACCGCCTTGATGGGGTTCATTGAAACCCTACGGGGACCTGCCCGTGACGATGCCGTCGCGCGCGAGCGGTTTCTTAAGATCATGACCGAGGAAGCCAACCGCATGAACAGGTTGGTGGGTGATTTGCTTTCATTGAACCGGGTTGAAAGCGAGGAACGCGTCCGCCCGAAAGAGCAACTGGAACTGACGGGAATGATGCAGTCGATTTTGAACTCGGTACGTCCTTTGGCCGAGGACGCCGGTGTCGAACTGACCCTTTCGGCGGATCAGGGGCCTGTTACGTTAACCGGTGACAGCGATCAGCTGCGTCAGGTTTTCACCAACCTGATCGAAAACGGAATCAAATACGGCGGCAGCGGTGGCGTGGTCGAAGTGCGCATCACGTCCTCGGACCGGGATACGGCGATGCGTGGTCCTGCTGTAAGGGTACAGGTCATCGACAAGGGGCCGGGAATCGATGCGACACACTTGCCGCGTCTGACTGAGCGATTCTATCGCGCCGACAGTCATAGATCGCGTGAGCTGGGCGGAACGGGGCTGGGCTTGGCCATTGTGAAGCATATTGTAAATCGCCACCGTGGTCGCCTGCGCGTGGAAAGCGACCTTGGAAAAGGTTCTGTGTTTACAGTTATTTTGCCGCGATAACTCGGTTCAGATTCTGTCTATGGTCGTCCAATTTGTCAGTTTTTGGCCGATATTTCTTTCGTAACGTCACCTTCAAACAAAGCAAGGTGTCATAAAAGCGTTACAAACCTGTCACAAAAGGCTTACGCACGGCTCTTAGGGGTGCCGCAGGATCATCATGGGGGTGATCAAATTCTATCCTTTCAGGGAGACTGAAATGTCCTTTGTAAAACTGTCGGCTTCGGCTCTTGCCATCTCTGCAATCTCGGCCACTGCTGCCGCTGCTCGTGATCAGGTTCAGGTAGCTGGTTCTTCGACCGTCCTGCCTTATGCTTCGATTGTTGCTGAAGCCTTCGGTGAGAACTTTGACTTCCCGACACCGGTTGTTGAATCGGGCGGTTCGTCGGCTGGCCTCAAGCGCTTCTGCGAAGGTGTTGGCGAAAACACCATCGACGTTGCCAACGCATCGCGCGCTATCCGCGAGAAAGAAATCAAAGCCTGCGCCGAAAACGGTGTAACGGACATCATCGAAGTTCAGATTGGCTATGACGGCATCGTTTTCGCATCCGACATCAACGGCAACTCGTTCGAGTTCACGCCGGAAGACTGGTACAAAGCGCTGGCAGCCAAAATCGTCGTGGACGGTGAAGTTGTCGACAACCCCAACAAGACCTGGGCCGACGTGAACCCGGACTTCCCGGCGCAGCCGATCGCAACCTTCATTCCAGGCACCAAGCACGGCACCCGTGAAGTGTTCGAAGATAAGGTTATCTTGGCTGGCTGTGAGCACCTGGGCGATTTCGAAGTGTTCAAGGCAGCTGCCGGCGACGACAAGAAAGCAGCGGAAAAACAGTGCATCGCGATCCGCACCGACGGCGTGTCGGTCGACATCGACGGCGACTACACCGAAACTCTGGCCCGTATCGACAGCAACAAGGACGGCATCGGCGTCTTTGGTCTGGCCTTCTACGAGAACAACACCGACAAGCTGCAAGTTGCGACCATGTCGGACGTCGTTCCTTCGACCGAGTCGATCGCATCAGGTGAGTATCCGGTTTCGCGTCCGCTGTTCTTCTACGTGAAAAAAGCCCATATCGGCGTGATCCCCGGTCTGAAAGAATATGCTGAGTTCTTCGTCGCGGACGAGATCGCAGGCCCCGACGGCCCGCTGGCGGAATATGGTCTGGTCTCGGATCCTGAACTGGCGAAAGTACAGGAAACAGTTGCGAACGAAACCGTTCTGGGCGGCGGTTCCTAATATATCTTGTGAACGGAACCGGGGCGTAATATTCGCGCCCCGGTTCTTTTTGACTCCTCCACTTGCGATACCATCGGAGTTCTCATGGCATTATCCTGGCTGCTGCTTATCCTGCTTGCGCTGGCAGTGATCGGTTTCTTCACGGGTCGCTCCCGTGCCTTGGCAAGCGCAGGAGGAGACGCGCGCGATTTGCATTCGCTGCCGTCCTATTATGGGTACAATGTCGCCCTGTCTGCGTTGGTTCCGGCACTTGGCGTTTTGATTGTATGGCTTCTTGCCCAGCCGATGATCGTGAACAGTACGGTTTCCAGCCTTATCCCCGAGCAGTCGATCCCAGAAGGTTCTGATCGCGGCCTCATAATGAGCGAAGTACGTCGCGTGGCCGTTGGGTTGGATGGGGCAGTCGCCGCAGGCGCAATGACCGAAGCGCAGGCCCAAGACGCGAATTCGGATATTGATCAACTGACGGCAACACTAAAGGACGCCGGGCAGGTACTGACACAGGAGATTTCTCAGCCGATCCTGATAGCGGCGCAAAAATACCGCAGTATGACGTCGACCGGATCGGTTGCCATGCAGGCCATTGTTCTGGCTGTCGCACTTTTGGGGGCAGCGTTCGCCTATGTCCGCACACATAAGGAATTTCGCGCCCGTAACGTGGTCGAGCAGGCGGTTCTGGCGCTACTGCTGCTGGCGGCCTCTATCGCGATCCTGACAACCGTGGGCATCGTTTTGTCGATGCTCTTTGAAACGCTGAACTTCTTCCAGCTTCATTCGTGGAAAGACTTCTTCTTTGGCAGTACTTGGGCCCCCAACTTCCGTGGCGGGTCAGAGCTGTCGATCCTTCCGCTGCTGTGGGGTACGCTTTATATCTCGTTGATTGCGTTGCTGGTCGCGGTACCGATTGGCCTGTTCGCGGCAATCTACCTGTCGGAATACGCCACGGGCGCGACGCGCGCTGTGGCGAAACCGCTGCTTGAAATCCTGGCCGGTATCCCGACCATCGTTTACGGTCTGTTTGCCCTTTTGACGGTCGGCCCCGCATTGGTGTCGATGTTCGGCGAAGGCGGTGCGCTGGGGGTTGGCTGGATGGCCAGCTCGAACGCGGTGCTGACTGCGGGGCTGGTAATGGGCATCATGCTGATCCCGTTCGTGTCCTCGCTGTCGGACGACATCATCAACGCGGTTCCGCAGTCGATGCGCGATGGGTCGTTGGGATTGGGTGCTACAAAGTCCGAAACTGTGCGTCAGGTGGTTCTGCCCGCCGCTTTGCCGGGTATCGTGGGTGCGATCCTGCTGGCCGCCAGCCGCGCCATTGGTGAGACAATGATCGTGGTTATGGCCGCCGGTGCAATCGCCAAGTTCTCGGGCAACCCGTTCGAGGCGATGACGACCATCACAACCCGGATCGTCAGTCAGTTAACCGGCGATACCGACTTTGCCAGCCCTGAGACGCTGGTGGCCTTTGCGCTGGGTCTGACCCTGTTCATCATCACGCTGGGGCTGAACATCTTCGCCCTTTATATCGTACGCAAATACCGGGAGCAGTACGAATGACCGATATTTCCCAAACGCCTGGCGCTGCTCCTGCTGCAAAGCCCAGGGGTGGCTCATTGTTCGAGAAAGACGCGCGCACCAAACGCCGTAATGCCGCCGAGGGTCGGTTCAAGCTGTACGGAATTGCCGCCATCGGGATCGGCCTGCTGATGCTGATCATTCTGGTCACGAATATCGTGACAGCAGGCACCGGCGCCTTCCAGCAGAGCTTTCTTGAGCTGAATGTCGAACTAAAGGCCGACAAGCTGGACAAGAAGGGCAACCGCAACATCGAAGATATCAAAAAGGTCTCGACCTTCGGATATGCCCCGTTGATTGCCTCGGCGCTTGAGGCCGAAGTACAGGAACTTGGTATTCAGACGGATCTGAAACCCAAAGAAATGGGTAAGATCCTATCAAAGTCGGCGCAGGCTCAGTTGCGGAACTACGTGATCGCCAACCCAGATGAGATCGGCAAAACGGTCAGCTTCCGCTTTCTGGTCAACAGCCGCGTCGATGGGTATATGAAAGGCCGCGTCACCCGTGAGTCCATCGCCAATGACAAAAGCATAACGGCTGCACAGTTGGATTTTGTAGATCAATTGCGGGACGCGGGTGTGCTGTATAAGGCGTTCAACCCCGATTTCATCTTCGGCTCTGACGCTTCAGACCAACGGCCCGAGGCCGCGGGGATCGGTGTGTCTATGCTGGGATCGCTGTTCATGATGTTCGTGGTGTTGGCTTTGGCGCTGCCGATCGGTGTTGCGGCCTCGATCTATCTTGAGGAGTTTGCGCCACAGAACCGGCTGACAGATATCATTGAGGTGAACATCTCGAACCTGGCCGCCGTCCCGTCGATTGTGTTCGGTATTCTGGGTCTGGCCGTGTTCATCAACTATATGCACTTACCGACCTCGGCGCCGCTGGTGGGCGGTCTGGTGCTGACGCTGATGACGTTGCCGACGATCATCATCTCGACACGCGCGTCGCTGAAGGCGGTGCCGCCGTCGATCCGCGATGCAGCCCTTGGGGTAGGGGCCTCGAAAATGCAGGCGGTGTTCCACCATGTGCTGCCGCTGGCCGCTCCCGGCATTTTGACCGGCACCATCATTGGTCTGGCGCAGGCGCTTGGCGAAACCGCACCGCTGCTTTTGATCGGGATGGTGGGCTTTATCGCCTCGAACCCGCCGGATGGGATTGTGGCGGGGTTCCTATCGCCGAACTCGGCTATGCCGGCGCAAATCTACGAATGGTCCAAACGCGCTGACCCTGCTTTTTACGAACGTGCTTGGGGGGGAATCATCATTCTGTTGATCTTCCTCGTGACAATGAACACCATCGCGGTACTCCTGCGCCGCCGCTTTGAACGCCGCTGGTAAGGGGCTAATTATGAACGATATGACACGAGTGGAGAGAACCGTGGACTCCAAAGCTATCAAGATCGCCGCGAACAAGGTTCAGGTCTATTACGGCGACACTCACGCCATCAAAGATGTGAACGTTGAGATTGAAGAAAAAACTGTGACTGCGTTCATTGGCCCGTCGGGTTGCGGCAAGTCCACTTTTCTGCGCTGTCTGAATCGGATGAACGACACGATCGACATCTGCCGGGTTGAGGGCGACATTCTGCTGGATGGTGAAGATATCTATGACAAGCGCGTTGATCCGGTGCAGCTGCGCGCCAAAGTGGGTATGGTGTTCCAGAAGCCGAACCCGTTCCCCAAGTCTATCTATGACAACGTGGCCTATGGCCCACGCATCCATGGTCTTGCCAAGAACAAGGCGGAACTGGACGAAATCGTTGAGAAATCCCTGCGCCGTGGTGCGATCTGGGATGAGGTCAAGGATCGTCTGGATGCCCCCGGCACCGGCCTATCCGGTGGTCAGCAGCAGCGTCTGTGCATCGCACGCGCCATTGCGACTGCACCGGAAGTCCTTCTGATGGATGAGCCGTGCTCGGCCCTTGATCCAATTGCAACCGCGCAGGTCGAGGAACTGATTGACGAGTTGCGCTCGCGCTATTCGGTGGTGATCGTGACCCACTCGATGCAGCAGGCCGCACGGGTCAGCCAGAAAACTGCGTTTTTCCACCTTGGGAACCTCGTTGAATTTGGCGAGACAGGCCAGATTTTCACCAACCCCGAAGATCCCCGCACCGAAAGCTACATCACCGGCCGGATCGGTTGAGGACAGGTATCAGATCATGACTGAACAACATATTGCATCCGCTTTCGACCGCGATCTCGAAGCGATTCAGGCCCACATCATGAAAATGGGCGGTCTGGTTGAGGCCGCCATCATGGGCGCCGCTCGCTCGCTGGAATCACGAGATGAAGAGCTGGCCCAGCAGGTCCGCGCAGGCGACAAGGCCATCGACGCGCTGGAAGAGTTGATCGACGAAGAAACTGCGCGTCTTATCGCCTTGCGGGCGCCAACGGCCAGTGATCTGCGTCTGGTGCTGTCGGTGCTAAAGGTTTCAGGCAACCTGGAACGTATTGGGGACTATGCCAAGAACATCGCCAAGCGCACTACGGTTCTGGTCAATGCGGGTGAGATCAACGGCAGCGCTGCGGCTCTTCGCCGTATGGCCCGCGAGGTTGAACATATGCTGCGTGACGCGCTGGACGCCTATATCCAACGTGACGCAGAACTGGCCACCGATGTCATCAACCGTGATGAAGAGGTGGACCAAATGTATAACGGCCTCTTCCGCGAGTTTCTGACCTTCATGGCCGAAGACCCACGCAACATTTCGTCCTGTATGCACCTGCATTTCATTGCCAAGAACATCGAACGCATGGGTGACCACGTCACCGCCATTGCCGAACAGGTTGTCTATCTTGTCACGGGTGAACGCCCCGCCGAGGCGCGACCCAAGGCCGATATCACGTCGCACACCCCGCAGGAGATTTGACACATGTCCGCCGACCAACCCACCGTTCTTGTGGTCGAAGATGAGCTGGCACAGCGTGAGGTGCTGGCGTACAACCTTGAGGCCGAGGGGTTTCGGGTGGCCAAGGCCGAGAACGGGGACGAGGCCCTGCTTTTGGTCGACGAGGACAGTCCGGACATCATCGTTCTGGACTGGATGATGCCAAATCTCAGCGGGATCGAGGTTTGCCGCAGGCTAAAATCAAGGCCCGATACGCGTTCCATTCCGATCATTATGCTGTCTGCTCGCACGGAAGAGGTCGACAAGGTGCGCGGTCTGGAAACCGGAGCGGATGACTATGTGGTCAAGCCATATTCGGTTGTCGAACTGATGGCCCGGGTAAGAACTCAACTGCGGCGCGTACGGCCTGCAACAGTGGGCATTAGGCTGGAGTTCGGTGATATCATACTGGATTCTGAAACACATAAGGTCAGCCGAGACAGTAAACCTCTGAAGCTTGGCCCGACAGAATTCCGTCTTCTGAGCACGTTCATGGAAAAGCCGGGGCGTGTTTGGAGCCGTGAGCAGCTATTGGACCGCGTGTGGGGCCGCGATATCTATGTCGATACACGGACGGTAGATGTGCATATCGGACGGTTGCGCAAAGCATTGACCCAACATGGTGGCGAAGATCCTGTTCGCACCGTACGCGGTGCAGGTTACGCTCTAGGGTAAAGCCGGGCAGGGGACACGCGTAATCGACCATGAGAAAAACTCATGGTTGGTTGCGAATCTCTTACTGTCATTTGAAAGGCTGACAGGTTAGTTTGCGCCCAGATATTTGAGCGGAGACACACCATGAACGCCCCCAACACGAAGCCCACCTTGCGCGCCAAAGATGCACCGGACTTGGGGCAATTCGCCTGGGACGATCCATTCCGTCTGTCTGATCAGTTGACGGAAGACGAGCGGATGATTTCCGACAGCGCGCGGGCTTATGCGCAGGAAAAGCTGCAGCCCCGAGTCAACGACGCCTTTCAGAACGAAGAAACCGACCCCGAGATCTTTCGGGAAATGGGTGAAATGGGCCTGTTGGGGACAACGATCCCTGAAGAATACGGTGGCTTGGGCGGGGGATACGTTTCCTATGGTCTGGTCGCCCGAGAAGTAGAGCGTGTGGACTCTGGTTATCGTTCGATGATGTCGGTTCAAAGCTCATTGGTGATGTACCCGATCTATGCCTATGGCAGCGAAGAACAACGCCGAAAATATCTGCCCAAACTTGCCAGCGGTGAATGGATTGGGTGTTTCGGGCTGACCGAACCGGATGCTGGTTCAGACCCGGCCGGTATGAAAACCCGTGCCGAAAAGATTGACGGCGGCTATCGGCTGACCGGCAGCAAAATGTGGATTTCGAACTCTCCGATTTCGGATGTCTTCGTGATCTGGGCCAAGTCGGATGCGCATGACGGTAAAATTCGTGGGTTCGTTCTGGAAAAAGGCCTCAAGGGGCTGAGTGCTCCGAAAATTCAAAACAAGATGAGCTTGCGTGCGTCGATCACTGGTGAGATCGTTCTGGATGGTGTCGAAGTGGGCGACGACGCTCTGTTACCGCATGTGCAAGGTTTGAAAGGCCCGTTTGGCTGTCTGAATCGCGCACGCTATGGAATTAGCTGGGGCGTCATGGGCGCAGCCGAGGCTTGTTGGCATGGCGCACGTCAATACGGCTTGGACCGAAAGCAATTCGACAAACCTTTGGCCCAAACACAGTTGTTCCAACGCAAGCTAGCTGACATGCAGACCGAGATTGCGTTGGGGTTGCAGGGCAGTCTGCGTGTCGGTCGTCTGATGGATCAGGCCGAAGCAGCGCCTGAGATGATTTCGATCGTCAAGCGCAACAACTGTGGTAAGGCGCTTGAAATCGCACGCATGGCCCGCGACATGCATGGCGGCAACGGGATTTCTCTGGAATTCCAGGTGATCCGCCACATGGTCAACCTTGAGACGGTAAACACCTATGAAGGAACGCATGACGTGCATGCCTTGATCCTCGGACGCGCGCAAACCGGATTGCAGGCGTTTTACTAAGGGGATTTTACTGTTGAATCGCAGGATGGAAGTCCTGCGATTTTTCATTGTAGGGCTGCAATGATGTTGCAACCAAGTAGAAATGTCACCGGGTCTGCAAAGCAGAAGTGTCACCACAGGGCGCGACGGTAGCAAGGCTTAGCAGCCTGGAGACCTCAAATATCGAAGGGCTGAAAAGCCTTGCGGGATCGGGTAGCTTGTAACCAAACTATGTTTGTTGAGTGCTTTGAAATGCCGCTTCTCGATCCACCATTGACACCTCCGCCGAAAATTAAGCTCTCGCGTCTGCGGGATATTGGTTGGTCGAAATGGGACCCAATCGGGCTCTTGGCTGATGGACAAAAGTGGGATGATGAAGACTGCCAACCGTTCGCGGACGAATATGACAGCTATCTCCTTCAAGCTGCTGGTCAGCTCCGACGGGGCGTAGCAGAAGAAGAAGTTGTCGGATACCTCGTAGATATTGAAGCGAATTACATGGGCTTAGGTCCTGCGAGGGGCGCTGCGGCTCGCGCGAAAGAGGTGGTCGCGGCTATTCAAGCGGATGAAGAGCTTTGGACGTTCCCGAAGTAGTCTCTACCGCTTTGGCTTCTGCCGCCCGTTCCGCCCTTCGCCGTTCATAGTACGCTTCCATCTTTGAAGGTCGTCCTGGCGGGCGACGACCATTCTTCTTGTAGCCGTTCTTTGCGCTGACGGGTTTGACCTTGGGCGGCGGCCCGGCCTTCTCTTGTTCTTCTTTGATGTGGGCGAGGACGGCGCTCAGACGTTTGTTCTCTGTGATTGTGGCGTGTGTGACGCGCTGTTGGTGCGGGTCGAAGACGGCGCAGGGCAGGGCGACGCCTTTTGCGCGCACCTGAATGCGGCCATCTGCAAACTCATAGGTATCGACGTATTTGCCGACGAGACCGCGCGTCAAATCGTTGACCTCCAGACGAATACGTTTGCGGTCGTACTTCAGCGTCAAATCCTTAGTGACATAGCGTTTGTCGCGCAGACAGAAGACCTCGGAAAGGCGATCTGGTTCGATGTTCAAAGCGCGATGCAGGTTGTCTGGCTTGGCGGGAGCCTTTGCAAACTTGGTGTTGTAGCGTTCGACGAAGCCCGCAAGGAACGCATTCCCGTCATCCATGTTGGAGATGCCCGCGATGCGCAGTTCTTTGACCAGACGGTCTTGCAGTGTGCGGTTCGCGCGTTCCACGCGACCTTTGGCTTGGGAAGAATTGGCGCAGATGATCTCGATGTTCAGCTCTGCAAGAGCGCGCCCGAACTGCGTCATGCCGGTCATGTGATCGTTGGGCTTAGGAACGCGGAACACCGTGTGCTTTTCGCTGTAGAATGCGACCGGGCGACCGTGTTTGAGCAGATAGCTTTCCAATGCCTCGAAATAACTGAAGGTACTCTCGGAGGTGACAAAACGCAGCTCCATCAAAGTGCTGGTGGCGTCGTCGATGAAGACGAGCAGGGTGCAGGGATCGCCCCGATCCTCGAACCATCGGTGATCTGAGCCGTCGATCTGGATCAGTTCGCCGAAGCATTCCCGCCGCAGACGTGGTTGATGGAACGTGCGTCGCTGTTTGCGCGAAAGCCAGATGCCATCTTCCTGCATCCACTTACGGACAGTCTCGCGCGAAACTTTGAAACCATGATGCTCGGCCAGCATCTCAGCCGCCAGTGTCGGCCCAAAATCTGCGTAGCTTTCCCGGATCAGGCTCAACGCATAGTCACGCTTCGTTTGATGAATGCAATTGTTCGGAGGTTTGCCGCGTGCCTTGTGCCGGATCGCCGATGCTCCGTCCTGCCGATACCGCTTCATCAGTCGGAAAATCTGCCGACGCGTCAGGTACAACATGTTCGCCGCATTATCGACTGTCAGCCGTCCATCATCGACCTGCGCCAGCACCTCCACACGGTTTAACTCGCGCTCGCTCATAACCACCCATCCCATGTCTGCTCACCCTCATTGATTTTTGAGGGCAGAGTGACATTCCTGAATTGCTCATGGGTGACATTTTAGCTTTGCGGCTACACAATGATTGTTCGCATAATCGGTATTATGGTTAAATTGTGAATATGCGGCGTTAGAAAAACAGCCGCACAAACAGCGTTTTTCTTGGAAATTTGATGTTAAAACAGAACCTTAAGAACTCTTTTGGACTTTCCGCATTAACCCTTCCTGAGCAACCGATGCCACCAGGATACCGTCTTCGGAATAGATTGAGCCTCGATTAAAATTCCGGCCTCTACCGGTCCACGGGGAATCCATTGAGTATAAGTGCCAGTTTTCGAACCGCACCGGGGCGTGAAACCACATGGCGTGGTCAAGGCTTGCGCCATTAACTTCGCCTGTGAACCAGCTCAGCCCATGTGGTCGCATCCCAGAACTCAACAGGCTCATGTCGGACGCATAGGTCAGTAGTAATTGTTGCGTTCTTTCATCTGCTTGCTTTGCGGCATTCATGCGCATCCACATTTGGTTGCGATCATCTGTTTTCTCGGGTTTCAAAGGATGCACATGGTTGACTTCTCGCACTTCAATTGGACGTTCACGCATCAGTTCGCCATGCAATCGTTCCGGAAGCGCGCTCAGGTATTTTTCCTTTAGCTCTGTGCGTGCTGGATAATTTTCCGGCTTTTCCAGTTGCGGCATATCATGCTGATGATCCCAGCCTTCGTCGCGCACATGAAACGATGCGGACATGTTCAGGATTTGCTTTCCGTGTTGAATTGCAACGACCCGGCGCGTTGTGAATGAACCTCCATCTCGGGCTCTATCAACTTGATAAATAACAGGTATTGATGGATCGCCAGGTCGAATAAAATATGCATGTAAGGAATGGCACAGCCGTTCGTCCACTGTGCGATACGCGGCGGCAAGCGCCTGGGCAACCACCTGCCCGCCGAATATCCGTGTGGATGTTTCGCCGCCTGACCCTACGCCCCGATAAAGGTCAACTTCCAATCTTTCGAGGTTCAAAAGGTCTATGAGAATACGTTCTGCCTCGGTCATACGGGGTCTCCAATTGGATTTAAGACATGGCGTAACAGCCTAGCCCGTTTCGTTCAATCATTGCCCTGACTGAATGCCGTAGGGTGAATCGATTTCATGAGGCATCACTAAGCAGATCGGCAGGAAATCGGCGGAATTCGCCTGCTGTCGCACTTTAAGGGCATCAGTCTGTTAAACTGTTAGCAGTTGGAGAATCATTTGCTTGTGGTGAGTGCGTAGTAGCCATATTCCTTCAGGAGGAAGAACATGTCGCAAGCCATGGATTTTATTTATGATTTCTGCAGTCCAAATGCGTTTCTTGCGCATAAGATACTGCCGGAATTGGCCGACAGACACGACGTGGAAATCAACTTGGTGCCAGTGTTGCTGGCAACAGTTTTCAAGGCCACGAATAACCAAAGCCCGTTTCAAGCCTTTTCTGACATCCGTCAGAAAAGCGCTTACCTCACGCATGACCTGCACCGTTTTGCCAGACGTCGCGGTTTGAGTTTCCACATGAGCCCGCACTTTCCCGTAAACACGAAATTTGCCATGCGGGGTGCAGTTTATGCCAAGGGAAAATCATGGGAAAACAAATATGTAGATGCCATATTTGACGCGATTTGGGTGCATGGCCAAAAGGTTGATGAGCTTGGCGTTTTGATGGATATCCTACAGGAAAACGAATTGCCTGTTCGCAAGCTTCGCGAGGCGATGACAAGTGTCGAGGTCAAACAGCAGCTTAAGGATCAAACAAAAGCTGCTGTAAGAAAGGGCGTATTCGGTGTGCCTACGTTCTTTGTTGGGTCTGAGATGTTCTTTGGAAAGAACAGCCTTGGCAACCTTGAACTAGAGCTGTCCGGTCCGTCGTGATTAATTGTCGCCCGTTGGCCGAAGTGCGTATGCTCAAACTGTTAGTCAGTTTAAAGGCTCGGAAACTTCGGCATCTACCGCAACATAGTCTTAGAGGGCCTCAGCGAAGATGTTTCCAGCGGTCACCACGTTAATGCCGCCTGAAACCGGAATGACGGCTCCGGTTACATAGCTGCCGCCGCGCCCGCAGAGAAACAGCATACAACCGGCGATGTCTTCTTCGCTGCCGACCCGGCCAAGCGGAACGGATTTCCCTACTTTGGCCCTTACGTCCTCGTCTGCAGTCGCGAACGCTGTCATTCGGGAAACAAACGGCCCCGGGGCCAACGCGTTCACGGTGACATTGTATGGTGACAGTTCCTTTGCCATGATCTTTGTCAGGTGCAGGACCGCCGCCTTCGATGCCGAGTAGCTATAGGCACCGTCCCCCATTGGGACCTCTCCCATCACGGATCCGACGTTGACCACGCGAGCAGGATCATCGGGCGTGCCGGACTTCATCAATATTGGCAACAGTTTTTGGGTCAGGTCAAAAATCCCGGCGACGTTTACAGACATCACTTTGGCCCAGGCTTCGTAGGGAAAATGCCCCATCGGCGCGCCCCAAGTAACGCCCGCATTGTTCATAAGGATGTCGAGTCTTTCCGTCCGCTTCCCAACCTCGGACACCATGTCATCGATACCCTCTTTGGTGCCGACGTCGCCTCCGAACCCTTCGGCGCTGCCCGGGGCATCCAGGGCATTCAACTCCTCTGCCACGGCTTCGCAGGCATCGCGGTTTCGCGAGGCGATCAGAACATGGGCCCCTGCCCTAACCAAGGCTTCGGCGGCCATGCGCCCAATTCCAGTCGCGCCACCTGTCACGAGCGCTGTTTTGCCGTTCATTGAGAACAACGTTTCTGGGGTCATGATCTTTCTCCTCCGAGCTTTAGTTGGCGTGCAAAGACTGCCGCGATCCGGCGCGCAACTGCAATTTGAAGGTGCGCATGGCCGGGATCGTGATGTTTATTGCGGTGACGCCAGTGTTCTTTCTGATTGGATAACAGGGACAACGGGGACGACATGCAAGCATTACTCAACGTCGCGCCTGAAGGAGCGTGATCTTGGTTTCGCTGACACCGTCGGACAGTCGCATCTTGGGTAAAGCTGTTTTCGTCGTGGCGCGTAGTTCGGGAAGGCGAACAGCCGCCCCATTAACTGTGTGGGAAGGGCCATTCCCTTATGTTCGAAAAATTGCAGGCGGTGGACATTCCTACCTTTTCGCGTTTATGAACTTGTAAACAGGAACAGTGAGATTATGCACAAAGCTCTGATTTTAAACGGTCCGAACCTAAATCTTCTGGGCGCGCGTCAGCCTGAGGTTTACGGTAGCACCACGCTTGAAATGATTGAAAGCTTGTGTGTGAAACACGGCAATTCTGTCGGATTGGACGTATCGCATTTCCAATCCAATCATGAAGGTCAGCTTATTGATGCAATTCACGTTGCCAAGGGCACCCAGCACGGAATCGTTCTGAACGCTGGAGCGTATACGCATACGTCGATCGCGTTGATGGATGCCATCGCATCAGTTGAGTTGCCTGTTGTCGAAGTACACCTGTCCAATATCCATGCGCGTGAAAGCTTTCGGCACAACTCGTACATTGCGCGTGTGGCAATCGGGCAAATTTGCGGGTTTGGACCGCAGAGCTATATATTGGCGCTGGATGCATTGTCTGCCCATTTGAACGCAAGGGCTTCTACATGAAGCTAACAGAGTATCTCCATTTTCTCAGCTATACAAAAACGCTGGAGGAGCTTTGGGACGCTCATTGCAGGCAAATGGCCGAGTATGGTTTCGATCGCCTGCTCTATGGGTTCACGCGCTATAGAACTGAAACGTCGCTGGGTGATCCCGAAGACTTTGTGATCCTGACCAACCATGGCAGGGATTATCTGGACGGGTTCCTGCGGGATGGTCTGTATTTCAACGCTCCGATGCTGAAATGGGCACTGCAGAACGAAGGCGCCGGTAGTTGGAAAATTACTCAGGACATGATGGAGGACGGAACGCTTACAGAGCTTGAGCGCAAAGTTATTGAGTTCAATCGTTCCAAGGGTGTTGCGGCCGGTTATACGGTCAGCTTCAATTCTGTATCTATGCGCTCGAAGGGTGCAATCTCTCTTTCAGGCTGCGGCTCGCGCACACAGGAAGAAGTTGATGAGGTATGGGCCGAGCATGGCGAAGACATTTTGTTGATGAACAATGTCGCGCATCTCAAGATTTTGACCCTGCCCTACAATGCCCCCAACCGCGCGCTGACCAAGCGGCAGCGCGAAGCTCTGGAATGGGTGGGTGACGGTAAAACAACGCAGGACATCGCCCTGCTGATGGGGCTGACCGCAGCGACTGTCGAAAAGCATCTCAGGCTTGCACGCGAGTCGCTTGCCGTGGAGACGACGGCTCAGGCTGTTCTCAAAGCATCGCTGCAGAACCAAATGTTCATTATGTAGGCAAAATCGCTGAGTTATTGACGCTTCTCTGCGTCAATTTACCCTAGGTAAGGAAAACATGACTTCCCGAATCTGAGCGTTTGGTTGCAAAGTGATATTGTTCCGTGAGTGGTGGCTTTAGCCTGGGAACATTTGGTCGGACCTTTGCAATAACAAAGCTCTCTGATCGCTCTGGCAAAGGGGCGTCTATTCGTCCACGTACCTATGTCGGAAATTGCGGGGGGCCTCGACCATCCCCATCATGCGGGGCCCCTCATTCTATCCAATGAGCACAGGACACTTCGGTCAAGGCCTTGTAGCTAAATGTTGACGATATCCCACCCAGCGGCTAGCCTGCTGGGTGTTTTCGTTGAATATTAAGGGGATGTTGTTTGCCTAACTTGTCGGACCTCTCGCAAAAAGCTGCGAGGCAGGAGCGATATCGCCTACCTCGGCTTGTTGGCGGCTATTCAGTCAATTTTTGTCGCAACCCAGTTTGCGAAATGTTCGGCGTTCTACCCGACCCCAGGGATGGTAGAGGTCGACGCTCCCAACCAGGTTCGAACCTCGGACGAGGTCGCGTAATCGGTTCTGGTGATGAGCGAACCTTTGTTTGCCCCGCTTGCGACCGATCCAGCATCGTAAAATCCAACAAGGCTGTGTTCGAAGAGTATGCGAGACTGTCTCGACTGCATAGGGGAACAAAACGTGAAAGTTGTCCAAGTGTTGCATGTATCAATCATGGGGCGACAATTTCACTTATGCCTAGCCGATACAGAAAGTTTGGCAAGACCGCAAAGGGCGACCCGAGGTTTCAGTGTAAAGCTTGCAAGAAAACCTTCTCTTTGGGTAAGTCGAGCAGACGTCATTTCCGCAGCGATCTGAACGGGAAAGTTCTGAGGAGTCTTGTTAATGGAATGACGATATCTGCGATTTGCCGGACACTGGATGTCCAGCCGGCAGAAGTTTACCGCAAGATCGACTTTATTCATGTGCAGTGCCAAGCCTTTGCTGCCGAACGAGAAAGGCTGTTACCAAGTGCCATTGCGGGTCAATCACCCTACTTCGCCACTGATACGCAAATTCTTCAGGTAAATTGGCCGGACAGGGGAGTTCGAAAGGCTGTTGAAGTTCGCCATATCTGCACTGTCGCGCGTGACAGTAATTACGTGGTCGCCTCTACAACAGATGTAGATCCCGACGTTCAGCCAGCGGCAATTGAGAAGGTCATGGAAATTGTAGGTGACTTAGAAAAGCCCCGCTCAATGAGAGAAAATGCGAGGGTCTGGTTTGCGACCGAATACTTAAAAAATCTGCGTGACAAGCATGATGCTTTGAACAAGTCCCGAGGCGGGATGGAGAAGGGAACCTTCACGGCATCCGAGGAAGATGTGAAGCTTCTGGAAAAAGCAGCAAGGGTGAGACAGGACGCAGCTGAATTCGCCCATATCATGCTGGTCAAGAAAAAGCTGGGGAGCAAGTATGCAAAGTTGAATTTTTCAACTGACCGCGATGCTGGCCTTTCTGCTGCATATGCAGCTGTATTCGCAAATGAAGTAAAGGCCAAGCGTGTCAGAATTGCGGATATCGCAATTACGAAATATCTGGTGACGGACCAGCGAAAGGCGTTGGTCGCAGAAGGAAACAAGGAATACAGCAGACTTCAGAGAGCTCTTGATCGCTCAAACGTCGTTCTGGGTACAGGCGATCCGGTGTCACCCAGGAAGCAAGACGGTGTCATGGAAGTTTTAGTGCGCTCCTTATTGCAGCAACGCCCGCCAGAGGACTATCTGCACGAATTGATGAATTATTTCGGCGAACGAGAAAGCAGGGATGAGGGGCTGCTATATCCGTTCCAATTCATCAATGAACCTGAGAAGCGCGTAATCTTCAAAACGAACCCAAATGACTTGAACTATACTCAAATTGCCCAGTTCGCTGTCAGGTCCGGGACTCATCCCGTTGATATGTATCATGCGCGGGCCAGAACGAAGATCATGGGTTTTGAACGCGGTCTGGTATCTTCTGGACGCGGTCGGCTCTGGTACTATAAGCAATATTACAACCCCGTCATGGTTTCGAAAATGGTCGATATTCTGAGGTTTGCCCACAACTATACGAACCTGATGAACAAAGCTAAGGATACTCCAGCCATGAAGATTGGGCTCGCCAAGGGTTTTGTTTATGAGAGAGACCTGTTTGCGTTTTAACACGTCAAGCGACCCAGTGTTCTAAGTAGCGAAATGCCATAAACTTCGATTGGGTTGTCGCGACTGGTATCCACAAACTGACCGCCCTGATTGCTTTCAACTGTTTACAGAACTCTGAAACGACACCAGAGCTGACCTTCTCTGCACGGTCCACGAATTGGAAAGACGCGGACAATACTGTCACTCGCCTGTTGAGGGTGGATGACCACAGGCAGCCCAAACCGGACCTTCGCAACCAAGCTTTGCTAACTCCGAAATACACAACGAAACGGCCAGTTGCAGAGGTTGTATCGGCGGTGGCAACCAACCATTCGTGTCGTCGACTAACCTGTTCAACGTCGCACTACAACTTCTCCGAACTGATCCCACGAGGACCTAATCTTCGAAGCGTTCATTTGGCTCGACCACATTTACTTGCTTCGGAACTTGGTCGGTGTCATTCCGGTCTGACTTCGGAAAAAGCGAGTGAAATGGGACTTGTCAGAATAGCCGAGCATCAGACCAATCTCCGCAATTGTCATCTGGTCATCTTTGAGGTGCTCCTTGGCGACATCGACACGCAGCCGTTTGATTTCGCGCGGTAACGTTGTGCCTTGTTGTTGAAGCGCTTTCAGGAACCGTTCCGGCTGTATTCCCAGCAACTCGGCCACCATCTCCGGCCCCAAATCGGTTTCATCCAGTTTGCCGCGCAAGACAGAGCGCAAAGCAGCCACCACAGTTACTTCTTCATCTTGTCGCGGTGAGACCATCGGCTTGGCAGAGCCGTCACAGACATGGTGCAAAAACAACCATTCCACAGGAAAACTAATTTGCATTCCGGGATCGGTTCCAAGGCCAACCTCGATCCCTTTGTAGTTGACAGGCAAACCATTGATGTATCTGCTTTCCCATCGCACACGCGAAGAGTCCCAGGAATCGCCGACGACGGTCTGCAACAGGCGTACATAGATTGCAGCACCAAAACCGGTTACCTGAATGGGCGGGACTGTTGGTTCCTGTTGCCTATCGATACGATAAGTCGCTTTGTCCGCTTCAATGATAAGGCTGTGCCGCACAGAATTAGACTCCTGCGGTACAAGCCCAACAAAGCGGGTAAAAAACTCGAACAGCGTTTTTGTAGTTTGCAGGGCTTGAGCGAATGGAGGCCACTCTTGCAGGTCAAACGTCTCCCCTACATTCAGTCCAAGGTATCGATCCCCTGACACTTCTGAGAAAGCATTTACCAAGCCGTAAACCAACTCTGAGTGAACGAACACGGATGGGTTAGTCAACAGTTCGGCTTTCAAGCCGACCTGATCCAATGCTGGTTGCGGATTGATCTTACGTTCGGTGAGATATTGCAGAAACGGAGCAGCTAAAGAGAGGCGAATAAAGCCCTCGCTATGCTCTCGGGAGGTGGAGTTGAAAGGCAAGCTCATAACCCTTGTCTGGATTAGCTTTAAGAAGTGGCCATTTTTGCAGTCACATTCGCACATCCTAATTCAAAAGGGGCAACCGAGCCAATGAATTCCAGACTATAGTTGGCAAAACATGAATATGAAGGGAGTACTTATGTCCGGCTTACGAATGTCTCTTTGCTCGACGGCAATTGTCGCGGCAGTTCTTTCTTTTTCGACGACCGCGCAGGCTCAGGATCAAGAAGAACCCCAAACGCTGTTTACCAACGTGCATGTCTTCGACGGTGTGAATGAGCAACGCATTGAGAATGCCAGTGTTCTGGTCGAGGGCAATCTGATCAAGTCCGTCTCAACCGATGCCATTGATGCGCCGAGTGCGAAGGTTATCGACGGTGGCGGACGCACTCTGACACCGGGCTTTATCGAGAATCACGCGCACCTGATGCTCATGGGGCCATCGATTGCCGAGATGGAAACCAACTCGACCTGGGAGGATTTCGCCATCCACGGGACACGGATGGCCGAAATGTACCTGATGCAGGGCTTCACGACCGTTCGCGATGCCGGGGGCGCTGGTGGCGGGCTGCGGCGTGCCATAGACGCAGGCCAGATCGTCGGCCCCCGCTTTTATCCTTCCGGCGCATTTCTCGGGACGCGCGGCGGCCATGCCGACTTCGCATCTTTCACATCTCCGCCGGGCGGGGTGACCAACTTTGGCACTCTGAATATGGCCCAACAGGTCAACGGTGTTGACGAAATTTACATGTATGGCCGCAACAACTTGCGCATGGGTGCCACGCAACTGAAGTTCATGCAATCAGGTGGGGTGATTTCGGCATTCGATCCATGGCAGTTGCTCGCCGGTTCGAAGGAAGAGATCGAGGCTGCTGTTCAGGTTGCCAACGAGTACGGCACCTATGTCATGGCACATTCCTACCGCAAAGAAGCGATCATCAATGCCCTGAATGCAGGGGTTAGAACCATTGAACACGGATTTCACTTTGACTGCGAAATTTCTGCTTTGATGAAAGAAAAAGGAGCGTACATCACGACGAACATCACGGCATTTGATCCGGGCCTTCTTGACGTTCCGTCCGTGAAAAACAACCCTAACAGTTTGAGGAAAGCCAAATCGGCCTCGGCGACCTTCGAAGCCTATATTCCCAGCATGAAGGAATGCCCGGCGCCGCGCGGGTTCCAAACCGATTGCGTGGGCTCAGTCGAGGCGTGCAACATTCAGATCGCCTACGAGAAGCATCTGAACAACCATTTCTTCGGCCCCTATGCGTCGATGGTAACCTTGACTTCGGTAGGCGGCGAGATCGCGGCACTTAGCGGTGATTTCATGAACCCCTATCCAGAAGGCAAACTGGGTGTGATCGAAGAAGGCGCCTATGCCGACATCCTACTGATAGACGGCAACCCCCTCGAAGACTTCTCGGTCGTTGGAACAGGTGATCAGTGGTTTGGTGCGGACCCAAGGCCGGACAGCCCGGAAACAATCCGCCTGATCATGAAGGACGGTGTGATCTACAAAAACACACTGGATTGACCAGATAAAGCAGCCGGAGAGCATTCATGCGAAATTGGTTTTGCTCCGCAGTATTCGCAGGGTTGGTTTTGTGCGGTTATGATGCTGCGGCGACGCCTGGAACCGCGTTGGACTGGGCGGACCTGCCAGATCCGTCTGCGCAGGTCTTTGAAGACCCCTATCGCGAACTTAGCGCCGAACAATTCGACGATGTCCTTTACGTCGTACGGCTGCGCGGCAGGTTACAGCAGGATAGTGGCAGCGAAGAAGAGAGGCAGAAATGGCAAGAGCTTCTGACCGAGACTGAGGATGCCTTGGCGGCTGATGGGATTGATGTCGACTGGCTACTCGATCAGCGAGAGGTCGTGACGGAGCGGCGAAGAAAGGCTGGAACGAGCGGAAACGCGCAATTCGACGGCCGAACAATCACACTCGCGGGCTTTGCCATTCCTGCTCCGAGCGATCCGGACGGCCGGCCTGTGGCGTATTTGGTGCCAGAAAGAGGGATGTGCAGCCACATGCCTCCACCTCCGCCTAACCAGATGATCCGTGTGCGGTTGAACGGGGACTGGGCGCCTAGCTATTTCCACGAACCCGTTCGGCTGACAGGCACGCTGACCATCGATCCTTCTGTTCAGAATATGATGGTTGTTGACGGCCTCATGCCTATGAATGCGACTTTCCAGCTAGAGACGGAACGTGTCGAAACTCTGGAAACCGAGGCAGACAGGTTGGAATGGCAGCAGCGTGCTGCTGATCGCATCCGCGCGGCGGGAAATCGCAAGACCGGTGGGGCACAGGCGTCAAAATGATAAGACTTCTGGTTGCCGCATTGAGCATTGCTTTTGCTGGCGCAGCGTCGGCTCAGGGACTATCCGGGCCATCTTCAGTCGAAGCTGATCTTGCGCCCGGAGACGGGCTCACCGATCCGCAATATCGTTCCGATTTTCCACGCAACATCGCACCGGGTTGGTTTCAGTGGAAAGACCGACTGGCTGAGGGTGGTTTTCGGTTCAACATTGACTACCTGGCATTGGGCCAAACCACGGATGCTGATCTGGGAACCGGCGAAGCAGCCAGCGGAATTGCGCGGTTCTACGGCAGTTGGCAGGCAACTGAACAGGGTTCTCTGACATTCAAGATCGAAGACCGGCACAGTTACACGGATGTTGCCCCGCAATTTCTCGGTCTGGATGGCGGAGCGCTTTCTATCACGGGGACAGCCTTCAACGATAATGGTTTGCTGCTGACCAACCTGTTCTGGACCCAAAGGGCCGAGGACGGCTCGTGGACGCTGCAAGTCGGGCAGATCGATGTAACGGACTTTGTGGATATCTACGGGTTGGTGAGCCCCTACAGTGGTTTTCAGAACCTGTCTTTCAACACCAATCCGACAATCAACGCGCCCAATCAAGGCCTTGGAATTGCTGGCGGGATAAAGCTGAGCGAAAACTTCTACGCTATTACGAGCATCTCAGACGCAAACGCCGACCCGTCCGATCCAAATTTTGATGTGTTTAGCGATGGCAATCTCTTCAAATCACTCGAGCTTGGGTACACGTCCGGCTTTGATCGCATCTATTTTGACAATGTCCATGTGACTCTCTGGCATGCGGATGCGGCTGACGATGGTAGCCGTCCAGAAGATTACGGCGCTGCGTTTTCTGCCGCATGGTTTGTTGACAATAAGTGGATGCCGTTCTTTCGGGCTGGGGCCTCGAAGGGGACCGCAGCGCTTTATGAACGGTCGATTTCTGCCGGTCTCGGTTACTATGGTCGCAACACCGATTTGGCCGGTCTGGGCCTAAACTGGGCCGAAGCAAGAGGCATAGATGGCGATCAGTTCACGCTTGAAGCTTTCTACCGTTTTTCAATCTCACCCGGATTGCAGATCACGCCATCGGTACAATTCATTTCCGACCCGCTTCTAAATCCCGATCAGGACCGGATTACCCTGTTCGGTCTAAGAACCCGGATAGTTTTCTAATGCGGGGTGAAGGCAGTCACTAAGGGGTGTGCCAAAGGGCAACTAAGAGAGATCAAGCGCGTGCCGGAATTTTCAACGCCGGTCGAATGAAGTTGGGAAGCAAAGGAACAATCTATGAAGATCGCCTACGAAATTCTCGCAGCCTTAGCAGTTGTGTTTTTCATCCTTGGAGGCGGCGATGCCCATGCCAAAGACAACAAGGGTAAAAAGCCGAACAAGGGGGGCAAGAACGGTGATGTCAGCATTCAGATCGAAGACAAACCCGGCAAAGGCCCAAAGGCTGTGCCGCCTGGCCAGATCAAGCGCTACACGCGCGGTGCCAAGCTCCCATCTGATCTGGAGTTCGAAGAAATTGGGGACCTTTCCAAATGGAAGCTGGGGGAGCCCGGCAAAGGAAACCGCTACATTCAGGTCGATGGCGAAGTCCTCGAAGTTACGAATGATCTGTCTACCGTTGTCGATGCCGTCGGCATCGTCGGTGATCTTCTCAACTAGACGAAAGTACGATGTTTCAGGGCAAGAACTACCTCGTTTGTCCTGACGCTGGCCGGGGCGATCATTTGTGAACCCCGGCCCAAGTTCAAAACCCGGATCCGAGGCGCTACGATGATAAAGGCCCTTCTTGTTCTTTTTGCGCTTGCTACCTTTTCGTCAGCACGCGCCCTACTCGCTCAGGAAAACGGTGCAACTGAAGTCCCGCAAACAATACGCTTTGAGGGCTATGTATAGCCCAGTCGCGAAGCAGAACTGTCGCCTTTGGTGGACAATGTGGTCAACCGGACTTTGCAAAGTCTGCTTTCTGCGCATTGCTGTCATTGGAGCTTCGCGCAGCATCAGTCAATTTTGGGCTCTCTCGTTGAATCCGCTGCGCTTTGCCTGAACGGCTGCTTGTCCGAAAATCGCTTAGAGGGGGATTTAGCAAAGAGCCGCACATTACCCTTGTAACACCGATCTAGTGACGCTGTTCATGAAATCTGACAAGCAAGCAATGGAACTGCTAAAGAACCTGATCTACGACCAGCCAAAGAGCGGTAAGAACATTAATTTGGGCGAGCTGGATGCCGTTTGAAATTCGGATTCAACCTTGAAAATGCAATGGGAGGCCACTTTGACCTCCCATCAACATTTTACCACAAGGCCTTGCACTTCGGTGTCCTTTTTTATTTGCGCAAGCAAAAGGCAGGCCACGCAATGCGTAACCGGCCTTTGCAGTTATCTCAGAACCCCAAAGCAGGTCCTGAGATCAAATTTAGCCCTGAGCGGCTTTGGCAACTTCGGCTGCGAAGTCTTCTTTTTCGACAACGATGCCTTCGCCAACTTCCAAACGGATGAAGCCGGTGATGGTTGCGCCCGCCTCTTTGGCCGCTGCTTCAACGGTCAGGTCGGGGTTCACAACGAATTGCTGGTTCAGCAGAGTCGATTCCGCCACGAACTTCTTCATGCGGCCTTCGATCATCTTCTCGATCACCTGCTCGGGCTTGCCGGATTCGCGGGCGATGTCCATCTGAACCTGCTTTTCCTTCTCGACAACCGCCGGATCCATATCGGCTTCGGACAGAGCTGCAGGGTTCACAGCCGCGATGTGCATCGCAACCTGCTTGCCGATCGCTTCGTCGCCACCGGTCAGCGCGACCAGAACGCCGATCTTGCCCATGCCGTTGGTGGCCGCGTTGTGGACATAAGACACAACAGTGTCTCCCGACAGCTTGGCCATGCGGCGAACCGACATGTTTTCGCCGATGGTGGCGATCTTGTCGGTCAGTGTGTCTGCAACGGTCTTACCACCCAGGTCAGCCGCCAGCAGTGCGTCAACATCAGCAACGCCTTCAGCCGCATAAGCGATCTTGCCAACCATTTCCTGGAACTCGCCGTTCTTCGCAACGAAGTCGGTTTCCGAGTTCACTTCGACAGCAACACCATTGCCGCCGTCAACGTGAACAGCAACCAGACCTTCGGCTGCGGTACGGCCCGATTTCTTGGCCGCCTTAGCCAGACCTTTGGTGCGCAGCCAATCAACGGCCTCATCCATGTTGCCGCCGGTTTCGGTCAGCGCTTTTTTCGCGTCCATCATGCCTGCGCCGGTCGAGTCGCGCAGTTCTTTTACCATTGCTGCTGTGATTGCCATTTTTGGCTCTCCTCAATTCAAACGGAATTGGGGCAGGTCATACCCTGCCCCATATGTCATTTACGTGACGGGCAGCTTACGCTTCGGCAGGGGTTTCTGCGTCGGCTTCTGCGGGCGCTTCTTCCGCAACGGCTTCTTCAACCGGAGCTTCTTCGAACGCGCCCAGGTCAACGCCTGCGGCACCCATCTGAGCGGTCATACCGTCCAGAGCTGCACGTGCGGCCAGGTCACAGTACAGGCCGATTGCGCGGGCTGCGTCGTCGTTTCCGGGGATGATGTAGTCCACGCCGTCGGGCGAGCAGTTGGTGTCGACAACAGCCACAACCGGGATACCCAGCTTGTTGGCTTCGGCGATGGCCAGTGCTTCTTTTTTGACGTCGATGACGAACAGCAGGTCAGGAACGCCGCCCATTTCGCGGATTCCGCCCAGCGAAGCCTGCAGCTTAGCTTGGTCACGCTCCATGCCCAGACGCTCTTTCTTGGTCAGGCCTTCGGCACCGGATTCCATCGCTTCGTCGATCTGGTTCAGACGATTGATCGACTGGGAAACGGTTTTCCAGTTGGTCAGCGTGCCACCCAACCAGCGGTGGTTCATGTAGTACTGAGCCGACTTTTCAGCCGCTTCAGCGATCGGCCCAGCGGCCTGACGCTTGGTACCAACGAACAGAACGCGGCCACCTTTTGCAACGGTGTCACGAACGGCCTGCAGCGCCTGATCCAGCATCGGAACGGTCTGGGTCAGGTCCATGATGTGGATGCCATTGCGCGAGCCGTAGATGAACGGGCCCATGCGGGGATTCCAACGCTGTGTCTGGTGACCAAAGTGAACGCCAGCTTCCAGCAGCTGACGCATGGTGAACTCGGGAAGAGCCATGCTATTTTCCTTTTCCGGTTTACGCCTTGGCGGGGGTGAAAGAAGCGGATGCTCCAACCGGCGGTCCTGATGAGGATGTCTCCCTCAAAAAGCCCAAACCCCGCCTGCGGGTTTGAATGGCGCGCGTATACGGCAGCTTTAATAGCAGCGCAAGAGGCTTTTGCCCTTATTTTTCAAGCTGCGCCAGACTGTGTGCGTGACGAACCGCCGCTTCGCAATGCGCAGCCAGTTCTTTGCGGTTGGCGAAGTCGCTGACCTTAGCGGGTGTGTGGTAAATCAATTCGATAGACCCTTGCCGCCGCGCCCCGAGTGTTTTCAGCAGATGCGGTCCGAAGTCCATGTCGCCCCACCATCCGTAAAACCTGTCTGGCTCCCCTCGGGGCGCGTGATAGATCACCGAAACCGGCTGTACGTACATGAAGTCACGTAGTTCATCTGTGAAGAACGCCGCAAAGAGCGTTGTTTTAAATGGCAAAACGCGCAACCCGTCCGTCGATGTGCCCTCGGGGAAGAACAGCAATTTGTGACCGGCGGTCAAACGCTCTTGAAAAAGAAGCGTCTGTTCGCGCGCCTTTTTGCGGTTTCTTTCGATGAAAACCGTGCCAGTTGCGCGGGCCAGCCAACCGATGCCGGGCCATTTGGCGACCTCTGCCTTCGACACAAAGTACACTCTTTTCCGCGCGTTCAGCGAAAAAATGTCCAGCCAGGATGAGTGGTTTGCGACAACCGCTCCGCGCTGCGTCATCAATTCACCGGACCCTTTGAACCCGATGCCGAGAATACGCAGGGCATTTCGACAGACGAATTGCGTAATGAACGGAGTCACTGGGCGACGTAGCGCGAAAAAGGGGATTTCGATCAGACGCAGGACGAGAAGGATGGCAAGGCCGCCAAGCAGCAACACAACCAACGGTACACCCCGCAGGATGGCAAGCGCCCAGCCCGAAACGCCAAGTTCGATGGGGTCAGGGGCATCTTCGCTGTGCCAGGACGATTCACTCAACGCTTCATGCTCCGCTATAAATTCGCCGTTGGCGTTCATTCATGCGCGCCGTGTCGAGGATCAGGCACACATCCGTTGTGTTAAAGGTGTGGTCGATAAACGCCCCCTCGCCCACGAACCCGCCCAGTCGCAAATAGGCTTTGATTAGGGCGGGCACTCGCACCATGGCCGCGCGACGATCCAACGCGTCCGCGTCGACGATATTCATAGACTGAAACACGTCAGGTTGCGCCCGGACCCTTAAGTCCGGTGGGGCAAGATGGTTGTGATGCAGCATGGACAGAGGCTGCGCTAAAGCCTGCACATCGGTGCCGTGAAAGCTGGCAACGCCGAACAGAACTTCGATTTGTCGTTCTAACACATACCTCGCCAGACTATTCCACAGATGGTACATCGCCGTACTGCCCCGATAGTTGGGGTGCAAGCAGGAACGGCCCAGTTCCAACAGCCTACGGCCGCTGTCTCTCAGGACGGTCAGATCGTATTCGTCTTCGGAATAGAACTGACCCAACTCTGCGGCACGTTCGCCCGGCAACAGCCTGTAAACACCCACAGTTTCGCCGGTCTGGTCGTCGATGGCCAGCATGTGATCGAAATAGGGATCGAAGCGATCCCGCTCAAGCCCAGCCTCGTGGTCGACCATCTCTCCGCCGCCGCCCAGCTCCCGCACGAACACGTCATATCGAAGGCGCTGCGCAGCGCGCAGTTCGGCCTCTGTCTCGGCAAGTTTGACGGTGAAGGATGGGCCCGCGTCCGGCATCTGATGTTCCGTGTTGTTTCAGCGCTGATACCGCAGGTTTCGGGGGGATGGCAACATAGGGTAAGACCGACCGGACGTTAACCTTTCCTAAACCAGTTTCACGGATCAAAGACAGGCATCAGGGCGATGCGCGATCCGTCAATCACCACTTTCCCCTGCTCGCGGAAGTTAACGGTGATTTTGCCACCGATGTTGGACTGCACCTGTCCAATGCCCCAATCGGGGAAATCGGGGTGGCGGACATACATGCCCGGTGCAAGAATGGCATTGAGGTCTGACATGACTGGGCTCCGGGTCCGGTGGCAGATACAGCAGGAGGTACGCATGAGCGCTACAGACGTCAACCTGGCCGAACTGATCGGCTCGCGGATCTGCCACGACCTGATCAGCCCAATTGGCGCGATCACCAACGGGCTGGAACTGCTGGAGATGGTTGGCGGCACGCAAGGTCCCGAGATGGAGCTGATCGCGGGCAGCGTGGGCAGCGCCGGGGCGCGGATAAGGTTCTTTCGTGTGGCGTTTGGCGCGGCCAGCGATCAGCCCTTGGGGCGGGCCAAAGTGTCGGAGCTGCTCAGGGATGTCGAGGCCGCTGGCCGCGTTCGGGTCAACTGGAACCAGACCGAGGCGGTGGCGCGCAGTCAGGTCAAGCTGGCCTTTCTGGCGTTGATGTGCTGCGAAAGCGCCATGCCCTTTGGGGGCGAGGTGACGATCCGCAGTGATGGGGAAATCTGGTCGGTGACGGGCGTTGGCGACAAGCTGAATCTGGACAGCGATCTGTGGAAGAACCTGCCATCGGGACGGTTTTCCAACAAGGTCACACCGGCTCAGGTGCAATTCGCATTGCTGCCCGCGGCCGCTGCTGCGATGGGGCGGCGGGTTGCAGCGGAAACCACCTCAACCCGCGTTACTATCCGGTTTTAGGACCGGGTCGTGCCGTTGCCGCGCACCAAATATTTGAAACTGGTCAACTGAGCCGCCCCCACCGGCCCGCGTGCGTGCATTTTACCGGTGGCGATCCCGATCTCGGCGCCCATCCCAAACTCACCGCCATCAGCAAATTGGGTCGAGGCGTTGTGCATCAGGATCGCGCTGTCGAGACGTTCAAAGAACCGGGCAGCGGCCTGCGTATCTTCGGTCATGATGCAGTCGGTATGGTTCGAGCCGTACTGACGGATATGCGCGATGGCCGCGTCGATATCCGCGACGGGCTTGGCGGCGATGATACTATCGAGGAATTCCTTTCCCCAGTCTTCATCGCTGGCGGCTTGCGTGCCTTCGACGGCCAAGGCCCCCTCGGCATGAACCTCGACCCCGGTGGCCAGCAAGGCGGCGATGACATCGTGGCCCAGCGTCTCGGCCACATCCTGATGGATCAGCAGGCATTCGGCAGCACCGCATATCCCCGTCCGGCGGGTCTTGGCGTTCAGCACCACGTCGAGCGTTTTGGCCGGGTCCGCAGCTTTGTCGACATAGATGTGCACGATCCCTTCGAGATGCGCAAAGACCGGTACGCGGGCTTCGCGTTGCACCAACCCAACCAGACCTTTGCCGCCGCGCGGGACAATGACGTCGACATAGTCGGTCATTCGCAACAATTCCTGAACGGCCGCCCTATCCCGTGTGGGGACTAACTGAATAGCGTCTTCGGGCAGGTTCGCGGCCTTCAATCCTTCGACCAGGCAGGCATGGATAGCGCTCGAAGAGTGAAAGCTCTCGGACCCACCGCGCAGGATCACGGCATTCCCTGATTTCAGGCACAAGGCACCGGCATCCGCCGTCACGTTCGGGCGGCTTTCATAGATGACGCCAATGACGCCGAGCGGTGTTCGCACGCGCTGAATGTTGAGGCCGGACGCCATGTCCCATTCGGAAAGAACCTCACCCACAGGGTCAGCCTGATCAGCCACGGTTAGCAGCCCATCGACCATACCTTGCACACGGGCTTCGTCCAGCATCAGACGATCCATCATGGCCGGGCTCAGGCCCTTTTCGCGCCCGAACTCGAGGTCTTTCTTGTTGGCTTCGACGATCTCTGCGCGACGTGCCCATACTGCATCGGCTGCCGCGATCAGGGCGGCGTGCTTACGCTCGGCACTGGCAAAGGCCAGTTCGGACGAAGCGGCCTTCGCCCGTGCACCGAGATCAGCCATCAGGGCGGGAATGCTGTCAAAATCCTTCATCTCAGGTGCCTTTCTCGTGTGTTTTTCATAGCGCCAGGTCGTCCCGGTGGATGAGAACAGCGCGGCCGGGATAGCCCAGCGTGGCTTCGATCTCTGACGACTTGCGGCCCTTGATTGCGTCCGCCTCTTGCGCGGTATAGCGGCTGAGTCCTTGGGCCAACCGCCGCGCCTGTGGGTCGATGATTGCCACAGGATCGCCGCGCCCGAAATCTCCGGTCACTTCGACGATACCCGCTGGCAGCAGGCTTTTGCCATTGCCAAGGGCCCTCGCCGCGCCCGCATCAACCACGATTTCACCACGCGGTTTCATGGCCGAAATCCAGCGTTTGCGCGCCGCGTGCGGATCGACCGTTGCGGTGAACCATGTGCAATTGGCACCATTTTCGAGTGTTTTCAGTGGGTTCAGTGGTGAACCTTCGGTGATTGCCATATCGCAACCTGCCGCCGTCGCCATCTTAGCCGCCAGCAATTTGGTTTTCATCCCACCCTTGGACAGGCCCGAACCGGCGTCACCCGCCATTTCTTCAATCTCTGGCGTGATTTCCTCGATCACGTCATAGCGTGTGGCCGAGGCATCCTGAACAGGGTTGCCGGTATAGAATCCATCCACGTCCGACAGCAGGATCAACTGATCTGCACCGACTGTAACGGCGATCTGGGCGGCCAGACGATCATTGTCGCCGTACCGGATCTCATCCGTTGCGACCGTGTCATTCTCGTTGACAATCGGCACCACGCCAAGGCTTAGCAATGTCTCAAGCGTCGCGCGTGAGTTCAGGTAGCGGCGGCGGTCGGCGCTATCCTCCAAGGTCACCAGAACCTGTGCTGTCGTAATATTGTGCGGGGTCAGCGCCTCTTCATAGGCGCGGGCCAGCCGGATTTGACCAACGGCGGCCGCGGCTTGTGATTGTTCCAGAGGCAGGGCATCCATAGGCAGCCCTAACACACCCCGCCCTAAGGCAATCGACCCGGACGACACCAAAATGACGTCAGTCCCCTGCCCCTTGAGCCACGCTACGTCCTGTGCCAGTGAATGCAGCCAATCTGAACGCAACAACCCTGAATTTCGGTCCACCAGCAAGGCGGACCCGATCTTTACAACCAGTCGTTTCGCCGACGTCAGGGTTGCCAAGGTGCGGCCTCCTCGGCGGGTTTGTGGCGCACGCGATTGTCGTCAATTTCGGCACGTAACGCACGCAGCACCTCGGTCACGCCCAGATGCGCAACACCGGACATGGCCATGACGGGGCCGCCCACCGCTTCTTCCAGTTCGGCTTTGGCTAGTTCTTGTTCTTCGTCATCTAGTGCGTCGACCTTGTTCAGCACCGTGATCCGAGGTTTCTCGGCCAGTTCTCCGCCATAGGCCTCAAGCTCGTGAATGATGGTGCGATAATCTTCGGCCACGGATTCCGAGGTTCCATCGACCAGATGCAGCAACACAGCGCAGCGTTCGACGTGGCCCAGAAAACGATCACCAATGCCGCGCCCCTCATGCGCGCCTTCGATCAGGCCGGGGATGTCGGCGACGACAAATTCCACGTTATCCACGCCGACAACGCCCAGATTGGGGTGCAGCGTGGTAAACGGATAATCCGCGATTTTGGGCCGTGCGTTCGAGGTCGCCGCCAGAAAGGTCGATTTGCCCGCATTGGGCATCCCCAACAGACCGACATCGGCGATCAGCTTGAGCCGTAACCAGATGGTGCGGTCGATCCCTGTCTGCCCCGGATTGGCCCGGCGCGGCGCCTGGTTGGTGGCCGACTTGAAATGCAGGTTGCCAAAGCCGCCATTACCGCCCTTGGCCAGCAGCACGCGCTGCCCGACCGAGGTCAGGTCGCAGATCACGGTCTCTTCGTCTTCGTCCAGAATTTCGGTCCCAACAGGCACGCGGAGGACGATATCATCGCCATCCTTGCCGGTACGCTGCTGGCCGCGGCCAGGCTGGCCGTTCTTGGCAAAGAAATGCTGCTGATAGCGGAAGTCGATCAGTGTGTTCAGGCTGTCAACAACCTCAACCCAAACGGAACCGCCTTTGCCGCCATCGCCGCCATCAGGGCCGCCATATTCGATGTATTTTTCGCGCCGGAAGCTGACGCAGCCGCCCCCACCGGCCCCGGACCGGATGTAGACCTTTGCAAGATCGAGAAATTTCATGTCTGTCCCCTACTGCAAAGGCCCCATCGGCCACAAGTCAGAGTTTCTTTGTATATGTCCAGGTGGGCACATTTGCATCGCGCGCCACCGAATAGCTTTCCGCATCGCCTAGATATTCAAACCCACAATGGGTCAGAACCCGCGCCGAGGCAGGGTTGTCCTGAAATACACTGGCGAACATGTTGGCGTTCTCCAACGGGTTGGAGTTTACCAACGCTTCTACAGCCAGCGAAGCGACGCCCGTGTTCCAGTAGACGGGCGCGACCCAATAGCCAACCTCGGATTGGTTGCGATCCAGTCGCGTCAACGAAATCAGGCCGATAAGCTCGGGGCCGCCATCCTTGGTCGCGTCCATGGCCCAAACATCCTCGTCCCGGTCATCAGACATGGCACGGGTCACAAAGGCTTCGGTCGATCCAGGCGGCAGCGGATGTGGGATTGCTGTCGTCATCCGCGCGACGCGTTCATCACCTGCATAGTGTTCAATGAGACCCATATCCGACCGGCGCAACGGGCGCAGGTCGAACCGCTCGGTTTCTATCACCGGCTGGTTTATTATTGTCTCAAGCTTCATGAGTGCGTTCCTCCTCCGAACAACACGTAAATTGCGGACGCAACAGTGAAACCAATTAACGCCCACATCAGATATTTGCGGCCCAGACGATCTTCAACCGCATGGGCAATCCGTCCCTGAAACAGGGGCGGTATGGTGCTTGCTGCGTGTGTCATCGGGCTCATAGATCAAAACTGTGTTAAAAACGAGAAAGGGGACCGGCATTTTCTGCCGGTCCCCCATTTATTTCTAAACCTTATGGGTTTCGGCTTACTCTGCGGCCTCCGCCACTGGCAGGACCGAAATAAAGGTGCGGTTCTTGAGTCCCTTATGGAACTTCACGGCGCCATCAACAGTTGCAAAGATTGTGTGATCCTTGCCCATGCCTACGCCTTCGCCCGGCCAGAACTTGGTGCCGCGCTGACGTACGATGATGTTGCCTGCGATGGCCGCTTGGCCACCATAGAGTTTTACGCCAAGGCGACGACCCGCTGAGTCGCGACCGTTACGGGAGGAACCGCCAGCTTTTTTATGTGCCATTCTCTCTCTCCTTAGCCTTTGGCCAGTTCTTTGGCCTGTTCAACCCATTCGGGTTTCACTTTGACGGTGTCGATAGCAGCAATCTGCTCGTCCGACAAGGCGGCCAGAGCGGCAAAGCTCTCGATACCAGCGTCGTTCAGCTTTTTGGCGGCGGCGGGGCCGACACCGTTCAGCTTGGTCAGATCGTCAGCGGCAGCAGCAGCGGGTGCTGCTGCTTTGGCTTCAGCTTTCTTCGCTGCTGGCTTTTTCGCCGCCGGAGCAGCTTCGCCAGCAGGCGCGGAACCGGTTGCGGCTTTGATGCCCGACTTGTCAGCGCCCGACGACAGGATGTCGGTGATCTTGACCAGAGTCAGTTTCTGACGGTGGCCAACGGTACGCTTCGAGCTGTGCTTACGACGGCGCTTGACGAACTTGATGACCTTGTCACCTTTGATCTGTTCGATCACTTCGGCCTGTACGCCTGCGCCTTCAACGAAAGGTGCGCCAACGACCGGAGCGTCACCGCCCAGCATCAGAACATCGTTGAATTGAACTTTTTCACCTGCGTCGGCAGCCAGCTTTTCAACGCGGAGGATATCGCCCGCCTGAACCTTGTACTGCTTGCCGCCAGTCTTGAGGACCGCAAACATTGCGTTTTTCCTTTGTCTAACCGCGTTCTGTGGTCCCCTTGCGGGCATTAATGGCCTCAGCCACCTCGAACAGCGCGCCCTTTTCGGGCTGTGTGACGACCCTTCGGGGTAACCCCTTAGGTCAATAATAACGAGACCCGGCGCGGAAAATCCGACCGGGATGCGCGCTTATCCATAGATTGAAGAGGAAAGTCAACATCAAATACGGTTTACAGGTCCGACCCGCTCAGGACATGCGAAACTGCTAGACCGAGGCGGTAATACACGTCGTCGTACATACGATTGAAGCCAAGAAAGAACGCATCATTCATAGCGCGGCCCGTGTCCGTTCGCGAGAATGCAATGTTTTCACGCATCTGTGCCTCGGTCAGTGGCTGATAGGCCAAAAGCAGGAAGGAATACAACCATGTAACGGTTTCCCGTTCAATGTTGTCTTTGTCGAGAAGCAATTGCTCAATCAAGTCAGTCCCGTCACCGCCAGCATCTTCTGTGAGTGCACGGAAAAAGTTGTAGTCGGCGTTTAGGGAACTCTGGACATTCTTTTCGATCAGGTCGTTGACCTCGATATATTCGTCAATCAGCCGATAAGATTGCGAGGATCGGTCGATTGCGAAATAGCTGTCCTGCGCCATTTCCTTGATGGTTTCGTCCTGAATTGCCAATCGCGCCGAGTTTTCAAGCGAAACAATCGTTTGACCCAAGTCGCTTTCAAAAAACACGATTGCGCGGTCCAACTGGCTGTCTGTCAGGGTTTCGAGGAAAGCCATGGAAATCTGATCATGTATCCAGTCCGGATTATAGATGTCTTCTATCTGGGTGTGAAAGTACTCACCGCCTGAGTTTCCCATAAAGGTTTCGTTCATCGTGTGTGCTTGCGCTTTACCTTCGCTTGTCAGGATGTCGACAACCTCGGACAGGCGCAGCGCCTCCATAAGGCGGTCCACTTTTTCTGCGGCACTCAGCGGAGTGATCCACAGCACAGCGACGAACAAAGTGGTCAAGAAGCGCATCAGATATCCTGTGCGGGATGTAGATCCGCCATTCGTACTGCCAGCACCTCGAACTTCATCGCCATGATTTCGTACTGAATCGCGTTTAACAATTCATATACTTCCTGCATCAGGGGGTCCTCCAACGCTTCGGCATAGGCGATCACCTCGTCGTCGGAAAAGCCTTGATAGGTGTACGCCGCGCCTGCCAGTGCGGAAAGCTGCAAAGCCTGTCGCATACCGATTTCGTTTTGCTGCATCATCTGGCGCAGTTCGTCGGCGCTAAGCTGAAGGTCAATGACGCCGGACGCGCTGGCGGCCAACAGGAATCGGACCTGGATTTCCTGAAGGGCGCGCAAAGCCGTACCACTGGCGTCAATGGCCGTGTTCATGCGTTTGAGGCTTTCCACCCTCTTGGATCCCTCCTGGACCAAACTGGAAACGATTTCCTGACCCTCAAGCTGTTTGGTGTCGTCATCCTCGATCATATGAGATTCGTTCTCGGCCTCGACCAGACGCTGCCCAAGATCCGAGGCATAGAACTCGACCGCGTGGTTCAGCGCATCGTCGCTGAGTGTTTGTTCCAATATCGACACGGCCGTTTCGTGCATGTCTTCGGTGTCAAAGACCTCTTCGGTCAGGCGTGTCCAGTCCGAGCCGAATCCCTCGGGGTCAATTCCCAGCATTTGCGGTGCCGACGCCGACGCCAGCGCGATGCTTTCCAATGCGACGTCGAAACCGGTGGTGGTTAGAAAGGCTTCGATCCGGTCCCTATCCGCCGCACCAGCCGGAAGGGACAGTGTGGCAAGCGTGGCAACAAGGGCTGAAATCGACTGAAAGGCAGAGCGTGCAGAGTGTATCATGGTATCAGAGCCTAGGCGTTTTACGCCAACAGGCAATGGAAAATCCCGTCAGATTGAATTTCAGGAATTTTCTGCTTGCACCCCTGCGCGTTCCTCACTAAATCCCCCCCTCACAGACCCCCGCGGAGAGGTGCCGGAGTGGTCGAACGGGGCGGTCTCGAAAACCGTTGTGGGTGCAAGCCCACCCAGGGTTCGAATCCCTGTCTCTCCGCCACTATCCCCAAATGTATTGTGCACTTTTTTGCCTTTGCGGCGCGATGTTGCCGGTGTTTCGCATGGGATCGGCGTTGCCCGGCTTAAACTCGCTTATTGATGACGTGGCCGAGGATTTCCCCTTGGATAATCCCTATCTTTAAGCCATCCCGGTTACACATATTCTGAGGAGATTTCGATGTCGCGTACTATCGTGTTAGGTGTAGTGGTCGCCGCTATTGGTGCTGGTATCTACTACTATTTGAATCAACCCGAGCCGACCCCAGCGGAACGGTTGCAATCAGCGGCTCAGGATGCTGGTGACGCCGTCAGTGACGCCGTGGAGTCGGTTACAGAACAGGCCTCTGACGCAACAGATCAAGCAGGTCAGGCAGCGGCGGACCTTGCAAATCAAGCTGGCGAAGAAGTGGCTGCTTTGGCAGAGCAAGGTCAGGATCTGCTGAATTCCTGGATCGAAGAAGGCACGCTGACGGTGCAAAATTTCGATTATGATGCGATGGTCGCGTCGGTCCAGGACAGCGCACTGGCGCAGGATATGAAAACGAAAGCCATATCCATTCTGGACGAAATCAAAGCCTCTCCTGAATTGTTCGCAGCAAAACTGCAGGAATTGCAGGCCTTGCTTCAGGGACAATAAAAAAAACGGGCCGCCAAATTGGTGGCGGCCCGATGCGTTGGCCGCGTGGCGAAGTTCCGTCAGGTAAGTCTCCTACAAAGTTGACGTAGCGCGAAACCTTTGTTTGGCTGACTGAAAGCCTGACACGTACCTGGAAGTGTTTTCGCGAAGTCTTGTCAAAATTTTTGGCACGGCGTGGAGATAACACCCAAAGAAGAGGATTTGCGATGGCCGCCCTGCCCTCTAAAATGTTTGCAGTCATTCAGACGCATGACGGCTATTCGGACACAGCGTCAGGACCATTCATTGATGATGCCGCCGATTGGCTTGCGGAAGCTGATCTACCGGTACCGGTACCCGGTCCCGGACAGGTTTTAATCAAGCTGCGGGCTTCTTCTGTAAATCCGTCGGATATCCATTTCATCAAAGGTGAATACGGCCAGCCACGTGTCAAAGGGACCGCAGCGGGGTTCGAAGGCTGTGGGGATGTCGTGGCAACGGGCACAGGCGCCGAGGCGTTACACGGGAAACGCGTGGCTTTTATTGCGGCGGGCGCTGGGGCTTGGGCCGAATATGTCGTGACACAGGCGCTGATGTGTATTCCGCTTCGACCAGATGTCAGTGACGAGGATGGATCGGCACAGATCGTAAACCCGCTGACCGCCATGGCCATGGTCGACATCGCCAAGAACTCGGGTGAGACCTTCATCGTGTCAGCGGCGACCAGCCAGTTAGGCAAGCTGATGTGCAGCTTGGGGCGCGACCTGGGGCTAAAGCCCATCGCGATCGTTCGTCGCGCAGATGCAGTTGAAGCGTTGAAATCCTTGGGAGCGCACGACGTGCTGGTTACCTCGGATCCAATGATGCTGGAGAAATTTTCCAAGCTGAGTTCTGAGTTGAAGCCACGGGTTTTTCTGGACGCAGTTGCTGACCAGATATCTGAGCAGATTTTTTGCGCCATGCCTAACGGTGCACGTTGGGTTTGTTATGGCAAGCTCAGCACGGAAACCCCGGCGCTGACGCAGACCGGCCAGTTAATTTTTATGGGAAAGCAGATTGAAGGGTTCTGGTTGACGAAATGGATGACCTCGACTCCGCCTGAGGATCAGATGCGCGTTGTTGGTGAAGTGCAGGCGCGTTTCGCTGACGGTCGCTGGAAAACGGATGTATCGCAACGGCTTCCTCTTAGGAACGTGGTGACGGGTCTGGCGGATGCGCTGAAAAAGGGTGACGGCAAGGTGATAATCGCGCCATAGTAGAACAAAGCTCTGAACAAAGGAGGAGGTTCGGAGCGCCAAAAATACCGGTTGAACCGGTAATGGGAGGTGAACTTGGATAACGCTCAGCTGTTGATCAGCGGGCTGGCGAACGGCTGTGTCTATGGCCTGATCGCTCTTGGCTTTGTTTTGATTTATAAGGCGACCGAAGCTGTGAATTTCGCGCAAGGCGATTTCATGATGCTGGGGGCTTTCGTCACCATCGGGCTTACAAATACCGAATATATGGGGCTTCCTTTCTGGATGGCGTTGCCGATCTCGTTGGGGATCATGGGTGCGCTGGGGTATTTGCTGGACCGGTTGATCATCCGAAGACTGTTCGGTGAAAGCCAGACGGCGGTTGTGATTCTGACTATCGCATTGGGCTTCGTGATCCGGTTTGCCGCGGGTTTGATCTGGGGGCACGAGCCGCAAACGCTGCAGAACCCTTTGGCCGGGAAAGAGGTCCGTTTTGGCGGCCTCGTGCTGGGGATGGAGGATGTTGCGGTTATCGTCGTCACAGTCTTGCTGACCTGGGGGCTATACATCTTCTTTAGCCGCACGAAGCTGGGATTGGCCATGCAGGGGGCATCGCAAAACCAGTTGGCGGCCTATTACATGGGTATCCCCGTCAAACGTGTTCAGGGGTTTATCTGGGGGCTGGCTGGCGTGGTCGCTGGTATCGCGGGTATCCTGTTTGCCGCCAAAGGTTCGGTCGATCCAACTACGGGCCTGCTGGGGATCAAGGCGTTTGCCGCGGCTGTGATCGGCGGGTTCGGCAGCCTGCCCGGTGCGCTGGCCGGAGGGTTGATCGTCGGCGTCATCGAGCCCTTTGCCAGCCGCTACATCGCTGCAGGATACAGCCAGATTGCACCTTATGCGCTGTTGCTGGCGGTGCTGATCTTCCGCCCCAACGGGCTGTTCAGTCAGGTTCGGGTCAAAAAGGTCTAGGCATATGCGGATTGTTTTCAAAACCAATTACATGCAGGATATCCGGCCTTGGAAAGACGGCTTTCAGCTTGGCCTTTACCTTGCTCTGCTGGCAGTGGTGGCGGCGGCCCCGTGGTGGTTGGACGACTTTTATCTGGGTGAGCTGACGAACGTCCTGATCTGGGCCATCGCCGGTCTAGGCCTGATGGTGCTAACGGGCCACACCGGGCAAGTTAGTCTGGGCCACGCGGCGTTTCTAGCTTTTGGCTGCTATGCCAATGTCATCCTGCTCGAGGCCGGAGTACCCTTCCTGATCGCTTTCCCGTTGGCCGGTGTCCTAACCGGCATCGCGGGCGTGACGGTCGCCATCCCTGCCCTGCGGTTGCACGGCATTTACCTCGCGATCTTCACCATGGCACTGTCGATTCTGATGGATGACGTGATCGTACTGGCCGAGCCTCTTACGGGCGGTGTCGGCGGTAAGTTCATCGGAGGCGTCGATATCTTTGGCCTGACGATCGACCGTTGGGGTACCCCGGTTCAATTCTTCTGGCTGGTCTTGGGCGTTACGGTTCTGGTCACGCTGGGCTATATCAATCTGCTGCGTGCACCTTTGGGGCGCAGCTTTATCGCGGTGCGCGACTCTGAAGTTTCAGCGCAGGCGATGGGTGTTGATATCGCGCGGACCAAGATGATCTCATTCGCGCTATCCTGCGCCGTCACTGGATGGGCGGGTGCGCTGATGGGGATGTTCTCGAGCGCGTTCAACAATGAAACCTTCAGCGTTGTAATCTCGATTCAACTGCTGATGATGATCGTGATTGGTGGGCTGGGGTCGATCCACGGCGCATTTCTGGGTGCTGTTGTTATCGGGTTCCTTCCGCAATTCCTGTCGATCTCAAAGGAATATGTGGGCGCTCTGTTCGGCGGCAATACCGTTGCTATTCCAGGGCTTGAGTTCGGCATCTTCGGCATGATTCTGATCGCCTTCATCTTGTTCGAACCGATGGGCATGTATGGCCGATGGCTGAAAATCCGCACATGGTTCGAACTGTTCCCCTTCTACCGCCAAGACATGTTCAAACGTCAGAAATCTTACCTCAAGACGGAGCGCCTGAGATGAGCTTGCTTGAGTTCCAGAACGTGACCCTGAAATTCGGTGGCCTGACGGCGGTGAATGACCTGTCCTTTGCGGTTGAGGAAGGCGAAGTCTTTGCCATCGTTGGCCCTAACGGCGCGGGCAAGTCGACCGTGTTTAACCTGATTTCGCGGTTCTACGATCCGTTTGCCGGGTCGATCCGTTTTGACGGGTATGATCTGCTGCAGGTCAAGCCCTCGGGCGTGGCGGCGTATGGCGTGGCGCGGACGTTTCAGAATATCGAATTGTTCGAACATGCGACTGTGTTGCAGAACCTGCTGGTCGGGCGGCATCGGCACCGCAAAACCAACCTGCTGTCCGAGGTGCTGTTCCTGCCTTCGGCTCGGCGGCAAGAACTGGAAAACCGCGAAAAGGTCGAGGAGATCATCGACTTCCTCGATCTGCAGGCCTATCGCGACAAGATGATCTCGGGCCTGCCCTACGGAGTGCGCAAAGTGGTCGAGGTAGCCCGCGCATTGGCCACCGATCCCAAGCTGCTGTTGCTGGACGAACCGGCCTCGGGCCTGTCGGTCGAGGAAACAACGGATATGCGCTGGTGGATCGACGATATCCGGCGGCAGATGGGGATCACGGTACTGATGGTGGAACATGACATGGGGCTGGTCTCGGGCGTGTCTGACCGGGTGTTGGCAATGGCCGATGGCTCGATGCTGGCGCTGGGGACACCGGCGCAAGTGCAGTCCCATCCGGCGGTGGTCGAAGCCTATCTGGGGAAAGCCTCATGAGCGCGCCGATCCTGACCATTCGCAATATCGAAAGCTTCTATGGCCCGATCATGGCCATTCGCGGCGTGTCGCTGGACGTACATCCCGGGCAGATCGTGTCGATCCTGGGCGCGAACGGTGCAGGCAAGACGACGCTGATGAAAACCGTGTCAGGCGTTATGGACCCAGAAAAGGGCAAGATCACCTTTGACGGCGACGAAATCCAAGGATCAGAGCCGCATAAGGTCGTGCAAAAAGGCATCGTCCATGTCCCCGAAGGACGCGAAGTGTTTCCGCTTCTGACGGTCGATGAAAACCTCAGCCTCGGGGCCTATACGGCGACGGATAAGGGACAGATCGACCATGACCGCGAGCTGGTGTTTTCGTACTTCCCGATCCTCAAAGAGCGCCGCAATCAAGAGGCCGGAACCCTGTCGGGCGGACAGCAACAGATGCTGGCAATCGGGCGTGGGCTGATGGCGAACCCGAAGATCATGCTGTTGGACGAGCCCTCACTAGGGCTGTCGCCCCTACTGGTGCAGGAGATTTTCGGCATCCTAAAACGCCTTAATGACGAGCAGAACATGACCATGATGCTGGTCGAGCAGAACGCCAACGCTGCGCTGGAGCTAGCGCATCATGGGTACGTGATGGAGGTCGGGCGCATCGTGATGGATGGCGACGCAGATGTCTTGATGAAATCCGAAGACATCCAGAATTTTTATTTGGGCGTTCAGGAAGAAGGCGCGCGGGAAAACCGCCGCTGGAAACGCAGAAAGACTTGGAGGTGAGTTGAATGAATATCAGCACCCTGCCCCCTCAGACCAAGATCAACGGCGTGCAATTCAACGCCACCCCCGGACAACGCCCCGTTCTGGTGGACGAATGCCAGACCATCAGCCAGCTATTCCAAAAACGCTGTGCCGATCTGGGAACGCGCACGGCGCATCGGGAAAAGGACTTCGGCATCTGGAAAGCCTATTCCTGGGCAGATTACTGGCAACACGCAAAGTGGATCGGGTTGGCCCTGCGAAAGCTGGGTTTGCAAAGGGGTGAGGTTGTCTCGATCCTGTCCGAGGACCGCAAGGAATGGGCCTGGTTCGATATGGGAATTCAATGCGTGGGCGGGATCGCTTCGGGGGTCTACACGACTGATTCCGCCAATCAATTGAAATACTTGGTGAATGACAGCGATAGCCGGTTTCTGGTGGTCGAGAATGAAGAGCAACTGGACAAATTCCTTGAAATTGAAACCGAAGTTCCCGGCCTGTTGAACGTCATCATCCTTGAGGATGAGGGCCTGCACGATCTGGACCACGACCGTTGTATGATGATCGACGCCCTATACGACATCGGGCGTCAGGCCGAGGCCGAAGAACCCGATCGGTTCGAGGCCGAAATCGCCTTGGCATCACCGCAGGACACGGCGCTGCTGGTCTATACATCGGGTACGACGGGCGCCCCCAAGGGGGCAATGCTGAGTCATGAAAATGTTCTGGCGGCAATCGAGTGTGGCACCAATTCTCTGCCGACCCATGAAACGGATGAGCAACTGTGTTTCTTGCCGCTGTGCCACATCCTGGAACGGGATGTGTCCGTGTATTTCCCATTGGCTGCTAAGTGCGTGGTTAATTTCGCAGAAAGCCCCGAGACTGTCTTTTCGAACCTGCAAGAGGTTTCTCCTTCAACCTTCACCGCGGTTCCGCGCGTTTGGGAGAAAATATATTCTCAGGTCCAGATCATGACGCAGGATGCAACCCCTGCTGGTCGTGCCGCTTTTGGGATGGCGTTGAAGGCGGGGCTTGCCCGGGCAGAGTACATTCTGTCTGGCCAACCCGTGCCTGCGGGTGTGGCTGCAAAATTCTGGCTGTGGGACCGCCTTGTGCTGCGCAACCTTCGCCGAATGCTCGGCATGGACAAAATGCGGCGGGGCGGTAGTGGGGCCGCTCCGATCTCGACCGATCTGCTCAAGTGGTATTGGGCCATTGGTGTGCCGTTGGTCGAAGGATTCGGTATGACGGAGACCTCTGGCTTGGCGACGCTGAATACCATCGAGGACAATAAGATCGGCACGATTGGCAAACCGGTTCCCGGCAATGATGTTCGCATCTCAGATGAAGGTGAGATTCAAATCAAGGGGCTGAACGTCTTTCAGGGATATTGGCGTAATAACGCAAAAACCGCCGAGACATTCACGGCCGATGGCTGGCTGAAAACCGGTGACATGGGGCAGATTGACAAGGAAGGCTACGTTTCCATCACAGGCCGGTTAAAGGACATCATCATTACCGCAGGCGGCAAGAACATCACCCCGGCCGAGATCGAAAGCCGACTGAAATTCAGCCACTATATTTCGGACGCAGTGGTGATCGGTGACAAGCGAAAGTTCCTGACCGCGCTGATTATGATAGATCAGGAAAACGTCGAGAAGTTCGCGCAGGATCGAAAAATTCCGTTCTCTAACTTTGCATCTTTGTGTGCAGCAGTCGATGTGAAGGATCAGATCGCGTCAGAAGTTGCAGAGGTCAACAAAGAGTTCGCGCGCGTAGAACAGATCAAGGATTTTCGTCTAATCGACGTTTTGCTGACAGCAGATGACGATGAACTTACTGCGACCATGAAACTTAAGCGCAGCTTTGTCGAAAAGAAACACGGGCACCTTATTGAAGACATGTACAAATAGACAAGGGATTACCCAAAGGGAGGAAAAATATGAGGACTCTGATCAAAGGGATGGCTGCAGCCACTGCGCTGACCGCTTCGGCGACATTCGCCAGCGCGCAAACTCAGGGCGTGACAGATGATGAGATCGTCATCGGATCGGTCAATGATCTGAGCGGTATTTTCGCTGCGGTTGGTGTGCCGTCCACCAAGGGGGCCAACGTGGTGTTTGATCGCGTGAATGCCGAAGGTGGCGTGCACGGGCGCACGATCCGGTTTGTCGTTGAAGACAACGGTTATCAGATGCCGCGCGCGATGCAGGGCTATAACAAGTTGCTGAACCGGGACAAGGTCTTTGCGATGATGCAATCATTGGGCACACCTATGAACCTTGCAGGGTTCAAGCTGTTGGATCCAAAAGGTATTCCAAACGTTGCCCCTTTGACCGCCGCGCGTCAGATGTTGCAAGAGCCGATGAAGAACAAATTCACGTCCTTCTCGACTTACTATGACCAAAGCCGTGTGGGTGTGAAATACATCGCCGACCAGTTCGGGTCGCAAAAGGTGTGCACGATGTACCTGCCCACGGATTTCGGCGAAGAAATTCTTGAAGGCAGCAAGGCCGGTGCCGAAGAAGCCGGAATTGAATTCGCCGCTGAAACAACGCACAAGCCTGATGAAACCGATTTTGTGGGATCGCTGAGCAAGCTCAAGGAAGAAGGCTGCGACATTGTAACGATGGCCTTGGGGGTCCGTCAGGTGATCACGGTCGTCGGAACAGCCAAGAAGATGGGCTTGGAGGATATGAAATTCCTCGGAACGTCGGCCAGTTTCCTGACCGTGGTCGCTCAGGTACCTGGCGGAGTGACCGACGGGTTTTATGCCGCCGCCTCGTGGCAGGACCTGTGGGCGCGTGCGGAGGAACCTGCCCCGGCCGCCTTTATCGAGGAATACAAAGCCGCAACCGGTGAAGACCCTGTAGGATTTTCGATGCTTGGCTACGCAGCGGCTGAAATGATGGTCAAAGCGCTGGAAGCCGCAGGGCCCGATCTGACGCATGACAGCTTTATCGCCGCGATGGAGTCGTTGAACTACACAGATGAGTTGGTTGGGAATGAGATCACCTACGGTCCCGACGATCACCAGGGTGCGGATACCGTCTATGTCAGTGTTGTTGACAACGGCGTCTGGAAAAAAGTCTACGAAGAATAACCGTTCCAAAGAAAAAGGGCTCGCAGACGCGAGCCCTTTCCAATTCGATATCCGCAGCGATTAACGCTTCGAGAACTGGAACGAACGACGCGCTTTGCGCTTACCGTATTTCTTACGTTCCACAACGCGGCTGTCGCGGGTCAGGAAGCCAGCGGCTTTCAGTGCGCCACGCAGCGACGGATCATAGAGTTGCAGTGCTTTCGAGATGCCGTGCTTGACCGCGCCGGCTTGACCGGTCAGGCCACCGCCTTTGACGGTTGCAACAACGTCGAACTCACCTTCTACACCGGCAACCTGGAAAGGCTGGCGCAGGATCAGCTGCAGAACGGGACGAGCGAAGTACTTGTCCTGGTCTTTGCCGTTGACGGTGACCTTGCCGGAACCCGGCTTGATCCAAACGCGGGCAACAGCGTCTTTACGCTTGCCGGTGGCGTAGGAGCGGCCCAGCTCGTCACGCACGGGCTCACGTGCGATGACTTCTTCGGCCACGGTTTCAACGCCTGCGACGGCGCTCAGCTCTTCGAGAGTATTGATCTGATCAGCCATCGGTCATTAGCTCCGGGTGTTTTTCTTGTTCATGGACTTAACGTCCAGAACTTCGGGCGCTTGCGCCTCATGAGGGTGCTCGGCACCGGCATAAACGCGCAGGTTGGTCATCTGCTGACGCGCCAGACGGTTGCCCGGCAGCATGCGCTTGACCGCTTGGGTCACGACGCGCTCGGGGTGTGCACCCTCGAGGATCTGCTGCTTGGTGCGGGATTTAATGCCGCCCGGGTGACCCGTGTGCCAGTAGAAGTTCTCTTCGCGCTTCTTGCCGGTCATCTGGATTTTGTCAGCGTTGATCACGATGACGTTGTCGCCCATGTCCATGTTGGGTGTGAACGACGCTTTGTGCTTGCCACGCAGGCGCATGGCGACGATCGAGGCAAGACGACCCAGAACAACGCCTTCGGCGTCGATCAGGATCCATTTCTTGTCGATGTCTGCAGGTGTTGCAGAAAAGGTTTTCATGGCAGGATAGTCCTGTTTGATGTGAAAGACCGCCCCAAGACAGAGCGGCCCGAATTCGATGGAGCGTATTTAGAGGGGTGCGTGGTGCACGTCAACAACGTTAAGTCTAATAAAATTGTTTAATAACAACGATTTGAAAAATAGGTATTATTTTACCCCATGATTAAACGCTGATTTGCTCGGGTGGATTGTCCAACAGGGATCTCAGCCGCTGCATTGCCTCTTCAAACCGTTCCAGAGAGACATGGCCGTTCATTGCAATGCGCACCGCGTTTGGGGCGCGACCGTCGCGCAATGCGAACTCGTCGGCCGACCTCAGTTGTATGCCTTCCCGCTCGGCAGCGCGGCTGAATGCGGCCGCGCGCCAGCCTGATGGCAAATTCAGCCAGACAAATGGCACATCCGGCGCCCAGCTCAGGTCGAAACCGCCAAGAGCGTTGACAGTCACGCGCACGTATTCGCCCATTTTCAGGCGCACATCCTTTGCGATCCGTCGGGTTCTTGGGTCTGACAACAGTAACCGAGTCAATTCCGCCAGAGGCTGTGCAAGGCCAAAATACCCGTATTCCGCAGATCGACGCAGATCGACACTTCGTTCCCGCGGCGCGATCGCAAAGCCAACCCGCAATGCCGGTGTCAGCGTTTTTGAGATTGACGACACATGCCACCCGCGTTCCGGTGCTAGTGCGCGGTAGCTGGGTTCGCGGGCATCGCCCATGCGATAGCAGTCGTCTTCGATGATTTGCAGATCAAAGCGGCGGGCGACTTCCACGATTTCCTTGCGCCGCTCCAGCGGAGCATGAGCGCCGGTTGGATTCTGCACCTCGGGCGAAACACAAACGGCCTGCGCGGCGGTTTGGCGCAAAACTTGTTCCATGGCTTGGGGATCAATTCCCCACTTGTCCATTTTCACGCCGACGACTTCGGCACGCATCAACTCTCCCGCGCGCCGAAACCCAGCATAGGAAAGGTCTTCGACCAGAACGACAGGTTTAGGGCCACGCAAGATAGTTTGAAACACAAGGCAAAGCCCGTTCTGGCCGCCATGTGTCAGTACAATGTCGTCATGTGACAGCGCCCCCAACGGCAGGTCCGACAACCATTCGACCACAGTTTGTCGTACGGGTTGATAGGCGTCGCGGGTCGGATAGTTCAGGAACAGCCCCGGATCTGCCTGCGAAACCTTGTTAAGGCATTCCCGGATAAGGGTCACCTGCCCCACATCTGCCAAACGCGGGCTGAACAAACTGACATTGGCATTGTATTTGTCGTCCCGCAGATGCAACTGCCGCGCCCAGACATCGTCCAGAATCGGTGATTTCGGAGGGGCCACGAATGTACCACGCCCAACTTCGGCTTGTAACAATCCCTCATCAGTCAGAATCGTGTATGCTCGTGCAACGGTCCCGGGCGTGATTTGTAACCGATACGCCAATTCACGGACCGGTGGAAGCTTGGCTCCGACGTCCAGTAACTTGTTATCAATGGCTTTTCGAATTGTGTCGGCCACCAATGTATACTTGGGGCCTTTGGATTTTGGCAGTGACTCCGGCCAAATTGTATCCATTACAATTCTTCCTTTGATTTCGACACAATTGGAAATGTATCAATCACACATACCGAACATATTACGTTTGTGTCAATACAATTGAAAGGATACCCACTATGACACGCGCAATGCACACCCCCGCCCTTTTGCTGCTGAACGACAGCCCTCGGCTGCCTTTGATCGCTGCGCTGGCCGTGCGGTTTGCGGCGACTGTCACCAAGTGGGAACGTCAACGCCGCAGCAGGGTCAATTTGTCAAAACTGGATGATCGGATGCTGCGTGATGTCGGGCTGACCCGCCATCAGGCAGACCGCGAGATCAATCGTCCGTTCTGGCACGGATAGGTTTTCCCCAGTCCCATAAGGGACCTCTTCCTTGGCCGGGCTCGCCCGGCCATTTTTTATCCAAAAGATTCGGCAGAAGACCCTTCCGGCGGAAGTGAATACGTCATTGTGGCCCGGGCAACCGGCTTGTCCGAACCTACCGAATACATAAGCACATCCCCGACCGCCAAAGTCCTTCCAAGCTTTAGCAACCTGCAACGGGCAATCATGTCCTTGTCTCCATCTGGTTTGCGCATGAAATCCATCGAGCATCCTGTTGTAACCGCAAGGGACAATCGCCCCTTTCGCGCAAGGATGAGTGCGTAAACGCAGACGTCGGCCAAGCCGAACATCGAGGGCCCCGATACGGTTCCGCCCGGCCTCAGGTGCCTGTCCCCGACGACCAGTCGCATGACAATCGTATCTTTTGTCACGTCTTCAACGACAAAGTCATCCTGTACCTGCGGAAACACCTGCGCCATGTAATCCGACAGCTCTTCGCGGTTCAAAACCAACGACATACTTCCCCTCCTCGAATTGCCGACCTAGAGTTGGCCTCACATCAGATCGGAGGGCAAGATGGGAATTCTGGAACGTGGCGACACAGGTGCCGTTGCCAGGCTGAAGATGAACGCGCCGGATCGCCTGAATGCCCTCAGCGAGGAGATGCTGGCCGCTCTGCAGGCGGAATTTGATGCGCTTCGAGAGGACAGTTCAATTCGCGTCGTTATCCTTTCCGGGGCCGGGAAAGGGTTTTGCGCTGGCCACGATCTAAAGCAGATGACCGCTGGTCGTCAGGCTGAAGATGGCGGAAAGGCCTATTTTCTGGATTTGTTCGCCCAATGCACCCGAATGATGCTGTCGATCCAATCTCTTCCTCAGCCTGTTATTGCACAGGTACATGGGATTGCGACGGCAGCGGGCTGCCAATTGGTTGCCAGTTGCGATCTGGCGGTTGCTGCCGAAGGGACGCGGTTTGGTGTCAACGGTGTGAATATCGGTTTGTTTTGTTCAACGCCGATGGTGGCCCTCAGCCGCAATATCCCGCGAAAGCGTGCTTTCGAAATGCTGACAACAGGCGACTTCATCTCGGCGGAACGGGCGTCTGAACTGGGTCTGGTCAATCGCGTGGCACCAGAAATGCTGCTGGAGCACGAGACACAGGCGCTGGCAGATCAACTGGCGACCAAGCTTGGATCAGCGGTGAAAATCGGGAAGCAGGCCTTCTATCAGCAGTTGGATATGCCGATCGAACAAGCCTATGCCTATACGGGTGAGGTAATGGCACAAAATATGCTGCATCGGGATACCGAAGAAGGAATATCTGCATTTATCGAAAAAAGGCCGCCAAATTGGGATCAATAAGGCGACGATATTAAACCTTTTTCGCCACTGTTCGTATTTTTGGACTTTTCAAAAGGGCGACACTGTGGCAATGCTGAGACAAGGCTAAGGCCTTGCTTAAACTTTTGGGTCGCCGTGGGCGGAAGGTCCCTCCGAGCTGGTTTCTCTCACTGGCGTTGACATTCCCGCAGCGGCGATCCCAAAAAACCTCCCCTTTTTCTTTCCCCTGATCAACAGTCGTTTGCGTTGGCGTGCGCTCTGCCCTATGTGGCAGCACATGACACAGACATTGCATATCGTGGGCGGCGGCATGGCCGGGTCCGAAGCAGCTTGGCAAGCAGCGGAAATGGGCGTTGACGTGGTCATCCACGAAATGCGGCCCAAAGTTGGCACCTTTGCGCATCAAACCGGTAACCTGGCCGAGATGGTGTGCTCGAACTCGTTCCGATCGGACGATGACGAGCAGAACGCGGTTGGGCTGCTGCATTGGGAAATGCGCGCGGCAAACGGTTTGATCATGACCACGGCTGATGCACACCGCTTGCCAGCCGGTGGTGCGCTTGCCGTGGATCGCGACCCGTTTGCCGAGGCCGTGACCGCAAAGCTCAAGTCGCATGACCGTGTGCAGATCTCGGAAGAGGAAGTGACCGCCCTGCCCGATGATGGCAAATGGATCTTTGCGACGGGGCCTTTGACTTCGACAGCCCTCGGAGATTCGATCCGCGCGGAAACCGGAGCGGACTCGTTGGCGTTTTTCGACGCGATTGCACCAATCGTCTATGCAGACAGCATCGACATGAGCAAAGCGTGGATGCAATCGCGATACGACAAAGGCGAGACCGAGGAAGAGCGGACCGCCTATTTGAATTGTCCAATGGATCGGGAACAGTATGAGGCGTTCATTGATGCGCTGTTGGCCGCCGAAAAGACCGAGTTTCACGAAGGCGAAACTGCTGGCTATTTCGACGGCTGCCTGCCGATTGAGGTTATGTCTGAACGCGGGCGCGAGACTCTCCGACATGGCCCTATGAAACCAGTCGGCCTTACCAACCCGCATCAGCCTGATGTGAAACCCCATGCGGTTGTTCAGCTTAGGCGTGACAACGCGCTTGGTACGTTGTTCAACATCGTAGGCTTTCAGACCAAGATGAAATACGGCGCTCAGACTGAGGTGTTCCGGATGATCCCTGGTCTGGAAAATGCAAGCTTCGCGCGTCTGGGCGGTATCCACCGGAACACTTTCATCAATTCGCCCACGCTTTTGGATTCGCAAATGCGGTTGAAGTCCAAGCCCAACATTCGATTTGCCGGGCAAATCACTGGTGTTGAGGGTTATGTGGAAAGCGCGGCCATGGGATTGCTGGCGGGGCGTCTGGCCGCCGCGGAAATCCTTGGGCAGGATATGCCGACGGTCCCGCAGGACAGCGCCATGGGTGCCTTGATTCACCACATTACAGGCGGGGCCGAAGCAAAGACGTTTCAGCCCATGAACGTAAATTTCGGCCTGTTTCGTCCTGTTGATGGCCTCAAAGGGGGCCGCCGAGGGCGGAAAGACCGTTACAAGGCCTACACAGACCGTGCCAAGGTCGAGTGGTCCAAGTGGCTGTCACATTGCTGACTGGACGCAGCCCGTGTCAGCGGCCTAACATACGGGCATGAACGACGATTACCTAAAAGATGCGTATGGGCTGGACACACCCGAAGCCACGCGCGCGCACTATCAGAAATGGGCGTCGTCATACGATTCCGAAGTGGCTGCCCATGGCTATGTCACTCCCGGTCGCGTTGCCGAGGCGCTTTGGTCGCATATGCCCGAAGCTCAGACGCCTGTTCTGGACTATGGCTGTGGCACTGGTTTGTCCGGCGAGGCGCTGCACTCGGTTGGATTCAGGGTCATCGACGGCGTAGACCCTTCACCAAAGATGTTAGAAGGCGCCGAGGCCAAGGGGGTTTACAGACGGTTGTCGACGTTCGATCTGTCCGATCCAAACCCTTTGCAGCAAGGTGCGTACAAGGCGATTGCCGCCATTGGTGTCATCAGCGTCGGCGCCGCCCCGCCCGAGACATTTGATCTGTTGATGAATGCTTTGCCCAAAGGGGGTCTTCTGGCATTTTCATTCAATGATCACACACTTGCAGATCACACCTATACCTGTCGGCTGAACGATTGGCTGGACATGGGGGCGACGCGCCTGCTGTTTCGTGAGCATGGCCCTCATCTGCCGGGCATGGACCTCAAATCAGATGTCTATATTGTTGAAAAGTCGTGACATTCGTAACTAGGTTTGCGCCCTCTCCGACGGGCCCCCTGCATCTTGGACATGCGTATTCGGCGCTTTTGGCCTGCGATATGGCCACGTCGCATGAGGGTTCATTTCTTCTCAGGATAGAAGACATCGACCGCGCACGTTCGCGTCCGCAATGGGAAACCCGGATTTTCGACGATTTACACTGGCTTGGAATTACTTGGCCTACGCCGGTTATGAGACAATCTTTGCGGCTGGATGTGTATGAGCACGCCCTTGAAACGCTCTGGAATAATGGTTTGCTTTATCCTTGTACGTGCAATCGCCGCGATATTGCTGCAGCAGTTGGGGCACCGCAGGAAGGTGCCCCTTTGCTTGGGCCTGATGGCATAATCTACCCGGGTACATGCCGGAAAAAATCGGATAGAACCGGACCGATGCCACGAACAGTACCGCTGAGATTAGACATGGAAGCGGCGGTGCATCGAACAGTTGATTTGTTTGGAGAATCAGCAGGGTTTCAAGAAGATGGAGTGGGGCCTGAAGGTGAAACCGGGTGGATTACTTTCAGCGGGCAAGAAATGATCGAAACGATCGGTGACGTCGTTTTGTCCCGGCGGGATATGGGCACTTCATACCACCTGTCCGTTGTATTGGATGACGCGGAACAGGGCGTTAGCCACGTGGTGCGCGGGCAGGATCTGTTTGAGGCAACACGGATCCACATTCTGTTGCAGTCTCTGCTTGGCTTGACCTCTCCGGTTTACCATCATCACAAATTGATCCGTGATGACACCGGCAAACGACTAGCAAAACGTGACGATGCGCGCGCGATCGCAAAGTACCGCGCCGAGGGCCAAAGCCCGGCGGATATAAGGGCGATGGTGGGTTTATGTCATAGGCGACATTAGTTCGATCTCGTCACCTTCCCGAACGGCAGTATAAAAACAGCTCCGCCGATTTGTGTGGCAGGCCGGGCCGGTCTGATGAACGAGAACAAGCAAGCAATCGCGGTCACAATCCACACGGAAATCCACCAACTCCTGCGTGTGGCCAGAGCTTTCTCCTTTGATCCAAAAGGACTGACGTGAACGCGACCAATAGGTGACGCGGCCCGTTTCCAGCGTTTTTTCAACGGCTTCTGCATTCATCCACGCCATCATCAGAACTTCGCCCGAAGTTTCGTCCTGAGCAATGGCAGGGATAAGTCCCGCATCGTTATATTTCAAAGTGGTCGGGTCGAATGTGGCGCTTGCTTGCATCATAAAAACCTTTTGCATCCGGGTGGATGCTCACTATGTATGAGGAACAATCAACGAGGGAAAGCCATGTCCGGCGATAATGACCTGATTAAGTTATACTCTGGCCGAATTCTGGCGCTGGCTTCGGATATTCCCCATTTGGACCGGCTTGAGAATCCGGACGCGACGGTGAAGAAACGCTCGCCTCTTTGCGGATCGACTGTGACCGTTGATGTCAAGGTTCAGGATGGGCGTGTTGCGGAATTTGGGCAGGATGTGAAAGCCTGTGCCTTGGGTCAGGCATCGGCCGCCGTTGTTGGGGGCGCTGTTATCGGGGCAACCAGAGCGCAGATAGAAACGGCGCGCGATCAACTGGCCGATATGCTCAAAAAGGATGGCCCTGCCCCTGACGCCCCGTTTGACGGGTTGGAGGTTTTGATGCCTGCCCGCGAATACAAGAACCGACATGCTTCGATTCTACTTGCTTTGGACGCAACGGCCGAAGCGATGGAACAGGCTGAACAGGCAAACTGCGCGTAACCATAGTTTTTTCCGGCAATTCAGTCTAACCTCCTGCGAAATCAGGGGGAGTTTGTGACTTGAACAACTTGCTGGAACATTTCGTTACGCTTTGGGTTGTGATTGATCCCATCGGCACGATCCCCGTTTTCATTGCCGTTACCGCCGGGCTGGAGGCTGCAGCAAGGCGCAAAATGGCGTTGGTTGCATCAATTATCAGCGCTGGAATTCTTCTGTTCTTTCTAGTCTTCGGGCAATTGCTGATTGAGGCGCTGGATATCGGGCTGAACTCATTTCAGGTTGCAGGCGGCATTATTCTGTTCCTGTTCGCGATGACCATGATTTTTGGCGAAAGCAAGCAGGACACTGAACAACGCGCCGCCGAGGAAGATATCAAAGACCAGATGCACCAGCACAACCCGGCCATTTTTCCGCTGGCGGTTCCGTCTTTGGCCTCGCCCGGTGCTATGTTGGCCATCGTAATTTTGACGGACAACAACAGATACAGCGTTGCCGACCAGGGAATTACGGCACTTGTCATGATTTCGGTCGTGGCCATTGCATTTGTGCTTATGCTGCTGGCCGAGCCTATCATTCGGCTGATTGGACATTCTGGTGCCGCGATTATAAGCCGTGTCATGGGGATGATATTGGCCTCTGTCGCCGTGAACTCTGTTCTGTCGGCGATTCTGGAAATTATGAAAACCGGGCAATTGTAAAAAAAACCGCCGCACCTTCCGGGCGGAAAGGGCGGCGGCAGGATGTGCGTTTCTCGTGTGGGTCCGGAGGTCCGCACGGGGCCGAGGCAAGGCCCCTTCAAGGGAATTGGGACAGGCAGGTCACCCTTGACTGATATGGGGATGACAGCGCGGGTTTGGTCGGCACGAGATCGCAGGCAGAAAAGGTTAGAACGCTCCGGGCAGGTGGAGGGCAACCATCAGAATAACCACCAAAGAAACGGCACCGGCTGCATCCTGCAAAAGCGTAGATTGCGAGCGGGTGATGGCGGTCTTTATCTGGGTCAACATGGGTCACCTCCGGTCAGAGCTTTAATCCTTTGTTGACCTTTTGTTCTCACATTTCATTGAGTCGGTAAAGAACTTTTTGAGAACATTTGTGAACTAACGGTAAATTTTTCTCTAACCAACTGAAATCAAACGGATCGCCTGATCCTGCTTCATCAGCCACAGAAGAACACGCACCGCTTGCCCCCTGTCCGAGCTTAGTTTTGGGTCTTTCGCTAGGAAAGCTCTGGCATCCGTTTGCGCGATGGCCATCAGACCGGCTTGCCGCTCAAGATCAGCGATCCGAAATTTGGGCAACCCGGATTGGGCCGTCCCAATAAGGTCTCCGGCGCCGCGCATCTGCAGATCTGTTTCGGATATCCGAAATCCATCCTCGGTTTCACGCAATACTTCCAGACGTTTGCGCCCGCCCTCACTCAGCGGGGGTTGGTACATCAACAAGCAGGTCGAATCCGCTACTCCACGACCGACACGGCCTCGCAGTTGGTGTAATTGCGCCAAACCGAAGATCTCGGCGCGCTCAATGACCATGATGGTGGCGTTGGGAACGTTTACGCCGACTTCGATAACAGTGGTTGCGACCAGAACCTTGGTCTGACCTTCCTGAAACGCTTTCATGGCGGCGTCTTTGTCTGCCGGTGGCATTTGGCCATGCACCAAACCCACCACGTTATCCCCGAGAATTGCTCGCAACCGCTTGAAACGCTCTTCAGCGGCTGTGAGGTCCGATACTTCGGACTCGTCAACCAGCGGGCACACCCAATAGCATTGCCGCCCCTCGTCTATCGCCCGTCGCAGGTGAGTGATCACTTCTTCCATACGGTCTGTGCTGACAACAGCCGTCTTGATGGGTTTGCGGCCCGGAGGCTTTTCATCCAGAACGGACACGTCCATATCGCCATATTGGGCCAAAGCCAGACTGCGCGGGATTGGCGTTGCCGTCATCACCAATACATCGGCTCCACGCCCTTTTTCGGACAGTTCCATCCTTTGCCGAACACCAAATCGGTGCTGTTCATCCACGATCGCCAGTCGCAAGTCGCAAAATTCTACGTCATTTTGGAAGACCGCATGGGTTCCGACCAGAATTTGAATGTCACCCTTTTTTAATGCATCCAATTTGTTGCGCCGTTCGCCCCCTTTATCGCGTCCTGTCAGTATCTCCAGAACAATTCCGGCCTCTTCGGCAAGGGGGCGCAGCCCTTCAAGATGTTGACGGGCAAGTATCTCGGTCGGAGCCATCATCACGCCCTGCCCTCCGGCCTCGACCGCGACCAGCAGCGCCATGAATGCCACCAGCGTCTTGCCGGCACCGACATCCCCCTGCAACAGACGATTCATCCGCGCGTCCGAGGCCATATCCGCAGCGATCTGATCAATCGCCCGCATCTGCGCACCAGTTGGCTTGTACGGAAGGCTCGCCAGAACCTTGGATTGAAGCGCGCCTGTTCCAACACTGACAACGCCCCTCGCCTTTCGTTCCCGTTGCCGGGCCAAAGCGAGGGTCATCTGATGAGCGAACAACTCATCATAAGCCAAGCGTTGTCTTGCAGGGGCATGGCTTGCGACATCATCCGCGCCTTGCGGGTTGTGGGCCGCTTTGACTGCGGTCGCCCAGTCAGGCCACTCTTGTTTGGTGACTTGCGCCGGATCAATCCATTCAGCCAGTTCAGGCGCATGGGACAATGCGCTACGAGCTGCTTTGTAAGCCGTCTTTTGCGTTATCCCCTGAGTCAGGTGATAGACCGGTTCAAACTCCGGTATGTCGCAGGCGTTTTCCAACGGAAGCATATAATCGGGGTGAACCATCTGGGCCATGCCGTCGAACAGCTCTAGTTTGCCCGATATCACCCGTCGCGATCCTTCGGGCAGAACCTTTTTCAAGTAATCTCCGCGTGCATGGAAGAAAACCAATTGGAAATCTGCCTGCGAATCCTCGACGTGAACACGATAGGCACCACCCTTATTGCGCGGCGGTCTATGCGGTCCCACCGTCACCTCAACCGTCAAGGTTGTCGGGAGATCAGCGCCCTGGATCGTATCCCTTTTACGTCGATCTATCACTGCATAAGGCAAACCGAAAAGCACATCTCGGGGTGTTTCAACCCCGGCCTGCACCATGGTTTGCGCGGTCTTGGGACCCACTCCTTCCAGTGTTTCTAGCCCGGCAAACAGTGGGAACAGGACTTCGGGCCTTCCGCTCATGACGCGCCGATCAAGGTCAGCCAGCCGTCTTCGTCCAGCGTTTGGATACCCAATTCCGCCGCCTTTTTTGCCTTTGATCCAGCGCCCGGTCCAGCCACGAGCAAATCGGTTTTCTTACTGACCGAGCCGGATACTTTCGCACCCAGGGATTCGGCCCGTGCCTTGGCTTCGGCGCGGGTCATTTTTTCCAGTGTGCCGGTGAAGACAACCGTTTTGCCAGCCACAGGACTACCAGAGGTGTCGGGTCTAGTTGCTTTCTGTACGTCCAACTGCGCCACCAGAGCGTCGATGCTGGACCGCTCGGCATTTTGGGCAAATGCTGAAACTAATGCGCGGGCCATGATCTCTCCGATCCCGTCAATGGCCAGCAATTCTTCCCACTCAGGACCGACAAAATCCGCGGCGGCGGTGATGGCTTCTTCGAACTCGTCCCAGGACCCATAATGGTTGGCGATCAGGTTTGACGCGGCTTCGCCCATGTGGCGGATGCCCAGCGCAAACAAAAGACGTCCGAACGGTATGTCCCGCTTTTCATCAATCGCAGCCCACAGGTTACCAGCGCTTTGCGCGCCCCAGCCCTTGCGGTTCGCCAGCTTGTTTAAGTTAGCGGCGTCGCGGGTTTGCAGGGTGAAGATATCAACCGGGGTTCTGACCGGAAGGTCCGGGTCGTCATAAAACATCTCAATTTGTTTGGCACCCAGACCTTCGATGTCGAATGCCTTACGCGAGACAAAGTGCTTCAGCTTCTCAACGGCTTGGGCCGGGCAGATTATGCCTCCTGTACAGCGCCTTACGGCGTCGCCTTCCTCGCGAACCGCGTCGCTTTGGCATTCTGGGCAAGTCGTTGGGAACACATAAGGTTCTGCGTCAGTCGGGCGTTTCGAAATGTCGACATCCGCAAGTTTGGGAATGACATCACCTGCTCGGTAAACCTGAACCCAGTCGCCGATGCGAAAATCCTTGCCGTCCCGGATGATCCCACCCTTGGCGTCGCGCCCGACGATGTAGTCTTCGTTGTGGAGCGTCGCATTCGATACGACGACACCGCCGACCGTTACCGGATGCAGGCGCGCGACCGGGCTAAGCGCCCCTGTTCGGCCAACCTGAATGTCGATCGCCTCAAGCCGGGTCCATGCGAGTTCTGCTGGGAACTTATGAGCAATTGCCCATCTGGGTGTCGTGGACCTGAATCCAAGCCGAGATTGCAAAGACAGGTCGTTTACTTTGTAAACGACGCCATCAATATCATACCCAAGCGTTGCGCGCTGCGCTTCGATACTTCGGTAGTGGTTCAGGATCTGGTCCTTGGTGTCACAAACGGCGGTCAGTGGATTGGTCGAAAACCCGAAACCTGCCAATCGTTCAATTGCGCCCATTTGCGTGTCGGCCAAAGGATCGGACAATTCGCCCCATGCATAGGCAAAAAACCTGAGCGGGCGCGACTGGGTGATTGCCGAATCCAGTTGCCTGAGAGATCCGGCAGCCGCGTTGCGTGGGTTGGCAAAAAGTTTGTCACCCAAAGCCTCCTGACGTGCATTCAGGTCCTCAAAATCCTTGTGAGACATGTAAACTTCGCCCCGGACCTCAAGAATATCGGGAGCATCTGATACGCTCTGGGGAATATCGGAAATCGTACGCGCATTTGCTGTCACGTTTTCGCCGACCTCTCCATCCCCTCGGGTCGCTGCCTGAACCAAAATTCCCTTTTCGTATCGGAGCGATAGAGACAGACCATCTATTTTTGGCTCCGCAGTAAAGGACAGCGGCTGCGTATCCGACAAACCCAAATATTTGCGAACTGAGCGGTCAAAATCGACGACATCTTCTTCGCTGAACGCATTTCCAAGAGACATCATTCGGACGGCGTGGGAGACCTTAGAAAACCCGTCAGAAGGTCGGGCACCTACCTGGTCGGATGGGCTGTCCGTTCTTTTCAGGTGCGGAAAGCGGCGTTCAATCTCAGCGTTTCGCTGTTTGAGGCTGTCGTACTCGGCGTCCGAAATCTCGGGTGCGTCTTCCGAGTGGTACAGTGTGTTGGCCTGTAAAATCAGCGGGGCCAGCCGTGCAAGCTCGGATCGGGCCTGTGCTTCTGTCAGCTCGGATACTGGTGTTGAATCGCTCATGCCCTCGCCCTGTCACGTAATCTTGGAACTCAGTGATAGGGCGAGGTTATTCTCACGTCCAGACGTGCCGTTCACAGACTGAAGGTATCGCTCTGAACCAACGGCCAGATTTCAAAATCCGGGTTACGCACCGACCGCCACCCGCCTGTCGACCATTCTGTTACTTTGTGGGTCTCGCAGGACGTATCCCCTGCCCCAAACTGTCTCGATATAGTTTTCACCGCCCGTCGCGTTGCTGAGTTTCTTGCGGAGCTTGCAGATAAAGACGTCGATGATCTTGAGTTCGGGTTCGTCCATGCCGCCATAGAGGTGATTCAAGAACATCTCCTTGGTCAACGTCGTGCCTTTGCGCAAACTCAACAGTTCTAGCATCTGGTATTCCTTGCCGGTCAGGTGCACGGCTTTGCCTTCGACTTCAACCGTTTTGGCATCCAGGTTCACCGCGACGCGGCCCGTGTGGATCACGGATTGGGAATGGCCCTTTGATCGGCGAATGATTGCGTGAATACGTGCAACCAGTTCTTCACGGTGGAAAGGTTTGGTCATGTAGTCGTCAGCACCAAAACCGAAACCTTTGATTTTGCTTTCGGTGTCGTCAGCGCCAGACAGGATCAGGATCGGGGTTTCAACCCGCGCAATGCGCAATTGACGTAATACTTCGTGCCCATTCATATCAGGCAGGTTCAGGTCCAGAAGGATCAGGTCGTAATCATAAAGTTTTGCTAGATCGATACCCTCCTCGCCGAGGTCGGTCGCATAGACATTGAGGTTGGCGTGGGTCAACATCAATTCGATGCTTTTCGACGTAGTGGGATCATCCTCGACAAGAAGTATACGCATTTACTGCTCCAATTCGGTTCAACGTACCAATTAGGTTAAGCCTGCTCAAAAATGGTTAACCTGACGTTACCGTTGAATCACTTATTCACTTTCATCTTTAGGTTGTCGATATTTTTTTAAAGCCGTCACTTTCAGGGCGTCTTTTCCATGCTCCGCAACGGCCGAGACCCAGGAATTGAACTCCTCATCGCTCAACCCATACCGTGACTTTGCGTCAGACAGCGTGATCAGGCCGTAAAGTACGCCGCGAACCACAACGATTTTTCGCGACGCCACCCATCGTGTCGTGTCCGCAGGAGGAAGGTCTGCGCGCGACAAAATCGTGCCATCCGGCAGGGTTACAGAACGCGGACCTTCAACTTTGTGAAAATACATCTTCATAACCTTTTCTGCTGCGACAAAGCTGAAGCCAGCGTACTTAACGCTGGGTGAAACCACCCCTTGAGAGTGTGTAGAATTTTCCTATATTCTGCCGGTCTTTCTTAATCCGCACTGGAATCGTCATGGCCCTCGATACCGAGACACCGCTGAACTCGCTTGGCATTGCTAAACCCCCGTCGGAAACGCGGGTGGTTGTGGCCATGTCCGGCGGTGTGGACAGTTCTGTTGTGGCGGCACATCTGGCCGATCAGGGCTATGACGTCGTGGGTGTGACGCTGCAGTTGTATGACCATGGTGCGGCGCTGGCTAAGAAAGGCGCGTGCTGTGCAGGGATCGACATTCACGATGCGCGGCGCGTAGCGGAAGAACGCGGCTTTCCGCACTACGTTCTGGACTATGAGAACATCTTTAAGGACGCGGTGATCGACGAGTTTGCCGACAGCTATCTGGCGGGCGCCACCCCGGTGCCCTGCATCCGCTGCAATGAGCGGGTAAAGTTCAAGGACCTGCTGGAAACCGCCAAGGACCTTGAGGCTGACTGCATGGCCACCGGTCACTATATTCAGCGCAAGATGGGCCCGAACGGCCCGGAATTGCACAGCGCCGAGGATGCGAACCGCGATCAGTCTTATTTCCTGTTCTCGACGACGCCCGATCAGTTGGATTTCCTGCGGTTTCCGCTGGGCCACCTGCCCTCGAAAGACGCGACGCGCGAGATGGCGGCGCAATACGGGCTGGCCGTGGCCGACAAACCCGATAGTCAGGACATCTGTTTCGTGCCCAATGGCAACTATGCCAGCGTGATCGAAAAACTGCGCCCCGGTGCGGCTGAACCCGGCGAGATCGTCCATGCCGACGGTCGTGTGCTGGCACAGCATAACGGCGTAATCCACTATACGATTGGCCAACGGCGCGGGCTTGGCATTGGCGGCCTGAGCGAACCGCTTTATGTCGTCAAGCTGGACGTGGACAAGAAGCAGGTGGTTGTCGGCCCCAAGGAAATGCTGGCAACCCGTACAGTACCCGTGCGCGAAATCAACTGGCTTGGGGATGAGCCGTTCACGTCGCGCGAGGAATGGCATCTGAAGGTCAAGGTCCGGTCCACTCGCCCACCGCGCGAGGCGATCGTTCGCCCCCTGTCAGACACCACCGCCGAAGTCGAGCTGCTGACGCCCGAGGAGGGCATTTCTCCGGGTCAGGCCTGTGTCTTCTACGCGTCTGAAGGCAGCCGAATCTTTGGCGGCGGCTGGATTTGGCGCGGCTACTGATCCGCTAAAATCACATGGCGTCGGTTGGGCTGTTGATCAGGATATAAAGACCGACGGAAACCATGATGTAGGGGGCTATTCTGTCCAGTCGTGCGATGCGTGGACCAAGGTTTTGCGCACGAGGGGCACCCCAGCTCGCCAAGGCAATCAACCCGGTAAGCGCGAAGGCCGCACCGATCAGTGCGGTTACCCGGAACGCAGGTGTTGAATCCGCCAACAAAGGCGTCATCGCCGCAAGTGTGTCGATTGACAGGCTCAGAAACAGGACAACGACCGATGTGACCGCGCCACGCTCAGGTATCTTGTGATCATCTTTCCCGGACATCTGGTGCCAAATACCGCGCAGGCCAAGCGCAAGGGGAACAATCCCAAGATACCCGACCCAGTGCAGGAAGCTCGTTTGATCCAACCCGCTGGCAATAGCGAGCGACAAGGACAGGATCAGAACTTGCGCAACCGCAAAACCGATAACGGCGCGTGCCGTCTTCATCACCATTACCAGACCAAACAACATGACAAGGTTGTCCAAGTTGGTCGAAATCGTCACAATCCCGGCAGAAATGGCAAATAGAATATGTTCAACCATGGCGCGCGGGCAGCCTGTCCAACACCGCTCGTGCCGCACGAAGGCCAGGAGCCTCGCCGCCGCGTCCCAAACGATTCATTGTCACGTCCATCGCTGTCTGCTGCGCCTTGGGGTTGGAATAAACTTCGGCCAAAGCCTCAAATATGAGTTCCGGAGTGCAGTCATCCAGCAGACGTTCCGGGACCGCATGGGTATCAGAGACCAGATTTACGAGGGTGACCGTTTTCAGCTTTACCATGCGCTCTGCAATTTTCTGGGTCAGCCAGCTGAGCTTGTAGGCGATGACAATCGGTGTGTTTTGTGCGGCCAATTCCAGTGAAACAGTGCCCGAGGCTGCAAGCGCTAAATCCGCCGATGCAAACGCGGCCCGTTTTTCGTCTACGGCTTGATCTGTGGGCCGGTCGCGCGGATCCACAACCACCGGATTGCCCGGCCAGTCTTTGAGATGTTCACGGACCGCATCGACCATATGCGAAACCGTCGGAACAACCACCCGCATGTCCGGGTGATCACGAAGAAAAAGCGTAAGCGCCTGCCCAAATACAGGAGCCAAGCGATCAACCTCACCCCGGCGTGAACCCGGTAGAGCAAGCAAAAGCGGAGCATCACCCAATTCATGGGCCGTACGAAAATTGGTGATTTCCTGATCCGAGGCGACCGGCTCAGTGGCGACAGGGTGGCCGACAAAATCACACTCCATCCCCGCCCGTTCCATGTAGGGGGGTTCAAAGGGCAGCAGCGCCAGAACGTGATCAATGACTTTCGCCATTTTATCCGCACGCCCCGGTCGCCACGCCCATACGCTTGGGGCGACATAGTGTACGGTTCTGATATTGCTTTGAGCTTTGACAATCTTGGCTACACGCAAGGAAAAATCCGGGCTGTCGATTGTAATCAGAACATCCGGCTTCATATCCAAAACCGCCTGAGCAGTTTCGGCAATGCGACGTTTGAGGTGAAAGAACTTCGGCAGAACCTCGACCAAACCCATTACCGAGAGTTCCGACATTGGAAAGCGGCTGTTTAGACCCTGTGCCTGCATCAAGGGGCCGCCAACACCGTCGAACTCAACATCCGGAACAAGGCTGCGCAACCCTTCCATCAACGATCCGCCAAGACGGTCGCCCGAAGGTTCGCCGGCGACCAGAAAAACTCGCATCAGTTGGCCCGCTCGCGGACATATAGGAACAGGCCGAGGCGGTCGCATTCTTCAATGACACGCGCCTGATCCAACACAATGACACCGCCCTTTTCGATAACGATTCCGGTCAGACCCGCAGCCACGGCTCCCGAGACTGTGCCGGGGCCGATTGTTGGAAGATCGGCACGACGGTCCTGATCGGGTTTAGGGGCTTTGAACAAAACTCCTCCGCCCGCATCAGGGCGTTGGGTCAGCGATTGCAGCATCCAGTCAGTTCCAAAGATGCTTTCAATAGCAAGCGCTTGCCCTTTTGAGACCGCACAGGCCTGACCGATATCGGCCGTTCCCATTGCGCGCAGAATACCAGCCGCCCTGTCTGCATCGGCCAGATCGCCATCCGACGGCTGCGTGTTAGTCAAACAACCAAGTTGCGGCAACAAGGCCGGTGCGATTTCATGTGCTGCGCGTACTGTCAGACCGGATTCTTCAAGAATGCCGATCACAGCGCGCAGCGCACTATCATCCCCGGACATCAATGCCTGCTGAATCACGGGCACAAGAGGCATCGTGGCGGCATCAATGCGCGAGGGGTTTATCTGAGGCCGCTTTACAGCGCCCGCCATACAGATTTCGGTGACACCACGCCCTTTCAGATCGGCAATGAAACTGCCCAGATGCTCCAGCGGAAAGACGATATCGGCGGTGAGCTTATCCGGAGTGAACCCTTCCATCGCGCAAATGATCGGTTTGGTTTCGAGGTGGCCAACCACCTCATCCGGCAATGCGCCCGTTCCCGCAATCAGCGCCAGCATGGGTTACTTCCTCGGGGTCAGGAAAGAACGGTCTGTCTGTCCGGTGACAAAATCGACGATCCGTTGCACGTATTCGCTTTCGTTTTCTGCGCCGACACGCTGCGCACGTTCCATAAATGTGCCATCGCCCGTCGATAGCTCACGGAAGGCCGCGCGCAGGGCCGAGATATCCTCGCGAGAAACACCTTTGCGTTTCAGACCAACCAGGTTCAGCCCGTCCAACTCGCCGCGCGGTGCTTGAACCAGCCCATAGGGAATGACGTCGTTCGGCACCATCGTCAGCGCACCGATGATCGCGCCGCGTCCGACCCGGACCCACTGATGCAAACCAGAAATACCACCTACGATCACGTCATCTTCAATGATGCAGTGCCCAGCCGCACCGGCGTGGTTCACCATGATCACCCGGTTGCCGATCTGAACGTCGTGCGCCACGTGAACGCCTGCCATCAACAGACAATCATCCCCGATCCGGGTCACGCCGCCACCGCCATCCGTGCCCGTATTTACTGTCACATGCTCGCGGATTCGATTGCGCTTACCGATCTCAAGTCGGGTATTTTCGCCGCCGAATTTCAGGTCCTGCGGAATTTCACCGATCACCGAGAAATTGAAGATGACCGTTTCATCCCCGACCGAGGTATCGCCGGTTACGACCACATGCGACTTTAGCTCGACCCGGTCGCCCAGTTTGACCTGAGGCCCGACATAGCAGAACGGCCCGATGATGCAGTCTTCACCGATCTGCGCACCGTCTTCGATGATTGCGCTGGGGTGAATGCCGCTCATGTCGTTTTTTCCATGTCCCAATCAACATAGGCCGAGAATTCAGCTTCGGCGGCTACCTCGCCTTCAACAGTTGCGCGGCCGCTGAACTTGAAAATCTTACCGCCTTTTTTACCACGCACAGTTTCCACATGCATCTCAAGCACGTCGCCCGGTACGACTTTGCGGCGGAATTTGCATTTGTCGATATTCATGAAATAGATCAGCAGTTCGCTGTCAATCACATCCATGCCCACGCCCAACATCACACCGGCGGTCTGCGCCATCGCCTCGACGATGGTGACGCCCGGCATGATCGGAGTACCTGGAAAATGCCCCTGAAAATGCGGTTCATTCATGGTGACGTTCTTGATGCCAACCGCAGACTGATAGCCCGAGATGTTGATGACCTTGTCCACCAGCAGAAACGGATAGCGGTGCGGCAATATCCGCTGGATCAGCTGAATGTCTGCGCTCTTGGTTTCCGTACTCATGATGAAGGTGTCCCGTTCTGGATTTCTCTTTCCGGCGTGGTTAGCAACACCGCGACCCAAGGGCAAGCAAACCTATTCGTTCGCCTGGTTTTCTATTGTGCTTCCGTCCCCGATTACCACGTTAATCCGGGCAATCGCAGATTCGGTCACATCTGTGCGGTCCGAGCTTAAAAAGACACTTGAACGTTCTATAATGACAGTTGCTCCGGATTCACGAAGCAGGTCTATCAGCACGGGCTGAATCAACTCAAAAAACATCTGCTGGGCTTCTTCACTCCGCCGCGCAAGTGCGTCCAGCTTTGCCCGCTGCCCGTCCCGATGGGATTGCACCTTTTCATCGAATGCTTCAGCCAGCGGTCGAAACTCTTCCGGCGGAAGCTCGGCCCGTTGCTCTGTTAAGTCTTTTTCTTCACGACTAAGCTCAGCAACGATGCGTTCATTCTCTTCGGCCAGCAATGTGCCCTCAGCCTCGATCTCACGCAGGACACGTTGGCCAAATTCGGAATCTGCGAACAGACGCTCACTGGAAATCGTCAGAACCGCCGTTTGCGGAACCCCCAGTTGCTGAGCCTGAGCAAAACCGGCAAGGAAAATGGTCAAAAAAACACACAGGGCCCGAAGGGGGCCCTGCAGTTTAAGAGATAATGTGTTCATCATCCTCTGGTCAGAATTGTGCCTGAATGGTCAGGTCGAAATTCTGTTCCTGGTCGAAGTCTTCTTTCTTCAACGCCTTCGAGAAGTTGAACCGCAAAGGTCCAAACGGTGTTTCCCAAAGCACCGACACCCCTATGACGTGGCGAATTGAGCCATTTGCTCCAACGATATCAGCACCGGCCGTATTCACATCGTCGATGTTATACAGGTTACCCACGTCATAGAACACGCCACCGCGTAGTCCCAGTTCCTCGGGCAGGCCCAGCGGGAAGTCCGATTCAAATCTGGCAACCCAGTAGTAGTTGCCGCCAATCGCGTCGTCCTGACCGTTGGACAGATCGCGCGGACCAAGACCCGCGGGTTCAAAGCCGCGGAACGTGTTCGGACCAAGCACAAACCGGTCGATCGTCCGGCTAAAGTCGTCGCCTCTCCAATGCAGTGCACCCGCTTCAAGCGTGGCACGCAAGACGACTTCTTCGCTGAGCACACGGGTTTGAGCGATCGCTCTGGCGGTTGATTTGTAGTACTCGTTGTCTCCGCCCAGTCCGGCGGCATCAAGACCTACTTCGAACAACACACCAGCATTCGGGTTCAGACCGCCAATCCGGCTGTCGTACACATAGGAAACGCCCAAGGAACTGGTTGTACGCTTACCCTGATCAATCTCTGACGAAATCACAGCGCCGTTTACTTCGTCATCCTGCTGCGTCATCTCGCTGCGGTCCCAGCCATAGCGCACGCGCAAGGCGGAAAGTTCACCAATCGAGTAGCTAAGCTGTGGGTTGAAGAAAACCCGTTCTGTGTCGTAGCTTGCAAAGCTCGAGTTCGTGGACGCAAGGCCCAGACCAAGATCAAAACGCAACCTACGTCCCAACAGGTAGGGTTCGGTGAAGTTCAGCGTATATTGCTCGGCATCCTGCGCGGTCGACAGGGTCACACCCAGGTTCTGACCTCGGCCAAGGAAGTTCGATTCATTCAGGCCGATCGCAATCCCGAAACCGTCGGAAACCGAGTAGCTACCACCAAGGCTCAGCGAGCCGGTCGGCTGCTCTTCCACGTCCACGTCAACAATGACCTGGCTGGCCGTCGAGCCTTCGCGCGGTTCAACGTCTGCCACCGCAAAGAAGCCCAGTGCACGGATACGTTCGGCTGCCTGCCGGATTTCGCGCGGATTGAACGGATCGCCTTCAACGGTGTCGAACTGACGGCGAATGACACGGTCCAGCGTTGTGGTGTTGCCTTCAATGTCGATGCGTTCAACAAAGATACGCGGTCCTTTGGTCAGGACGAACTGAACATCCAACGTCAGGTCGCGTGGGTTACGTGTGACACGCGGTTCGACGCGCAGGAAATCAACGCCCTGCTTGATACCCAAACGCTCCTGACGAGCGATCGAGTTCTCAACCAACGACGGTGAATAAGTCACACCGGGCTTGATTTTTAACGCCTGCTGATACGGAGCCGCATCGACGCCGGGAATTTCGCTGACAGTCGAGATCTTACCGAACGAGAACTTTTGCCCTTCGGTGATATTCATCACTAGGAAGAACGCATCACGTTCGCGGGTGAATTCCACATTCGCGCTGTTGACGCGAAAGTCGACATAGCCGCGAGACAGATAGAAATCGCGGATGACCTGTTTGTCGAATTCGATCCGGTCCGCGATAAACGTGTCGCCCCGCAGGAAAGTCCGCAGGAAATTGGCTTGCTTGGTCTCAAGCACCCGACGCAGGCGGCGGTCGGAAAACGCGCGGTTGCCGACAAAGCTGACGCGCTCAACCTCGATTGTCGTGCCTTCAGCAATTTCAAAGACAAGATCAACGCGGTTGTCGCTGCGGCGTATGATGCGCGGAATAACGGTGGCCGACACCCTGCCCTGCGCCGAGTAAATCTCAGCGATCAGATCTGCGTCGGCTTCGGCGACCTGTGGCGTGAACACGCGGCGTGGCTGAGACGAGATTGCTTCGATCAGAACGTCATCTTTTACGCGGCGGTTTCCTTCGATGCTGATCTGGTTGATCGTCGGGTATTCCTGAACCTCGATCAGCAGAGTATTGCCGCGCGGGGTCAGTTCGACTGTCTCAAAAACACCACTGTCAAGCAAACGCTGAAACGCGTCGTTCAATTCTCCGGCGGTCACGGTCTGACCGGGCTGGATGCCAGTACGGGCAATAATCGTGGATGTTTCGATCCTACGGTTCCCGTCAACGTCGAAGGAATTGATGGTGTAACTCTGCGCCTGTGCGACGTGCGGCGCCGACACTAAACTCACTAAAACTATAACGGAAAAAACGGATAGCGTTCGCCACAAAATATTGTTTGTTAGCTTCTGCCCCCCGCAGGATGTGCCTGCGCCTCGCCTATCAGTCATATTTTTCTCTACCCAAATTTTCAGGACTTTAGGTTTGAGTAGCGGTATTCAGAAATCTTGTCAAAAGCCCAAAAAGTAAAGCGACCCAGAAGGTCGCCAACTGTTGTTTTTCAGTGGAATGCGAGAATCACATTGTGATCAGATAAGCGCATCCAAACATCGCCAAAGCGGTCGCGCCGAAGAACAGGATCGAGTCCCAGTTCAACAGGAATAGGAAGCTGAAGCTTTTATACGACTTTTGCAGGGCCCGTGTCATGGCATCCTCTGAAACAATCATCCGATTGCCATAGAGATTACCCATAAATTGGGGCGGAATTGCGGCCTTTCCGCGCCGAACGCGCCACAATCAGCAGAACAAATCGTTGGATACCGAGAAAAGCATCAAGCCCAAGATCAACGAGACACCGACACCCATCAGCACGCGCAGTACACCATCGCTGGGTGGTTTACCTGCAACCGCCTCGTAAGCGTAGAAAACCAGATGCCCGCCATCCAAAGCCGGGATGGGAAACAGGTTCAAAAGACCAACCGCCGTCGACAGTACCGCTATGAAAAAGATGAAGTTCTGAGCGCCTTGGCTCGCCATCGCCCCCGAGGTTTCGGCGATACCGATGGGCCCTGACATGTTACATGTACTGATAGCACCTGTAACCATATGCCAAATCCCCGAAAGGGATCCTTCAACGATCCGAATTGTCTGCCTTACGCCACCGGAAAGGGAATCGCCGATACCCGCCGGTTCCGTAGCTGGTTCCAGCATCATGCCGCCGACAATCCCGATCCGCCAATGGGTGACAAAACCGCCGTCCGGCTGAGGTTCATCGGTGCGGCGTGGTGCCAGCGCAAACTCCAGCTCTGCTCCGTCGCGCCATACATCCAGCAAAAGAACCTTGCCGTCAGACGCTTCCACATGGTCCTTCAACTGTTCGAACGCAAAGATCGGCTCACCGTCAACCGCAGTGATGACGTCACCCTGCTTCAGGTCGATATCCATTGCGGCGCTGCGCGGTGCCACCTGCTGGATTAGCGGAGGCATCAGCCAGGGTGCGGAAACGTCCAATGTCTGACCATCTCTGACGACCGTGTAGTCCAGCACAGGTTCAACTGGTAGCGCTTCCAAGAATTCGGACCACACCCCTTCTTCTCCAAATTCGGGTAGTGGAACGCCTGCGATGGCGATGATCTCATCCCCGTCACGAAGCTCCTGAACCGTACCCGGCAAGGGGGCGAGTGCGCCAACCGTCAACGGCTCTTTCGTTACGCCCTGAGACAGGAAGATCATCCCAAAAACCAAGATGGACATGGCGAAATTGAAAACCGGCCCGGCAGCGACCGTCGCCGCACGTGCCCAAAGCGGCGCGCCATGCATCGTTCTGCGCAACTCTTCCGGGCTTTGCTGCGTGATCTCGGACATGGCGGCTTCGTCCTTGCCCGATGCCGCATTGGCGTCGCCCAGAAATTTCACATATCCGCCAAAGGGTAGCGCCGCGATCTGCCACCGTGTTCCACGCTTGTCGACTCGGCTCCAGAGGACCGGGCCAAACCCGATCGAGAATACCTCGGCGTGGATCCCAGACCACCGACCCACGATATAGTGGCCGTATTCATGCACCGCCACGATCACCGACAACGCAATGACAAACGCAACAATGGTGTAAACCAGATTACCGAATTGGGGGATCAGTGAAAGTACGTCCAAAATTCTATCCTGCGCGTTGGGCTACGGTTTCATCTACCCACTTACGTGCCAGATGGTCCGTTTGCAGCACGTTATCAAGTGTCAAAGGGGCATCAATAAGGCTGCTTTCGGCCTCTGCCCTGTCCAGAGCGGTTTCGACGATGTCAGCCATTTCCAAAAAGCCGATCTTGCGGTCGATAAAGTGATCCAGCGCCCGTTCCTTGGCCGCGTTGAAGATTGCGCCTGACAACCCGCCCCGCTCCATCACATGACGCGCCAGCCTTAGGGCCGGGTATCGTGCCTCGTCCGGGTCGTGGAACCGAAGTTGACCCAATTTTGCAAGGTTCAACCGGTCAACCGGCAGGTCGCGTCGGTCCGGCCAATTCAGGGCGTATCCTATGGCGTGACGCATGTCGGGCGCACCCATATGGGCCATGACCGCGCCATCAGTAAATCCCACCAAGGAATGAACGATGGATTCGGGATGAACCAATACTTCGATCTGACTTGGTGCGACGCCGAAGAACTCTTTTGTCTCAATCAATTCCAAGGCTTTGTTGAACATCGACGCGCTGTCAATGGTAATCCTCTGGCCCATATTCCAATTTGGGTGGCTTGACGCCTGTTCGACCGTGGCGCTTGCCAAATCGCTAAGGGGCCAGTCGCGAAATGCTCCGCCGCTTGCCGTTATGATGATACGTTCGACGGCCTGCATATCCTCGCCAACCAGCGCCTGAAACACGGCAGAGTGTTCGCTGTCGACAGGCAGAAGCTTTGCGTCATGCTTGCGCGCTGTCTCAAGCACTAGAGCGCCTGCGCAGACCAGCGTTTCCTTGTTGGCTAGTGCAAGGGTTGCGCCTTGCTTCAGCGCCTCAAGGCCAGGCGGAAGGCCTGCCGAGCCGACAATGGCCGACATAACCCAGTCTGCCGGACGCGCGGCTGCTTCGGTCAGGGCCTGCGGTCCGGCGGCCGCTTCAATACCGCTGCCCGCCAATGCGTCGCGAAGATCGCCCAGCCTGTCCTCGTGGGCTGTCACAGCCAAGTTGGCGTTCAAACGACGCGCGTCCTTTGCAAGCTGTTCAATCTTGGCGCCCCCAGTAAGTGCAACGACGTCATATGCAGACGGGTCCCTGCCAATCAGGTCTATCGTGTTTTGACCGATGGAACCCGTCGCGCCAAAAATTGAAACTTTGCGCATTACATTGCACCCGGAGTGTATATCAGACCCGCAATCAACACGAACAACGCGGCCCCCATCATCCCATCGAAGCGATCCAGAAAGCCACCATGGCCGGGAATAAGGTTCGAACTGTCTTTTACTCCGAACTTACGTTTGGTGGCGCTTTCTATGATGTCTCCGGCCTGACTTGCCATCGACGCCAGTACCGAAACCAGAACGAACAAGACGCCAAATCCGGCATAGACGGCAAAAATAGTCCCGACCAACGCAGCGGCAACCCACCCGCCGGCGGTGCCCGACCACGTTTTCTTAGGGCTGACTTTCGGCCAGAATTTCGGGCCGCCAAATGCCTTGCCGACGAAATAACCCGCAACATCTGTGGCGACCACGACGGCAATCAACCAGACCATCCAGCCAAAGCCCATATTTTCGCGGATTGAGATGAACCCAAGGCCCGCAGCGGCAATCCACACGGCAAACAGTGCATATGTCCCCTTAGCGCGACTGATCTGCCCCGCCCCGACAAGGGCTGGTGCCAGCAGGAACGGCAACTTATAAAGCGGCGGCACGTGGTAGCTTAGAACAACGGCCACACCCGTCAGGATAGACAATTGCACAGCCACCGCAGTTCGATCCGGGTCGATCATCCGGACCAGTTCCCATGTCATCAGGCCACAAGCAATTGCGATGAAGGCTTCAAACCAAAGACCGCCCAGCCAAACCTCGATCGAGCCAATCGCGACAAGAACTGCCGCCGACAGGACGCGCGCCGTCAGGTCAGACCATCGGCCTTCGCTCATGCTGAAATTGCTCCGAACCGACGCTCTCGCGTCCCGAAATTGCGGCACAAACGTTCGAGTTCCTCTGCGGTGAAATCAGGCCACAGCGTGTCGATAAACTCATATTCCGAGTAGGCGGATTGCCACAGAAGAAAATTGGAAATTCTTGCTTCACCGCTTGTGCGTATAACAAGGTCAGGATCCGGAAGAACATGTGTGTCCAGATACTTGGGCAGGGTTTCCTCATCCACATCTTCTGGTTTCAGACGCCCTTCCGCGACATCCTTTGCCAGACGTTTGGTGGCCCGTGCGACCTCATCCCGACCGCCATAGTTGATGGCAATGGTCAAGTGTACCAGATCATTGTTCTTGGTAGCGTCTTCCAGAGTATCCATCAGGTCGATAAGCTTTCGATCCAGGCGAACGCGATCACCGATGAACCGAACCCGCACCCCATTGTTGGTCAGGTTTCGTGTTTCCTTGATGATATAGCGCCGGAACAAACTCATCAGACCGGCAACTTCTGCCTGTGTGCGTTTCCAGTTTTCGGTCGAGAACGCAAAGACGGTCAGATATTTTACTCCCAGGCCCGGGCACGCCTCGACCACGTCACGCACGCGGCGCGCGCCTGCCTGATGCCCGAACAGGCGCGGCCTGCCCCGTGCCTGAGCCCAGCGACCGTTGCCATCCATGATTATGGCAACGTGACGAGGACCATCCACTGGTGCAGTATGTGCGGTGTCAGGCATAGTGGCGTCAAACCTGCATGATTTCAGACTGTTTCGTTTCAAGCGCGGCGTCGACGGACTTGATCATCTCGTCGGTCAGGTCCTGAACTTCGCTTTCCCAGAACTTCTGGTCGTCTTCGGACATTCCGTCAGCCTTGGCTTTCTTGATCTGGTCCATACCGTCACGGCGTACATTGCGGATCGAAACCCGTGCATGTTCTGCATACTGTCCCGCGACCTTGCCAAGCTCGCGGCGGCGTTCTTCGTTCAATTCGGGGATCGGCAGCATAATGATCGTGCCGTTCAGTTGAGGGTTAATTCCCAACCCGCTTTCACGAATGGCCTTTTCGACTTTGCCGACAAGACCTTTGTCCCACACGTTGACCGTAACCATACGGGGTTCGGGAACGTTTACCGTGCCAACCTGATTGATTGGGGTCATGGAGCCATAGGCGTCAACCATTATTGGTTCCAGCATCGACGCTGACGCGCGACCAGTCCGCAGTGACGCAAACTCGGTTCTGAGGTTGGACATGGCGCCATCCATGCGGCGCTTTAGATCTTCAGTGTCCAGTTCGAAATCGTCAGACATGCTGCTCACTCCCCGTCTTCAGGTGCTATTTGCTAGGCTCATAAGACATCACGGTTGGGATGTATAGCAATGATGATGGGGAAATGCGTCAATGACCAGAGTTGTTTCCGGTATTTTCGAGTTCTTCAGAGGGCAAAAAGACCGACCGGTCCACTGACCGGTCGGTCCCCAGGAAGACTTCGGGATCAGGCGTTTACGTCTACAACAACACGCCCTTTAACCTGCCCTTTAAGGATATCGCCCCCCAATTGTGGCAAATCATTCAGCGTGGCGGGCTGAATCATCGCATCAAGTTTGTCCATCGGCAGGTCGGTTGCCACCCTTTGCCACGCACGCACGCGGTTTTCATAAGGCTGCATCACGCTGTCGATGCCCAAAAGATTCACGCCACGCAACAAGAACGGAATGACCGAGGCCGGAAGTCCTGCCCCTCCGGCCAGACCAACCGCTGCAACGGATGCCCCATACTTCATCTGACCCAGAACGCGCGCCAGCATCTCGCCGCCTACCGCGTCGACGCATCCCGCCCACGTTTCGCTCTCCAACGGGCGTTTGACAGTCTCGTTCAGGTCCTCACGCGGAACGATGGTGGTCGCACCCAGTGATTTGAGGTATTCGCCCGCTTCTGGGCGGCCGGTGACGGCTGCGACCTCATAGCCGAGATTGGCAAGAATTGCGGTCGCTACAGATCCGACACCACCAGCGGCGCCAGTTACCAAAACAGGTCCGTTACCAGGTGTCAGACCGTGGTCTTCCAGCGCCATTACGGCCAGCATGGCCGTGAATCCCGCAGTACCAACTGCCATCGCCTGCCGTGTGTTCAGTCCGTCGGGCAAAGGCACCAGCCAATCGGCCAAAGCGCTGGCTCTTTGCGCATATCCACCCCAATGAGCTTCGCCGACGCGCCAGCCGGTTGAAACCACTTTGTCACCGGGTTTGTAGCGATCGTCGGTCGAAGATTCGACTGTACCGCTGTAATCGACGCCGGGCACGTGAGGATAGTTTCTGACCAGTCCGCCGCCCTTTGCAGACAAGCACAGGCCGTCCTTGTAGTTCACGGTAGAATATTCGACAGCCACGGTGACTTCACCGTGAGGCAGGTCATCAGTCGAAAGCTGCTTTATCGAGGCGCTTGCAAGCCCGCTTTCTTCATCCTTATCCATAACCAGCGCGTTAAACATATGATTTCCTTTCATTTCTTGTGTGCTGCACGTCTGGCGACGTGATCAAATCCAGAATTTTTCCTGAACGACGGCGCGGCGTGTTCCTTGCGGTGTTTCAACCATGACTTCAGTTCCCGCGTCCCAATGGCTCAGCCGGAGCATCCCAATCGACACGTTTGTCTTGAAGTCAGGGGACCATGCGGCCGAGGTCACCTGCCCTACCCGTTTACCGCCGGCCAAAATCGGCCACGTGCCACGACAGGCAGGTACCGGGTCTCCGTCGATTGCCAGGGGCCGAATTTGCTGAACCGGGCCCTCCTTGGCCACGCGCAACAAAGCGTCCCGCCCGATGCAACCGATGGCCGTATGCGTGTTGCAGAACTTGCCCAAGCCACATTCATGCGGCGTGTTGTCGTCGGTCATATCATTGCCGTATGACAGTAAACCGCCTTCGATGCGTTCAATTAGGTTCGGACATCCCGCACGAACGTTCAGGTCCTTTCCTGCCTCGAACAAGGCGTTCCACAGCGGCATCCCGATGTCGGACCCTTCGACATAAATCTCGAACCCGCCCTGTTTGGAATACCCTGACCGGGCCACGGCCAGATCGCGCCCTTGAAAGTCGAACATGTCGAACTTGAAAAAGCGGACGTCCCGAACGCGATCACCAAAGACCCGTGACATCAATTCGTCCGCCTTGGGGCCTTGCACTGCAAGCGGTGACACGTCTGGCTCATCAACGAGCACGTCTAGACGGTATCCGTTCGCAATGCCCTTGACCCACAGCAGCAAATCGCTGTCTGCAATCGAGATCCACCAGCGGTCTTCAGACAGTTTCACTGCGACGGGATCATTCAACATCCCGCCGGTTTCATCTACGATGGGAACATAGAAACACTGCCCCGGAAGCATGCCCCGCAGATCACGCGGAGTCAGCATCTGCATCAAGCGCGTCGCCTCTGGCCCGCGCAATTCCACCTGCCGCTCGCATGAGACATCCCATACCTGAACATGGGTTTTCAGATGTCGGTAATCGTCTTCGACGGATTCGAAAACCGTTGGCAAAAGCATGCGGTTGTAAACCGTGTATGCCTTGACACCCGCAGCCTCAACGCCTTCGGAAAAAGGGGTACGGCGCAAACGACGGGAAAGCGAAATCTGTGCCATTGCAAATCCTCGCTACTTGGGGCCGTGCCAGTCGATCGGGCAGATTTCCGCAGACTTTCCACCAAAGTCCCAGACCCTGCCATAATCGCGCACCTTGGACTTTGTTCCACGGGCGACAATGATATCAGGCCCCATCCAGTATTTGGAGTTGGATACCATGACCGGATGGTCGGCATCTTTGCCTGCCATCATTTCGATCTCGCCCTGAATTTTGCGGCCAATCGAGATGCGGCGTTTGTTCCCGTCACGCTCAATCTGCACCGGGGCGCGTTCGGCGCCAATTATTTCGCTTACCAACATGGTGAACAGACCGGTTGTACCGCCCGCCTGACCGCTGAAGATTTGCAGCAAGCCGTTATAAGCCTTTCCGCTGGAACGTTCGTCCACGTAGGCGGCGACTTTCCACTGGCCCTCGCCCATTCGACCCGGAATATCGACCAACAGCCCGACATTCAGCCCCGAGAGGTCTTCGCCTTCATAGTGACCTTCGTCGATGATCACGCCCATCCATGCATGGCAATGCCCTTCCGTCGGAGGGTGCGCCCCCAAGGATACGACACATGGGCAGAACACATCGCAGGAACAGTTAAGTATCAGCTCACCCTTGATCGCCCAATCTGTCGGGCTCATTTCGCGCCGCTTTGGATTGGGCATACGGCTGTCGATGCGCTGGCTGATCGGTAAACGGTCAGCGTCTTGTTTTCTGTTTTTAGCCATATACTTATCCTCCGTAAGCAAAAGGGTAAACGAGCAGAACAAGTCCGCCCGCTATCAGAGCAAACCCCAGCGGCCGCGTCACGGCGTGCCCGATCTGAGGTAGTTTTTCGAAAACCATGAACAGGGTCGCCAGACCCATCCACAACAGGCTCATCACTCCGCCGACAAACCCAAGCGCCATGAAGCCCCAACAACATCCCACGCAAAACGCGCCCAGGCCCAGCCCCATGCGCAGCCCGCCGGAAAACCCTGTTTTCCAATGGCCCAGAAAATAGGTCATCGGGGCGTGGCACACACCATGGCAGACTTCTTTTGCGCGGGTGAATTGGAACGCTCCAACGGCGATAAGTAGCCCGGCAGCAAGTATGTTGGACTTGGAAACGCCCAGCATATCCACCACGCCGCCATACAGAAGAACAAGCTGCACGCCGGTGATGAGCGCGGCAAAGCCGACCCAAACCAGAAAATAGCCGCTAAGAACGCCAAGCCATCCAGCACGCGTACCATCAGCACTGCGGATCAGGTCATCATAACTGCGCAAGGTTGGAACCAGCGTGGGCAGCATCATGGCCACCATCATAATCGCCCACATCCAGAACAAAGGGCCGAACTCGGCCATGGGCATGTACATATCCATGCGCGGGTCCATGGCTGCCATCGCCTGACCCATCGGGCCCGGGCGGCCAATCCAGTCAAGGTCCATGTCACGGCTCATGGCGAACATCATCCACCACGCCCAAAGGATCAAAGCATAGAAGCCCAGCCAAAAGCCGTTACGTAGAACTGCGCGACTCACTTGTGTCTCCCGACTCAATCCTTGCTTTTCAAATGTCAGACTTTTAAATGTCAGACAAATAAAAATTAGAAAAATGTCTAAGATTATGAAAATCGACCCTCAAAAACCTGTAGATCTGTCCGCGCAGATCGCTCAGGCTATCCGCGACGCGATCATCTCAGGGCAGTTGATCGTTGATGAGCGGTTGCCGTCCGAAGCGGAACTTGCCGATCAATTTCAGGTTTCGCGCCCGACCGTCCGCGAAGCCCTGAAACGTCTTGCTGCACAGTCTCTGATCCGTACGCAGCGGGGCGCGACCGGTGGGGCCTTTGTCAATCGTCTAAGCTTTGAAGACGCGTATTCGCAGCAAATCACGACATCGACCCTTTTGCTATCTATGAACGCCGTAGACTTCGATACTGCGTGTGAGGCGCGGTATGCGCTGGAACGCGCCTGCGCGCCTTTGTCGGCGCAGCGTCGAACAGCGGATCAATTGGCAACGATGCGGGCTGAAATTTTCAGACAAGAACAACCCGGCCTTACGGATGAGGCATTTTGTGCCTCAGACGTGGCCTTTCATCGCGCGTTGGTCGACGGTGCAGGAAATCCGGTTCTGTCCTACCAATTGGCAGGCGCGGTTGAGGCGATGCAGCCCTTGATGAACATGATTACCTTTACGGAAAGATCACGCGAAGAGATCATCTCGCTGCACAGCCGGATCGTGGATGCTCTGCAAGAAAGAGAGCCCGACATTGTTGATGAAACGCTCGTAAGGCTGGAAAACTATACCCGAAAGCTGGCGCAGGATGTCGCCGACCGACGCAAAAAAGCTGTTTAATGAGGGCGTGATGACCACAGGACTTAATGTAGTTGCCGCGATCCTGACCATCGGTTTCGGCTTGTTTGGATTCCTTGCGCCTGCCTTCACCGCAGCCTCGCTGGATTTGGCACCAACCGACAGCAATATGGGGCTGAGCGAAATGCGCGCTTCGGTCGGAGGGCTGTTTGTCGTGACCGGTGCAGTTGTTTTGCTGCTGAATAATCCAATGGGTTATGTGATGCTGGGTGTCGTCTATGCGGGTGCCGCACTGGGGCGGTTCGTATCGGTCGTGCTGGACAATCCACCACTGGTCAAGGCACTGACCTTCGGTGGAATCGAATTGGTCCTGGCGTTGTGGCTGATCCTCGCGAACTTCAACAAGACCACCTAATTATCTAAAATTTATAAGAAAGACTGCATACGTTTCCGCGTTTGCATCCGGGCGTATGCTCACTTATATAGAGAGAGTCCTTCGGGACTATGGACATAAACGCGCTCGTAATAAGCGGATCGGACCCGGGGGCGGTACCCGGCGGCTCCACCAATATCTCTCGTTTGGGGATCATGGGGCCGAAATAGGATCGACGAACGTCTAAAGGGGTTAGCTTTGTCTCGGCTGTCTGCCACCGTTACCGGCGAAAATAGTACAATTGCAAACGACAATCGTGCTCCGGTTGCAGTTGCTGCGTAAGCAGTAACAAGACCGAAACTTAAGCCCTTGCGCCTAGCCGCGTAAGGCGGGGTTCGCAGGTACCTGGCAACAGAAACCTGCATTTTCCCAAAGTCACTCCGGAAGTCTTCTGCTCTTATGTTCAGAGTTTATTCACTGATTGCAGTGATGCTCTGTTCATAAAGACAGGAGAACTGAGATGTCGCATGCAGAAGTGCTCAGAGAGTGGTATTCTGAGGTTTGGGAAAACGGCAATACCGACGCAATCGACCAATACTTTGCCCCGGAAGCCATGGCTGAGGGGCTGATCCCGGAAATGCAGGTCGGCGCGGACGAATTTCGCGACTTGGTCATGGCATTTCGGCATATTCTGGGCGACATACAGGTCAACATTCCCAAGATTATCGAGGATGGGGATTGGGTTTCGGCGATTCTGCATGTCAGCACATCCCGGGCCGACAACGGTGCCCCGCTGCAGGCAACCGGAAGCATGATCGGGCGTATCAAAAACGGGCGCGTCGTTGAGGCGTACAACCAGTTTGACTTTATTTCACTGTTCGAGCAGCTCGGCCAATTTCCACAAGACACCCTGCCCGTCTGCATGACAGGTCAAAGGCTGGATTGGGCCTGAGAGTCCGGCAAGAAATCTTGACCCCCCTGTCCCAAGCGCTGTAGCAAGGGGCATGGGGTAAGATTGCGAACGCCCCGTGAGGCGCCTGCCCAAGTTTCGCATGTATCCGACTAACACAGGAAACATGCTATGCCCGCGCCCAATTCGATGACCCCCAAGCAGCTGTTACGATTGATCGGAACACCTCAAGCCCCGGTGTTGGTCGACATTTGCGTCCATGAAGACTTTCAAAAGGACCCTTTCCTGATTCCGGGATCGTTCCGCCGTTCCGCCCTTGATTTTGACAGCTTGAAAGAGGCCGTTGGCGACCGCCCTGCTTTGATCATCTGCCAAAAGGGCAAAAAACTTAGCCAAGGTGTTGTTTCCTGGTTGCGAAGTGAGGGGGTAGATGCCGAGTATCTGGACGGCGGGATGCATGCGTGGCGGGAAACACAAGATGCGCCACGGATCCCCGCATCAACTCTCTCGGGATTGGGGGGTGAGAATACTCTTTGGGTCACGCGCCATCGGCCAAAGATTGACCGTATAGCCTGCCCCTGGTTGATCCGACGGTTTGTGGACCCCAAAGCGCGGTTTCTGTTCGTAGCCCCGAATGAGGTTCAGAGTGTTGCAGACGTTTTTGAAGCCACCCCCTTTGACGTCGAAAACGTGTTCTGGAGCCACCGTAACGACCAGTGCACCTTTGATACGATGCTGGATGAATTTGCCCTGCGCACCCCAGCATTGGATCGGATGGCAACCGTTATTCGCGCGGCGGATACAAACCGTCATGACCTATCCCCCGAAGCCGCGGGATTGCTGGCGATCTCTGTAGGCCTGTCCCGGCAATACCGCGATGATCACCAGAATCTTGTGGCCGGACTGCAGCTATATGATGCGCTGTATCGCTGGGCACGCGACGGTTTCGAAGAACGTCACGACTGGCCAACGGACAAGAAATCATGACGCCGACTATTGCCGACTTGATCAGGGTTTTCGGACGGATTGGGCTGTTGTCTTTCGGCGGGCCCGCCGCGCAGATTTCGTTGATGCATCAGGAATTGGTGGAAAAGCGTCCGTGGCTGGATGAGCAGACGTATCTTAGGGCGTTGTCCCTGTGCATGTTGCTGCCCGGGCCAGAAGCTATGCAGTTGGCCACATTCGCTGGATGGCGTCTTCGTGGGGTGTCAGGCGGTCTGATCGCAGGTGGTCTTTTCGTTCTGCCCGGGGCCCTTGTCATATCGGTTCTGGTTGGGCTCTACGCTGCGTTTGGCACTCTGCCTTTGGTTCAGGCCGGCTTTCTTGGCATTAAGGCGACTGTGATTGTGATCGTGCTGCAGGCTTTGCATAAACTGTCACGCAAGGCTTTGTCGGACACCGAACATCGCATTATCGCCGGGTTGGGGTTTCTGGCAATTTTTGCGTTGAACCTGCCCTTTCCTCTGATCATCCTGGCGGCCGCCGTTTGGGGATACGCACGGTACAAAAATACAGGTGCTCAGGTGAGCTCCTCACCGCCCGTACCGGCGACGCATCCGGTTCGAACCTGCGTAATTTGGTCGAGTCTATGGCTGACCCCTTTGTTTCTGTTGGGACTAGCAGGACAAAAACTGCTGAGTGATCTGGGGTGGTTCTTTGCCCGCCTTGCAGTTGTCACCTTTGGGGGCGCTTACGCAGTCCTTGCGTATATGACACAGACAGTTGTGGACAAGTATCAGTGGATCAACACAGACCAGATGATTGACGCCCTTGGGCTTGCCGAGACGACCCCGGGACCTCTAATTCTGGTAACACAGTTTGTCGCCATGCTGACGGGCCAGATCGAAGGCGGTGTGTCGTTGGCGATCGCAGCAGGTGTAGTCGCGCTTTGGGCGACATTCGTACCGTGTTTCCTCTGGATATTTCTTGCCGCGCCGTATCTGGAACACTTGGCCGCGCGCCCACGACTGTCCGCTGCGTTGCATGAGATAACGGCAGCCGTAGTGGGTGTGATTCTCAATCTGTCCGTTTGGTTTGGTCTTAATGTTCTGTTTGGCGATATTTCGCAGAAACAACTGGGCATTGCCTCGGTTCCGTGGCCTGATCCCGCCAGCCTAAATCCGTCGGCGGTAGTGCTGACAATGTTGGCTGGGGTGTTGATATTCAAACTAAAATTTGGCATGGGGCTGACGCTGGCTGTCATGGCTGCGGCTGGTATCGGATTTCATTTTCTTTGAACAATCTGTGAATACGCGGCCTTTCGTTTCCGTTGGAATCCCTTATGCTTGGGGTAATTACTTTTGAGGATGGCACATGTCGCAGGACATTGATTATGGCAACTTGATGCACACCGCCATGCGCGGCCTTATCAAGACTGTTTTGACAGAAGTTTCCGAACGCGGCCTACCCGGTGCGCATCATTTCTTTATCACTTTTGACACAGGCCACGAGGGCGTCGAGCTGGCGGATTGGCTGCGCGAGCGTTACCCCGATGAAATGACTATCGTCATGCAGCATTGGTTCGAAAACCTCGAGGTGGGTGATAACGGATTCGCAATTACGCTGAACTTCGGGGATGCGCCAGAACCCCTTTATATTCCCTACGCGTCGATTAAGACATTTGTGGACCCGTCAGTCGAATTCGGCCTTCGCTTTGAAAGCCCGGAAGATGACGAAGAAATGCCGCACGTCGCCGAGGAAACGATCGAGGTAGAAGAACCTCAGGATCAACATGATGCGGATGTTGTGTCACTAGACAGCTTTCGGAAGTAACTTCTCCCGAGCTTGTTCTACTGACGTTTTAGAAAGGTCTCCACCGACCGGGATTTGATCCCATTTCGGAACCTTGAAAATGAAAGGTTTAGTCCGCCGTCGGCAAGCGTCCGGTCAAATTGCTGAAGTTCGTATCCGCCGTTTTCGTCAATAAACAACGAAAACACAGTCATAGTGTCCCCTTCGATCCGGCCCCAAACAAAGGGCTCGCCCTGCATCGGGTCCAATGGGACCTCGTGACCGAAGACATTCCGTCTCATTGCGGCAGAATAAACGTCCGACCGTTCGGATTCTTTGAAATCAATCGAAAAAGATTGCTCTTTCACACGGCCATCCGCTTTGTACGTCGTGGTTTTCCAACTGACATTGAAGCCGTCCTTGGTGGCTTGGATTGACACGCTCATATCACGCGGTGTTTCGCTGCCGTCCTGATCCACAACATTCGCCGAACCGACGTAATCGCCAACAAAATCTTCAATGTCTGCGGCGCGGGCCTGAAGGCTGAATAAGAAAACGAAAAGAGTGATGCCCGTGAAAAAGGCGAAGAATTTCAGGGGGTGAAGCCGTGTTAGTTGGGCCACCTTAGCCTCCAAATTTATGATCTGTTTATCTTAGCCTACCCGGTGGCACAGACAATGGCGCGAATTGTCATTGGTTCAAGAAAAATCGGGCACGCGCTTATCTATACCTTTCCATTCCCTAAGTTTAAGGTGCGCGAAACTGGCCGATTGCATGGTGGCTCTGCTGCAGGTAAACGGCATACGACTGTATACACGACGGAGTGACCGATGTCTCAGACCCGCACCGAATCCGATAGCTTTGGCCCGCTGGAAGTTCCTTCTGACAAATATTGGGGCGCGCAAACTCAGCGTTCAATCATGAACTTCCCGATTGGATGGGAAAAGCAGCCCGTCGCCATCGTTCGCGCGCTTGGTGTGATCAAAAAAGCCTGTGCGATGGAGAACAAGGCGATCGGCAAGCTTGACGCCAAGATCGCGGACGCAGTTATTCAGGCCGCTGGCGAGGTGATCGAGGGCAAGTTTGACGACAACTTCCCGCTTGTCGTTTGGCAAACCGGATCGGGTACGCAGTCCAACATGAACTCGAACGAGGTGATTGCGAACCGCGCGATCGAGATTTTGGGCGGCGTGATCGGCTCGAAGGATCCGGTTCATCCCAATGATCACTGCAATATGGGGCAATCGTCTAACGACACCTTCCCGACCGCGATGCACATCGCCACCGCCATGAGCGTGCGCGATGTTCTGCTGCCTGGACTGGAAAAACTGGCGTCGGGGCTCGAGAAGAAATCCGTGGAATTCAGCGAGATCATCAAGATCGGGCGCACGCATACACAGGATGCCACGCCTCTGACACTGGGTCAGGAATTCAGTGGATATGCGCATCAGATTCGTCAGGGAATTGAACGGGTCAAGGCTGCGATGCCGGGAATTTATGAACTGGCCCAAGGCGGTACAGCCGTCGGAACCGGCCTGAACACGCATGACGGCTGGAGCGAAGCCGTCGCCGCCAATATGGCCGAGATTACTGATCTGCCCTTCGTCACTGCCCCCAACAAGTTTGAGGCTTTGGCGTCGCACGATGCGATGGTCTTCCTGTCTGGTGCTTTGGCGACCATTGCAGGAAGCTGCTACAAAATTGCGAATGACATTCGCCTGTTGGGCTCTGGTCCGCGCTCGGGTCTGGGTGAACTGATCTTGCCTGAAAATGAGCCCGGATCGTCTATCATGCCGGGCAAGGTAAATCCAACGCAGGCCGAGGCGATTACCCAAGTCGCCGCGCATGTTATGGGCAATGACGCCGCAATCAAATTCGCGGGCAGCCAGGGACATTTTGAACTGAACGTCTATAACCCAATGATGTCCTACAACCTGCTGCAATCCATTCAGTTGTTGGGCGACGCTGCCGACAGCTTTACCGAGCGCATGCTGATGGGCATTCAGGCTAACGAGCCTCGGATCGAAAAGTTGATGAAAGAATCTCTGATGCTGGTGACCGCTCTGGCCCCCACGATCGGGTATGATAATGCCACGACCGTCGCGAAAACGGCCCACAAGAATGGGACAACCCTCAAGGAAGAGGCGATCGCCCTTGGGTTTGTTGACGAAGAAACCTTTGACGCAGTGGTCCGTCCGGAACACATGATCGGACCCAAAAGCTGATGGGAAAGCCGGTTAACCTCAACCGGTATCGAAAAGAAAAAGCGCGGGCTGAGAAAAAAGCCCGCGCGGATCAGAACTCTGTCGCATTCGGGCGCAGCAAGGCTGAAAAAGAAGTCCTGCAAAAACAACAGGAAAAGCAACGCTCAGACCTCGACAAGCACGAGTTGGATAAATGAGCGGCCGCCCTGTCAAACGATCTTTGACGCTCAAAGGGCACAGGACATCCGTGTCGTTGGAGGATGAGTTTTGGCTGGCGTTTCGGGATATCGCCAAGTCAAAGAATACTCCAATCAATGCGTTAGCTGCGGAAATTGATGTGCAGCGGGACCCAGATGTGGGGCTTGCATCGGCCATCCGCGTTTTCATTCTGAATTGGTACCGGGCCTGACGGAAAGCGGTTGAGTTTTTCGCACAAAACTTATTAGTGTTACCTGAGAACAAAAAGGGTACGCGCAATGAGCAAGACAGTAGCCGGACCAGACGGTGAACCACGCTGTGCATGGTGTAACTCCGCGCCAGAGTTTTTTGACTACCACGATCAGGAATGGGGTTATCCCGTCGCGGACGACCAGCGGCTATTCGAAAAACTGTGCCTCGAGAGTTTTCAGTCTGGCCTAAGTTGGCGTACGATCTTGTCTAAACGCGAGAACTTTAGAAAAGCGTTTAAACACTTTGATGTCAAACAGGTGGCTGAGTTTGATGAGGCAGATGTTAACCGTCTGCTTCAGGACGAAGGGATTGTTCGCCATCGTGGAAAGATCGAAGCTGTTATCAACAATGCCCGGCGTGCTCAGGAACTGGTTGCAGCCGAAGGATCCCTTGCCGCCTACGTCTGGAGGTTTGAGGCTGATACGCCAGAAAACCCGCAGACAGCTTCAACATCGCCAGAATCTATTGCGATGTCGAAAGACCTTAAGAAACGGGGGTGGAAATTTGTAGGGCCAACAACGGTATTCGCCTTTATGCAGGCGATGGGTCTGGTGAACGACCATGCTGTTGGTTGCATCATGCGCGAAAAAGCGGCGCAGTTGCGCCGCGATTTCACGAAACCAGTAAGCTAACCGATTTTAGACGGAGGCTTTGAAAATCTTGTCGATGTTCCCACCCAAAGCGGTGTTGAACTCTGCATCGGACTGTTGCTTTGAAAGGCCTTCGGTCAAGGCGCGTGAGAAAGACGCGATCATCTTTTCATTTTGATCCAGCAGATCACAGGCTTGCTCGGTTGAGTACCCACCTGACAAGGCCACTACACGGACGACGCGTGGATGATCGGCCACTTCATCGTACAAGTTGGCTTGGCTGGGGATAGTCAGTTTAAGCATCACATCCTGCCCATCCTGCAACTGATCCAGATTCTTCAGGATTTCGGCTTTCAGGATGTCCTCGGCTTCAGCTTTGGTCGCAGAGTTAATATTTACTTCTGGCTCAACAATCGGAACCATACCGGCGGCGACAACCTCACGGGCGACGTCGAACTGTTGGACGACAACGGCCGCAATGCCTTCGGCGTTTGCTTCGTGAATGACCGAGCGTTCTTTGGTGCCAAACACTCCCTCTGCCTTGGCCAGCGTTTCGGCCAGCCCCGGGATAGGTTTCATCATCTGAACGCCGTTCGCTTCGTCCTCTAACCCTTTGTCGATCTTAAGAAAAGGAACGATTCCCTTGACCGACCATAGGTAGTCGGCGACGGGGCGCCCGTCGATCTGTTCGGACAGAGTGCGCTCAAACAGGATTGCGCCAATCACCTTATCCTTGGTGAAATCATTACCCAGAATAATCCGCGCGCGCATCTTCTGGATTTCACCAAACATCTCTTCATCCGAAGAATAGTCCGATGCCTCGACCCCATAAAGCGCCAGTGCCTTGGGGGTTGAACCGCCACTTTGATCCAAAGCGGCAATAAAGCCCGCTCCGTTAGACATTTGTTCGCGCTGTTCAGATTTGGACATAAGACTTTCCCGTTCGAAATGATTCCGCTGTTTTCAACCGCATACAGCAAGGCGTCGGATGTTGATAGGCGTTTAGCGCTCACGCACGCGCAACCAAATCCCATCTTTTGATCTGACCGTAAGATGGGCAACGGGTACGGGTTCGCGCCCCTCAATCAGCTCAAAGCGGAAGGATTTCAGAAGCATCGACAACAACAAAGGCCCCTCGATCATCGCAAATCCGGCACCCGGGCAGACGCGCGCTCCAGCCGAGAAGGGAATAAAGGCATCCCTTTGACATGAGCGTCCGTTTTCGGTTTCCCATCGGGCCGGATCAAACACGTCCGGTTTTTCCCACAACCGCTCGTGCCGGTGAAGATGCCAAGGACTGATAACTATTTGCGATCCTTCTGAAACCACCCGGTCCCGAAACGTTACCGGGCAGGTATTCTCGCGGACCATCATCGGAACCGGCGGATACAATCGCAATGCTTCGCGAAACACGTCCCGACTGAGTTTCAACCGGGGAATGGTCGTGAAACCTTGGTCGAAAAGGCTTTGCGCTTCGTTGGCGACATTTTCCTGCCAATCTGGGTACAGGGCCATTAGATAGAGGGTCCAGGCCAATGCAGAAGCACTGGTTTCATGACCGGCGAGGAAAAAGATGGCGACCTGATCCACCATTTCATCTTGCCCAAAGCATTGCCCCGTTGCCGGGTCGGGCGTGGTCATGATCTTGGTTGCCAGGTCGTTCGGGGCGCAACCAGCGGCGATTTGTTTCGCGCGGTCAGCCGTAAGCTGTTTGATCAGAAACCTGATCTCCTTGGCATTTCGTTTGGTTTCGGACGAATGAAATCGCGGGGCCCACTTTGGCAGTGGAAAAAGGGCTGCAAGGTTCAGCAGAGGTTGCGCGCGCTGATACCTGTGAAATTTATCAAACACTTCGGCTGCGATCTTGTGGTCAATCGGGACTGAGAACAGCGTCCTAAAGATGACATCCGCCGCCGCGTAACTGGTGAACTGTTCACATTCCAATTCAGAGCCCGCAAGAGGCCGCAACCGCTCGACCGCAGCATTCGCCGCGTCCAGCATTGCTGGATATGTGTCTTTCAACCGGCCCCCATCAAACGCCGGGTCGATAATGCGCCTCTGGCGTTTCCAAGTTTCGCCATTGGTCAGGAACACCGAATTTCCTAGCAATGGGCGAAGCCCTTCGCTGATCCGTTCCGATTTTGGAAACTGATCAGGGTGCTTTTTCAAAACTTTATCAACAAGTTCAGGTTGGTTGATCAGGTATGACCTGAAGAACGGGGTTCGAAACTCTGCCATCCACGCCCGGTACAGACGATGCGGTTGTGCTGACAGGATATCTTTTCGAAAGAGTTTGAAGTAGCGCCAAAGCGAGACCTTGTCGGGGCGCGAGGCTGGCTTTGGCGGGGTCATGCTTGCACCGACCTGAATTTTGACACTGGTGCGTCTATCCGGGACTTTGAAGGCGCACGCCCTTCATATCTTTGCGCCAATGTCATTGGGCCGGCGGTAATCCGAAAATAGTCATATGTCCCCACCCGGTCGAACGCGCAAAGGTACTGAAAGTGCAAGCGAAAGAAACGCCAGCGGAGCTCTTTCCAACGCTCGGCGGACAGCGTTTGCGTGAAAGCCGCCGACAGAACAAGTGGCCATTTCGACTTGTCCGTTCCAACACCCGAAACCGCAACCGGATCGCAAAGTGCAAATGAACACCCATCTCCGGGCGCTGAAACGTCCAGCCATGTCAGATCGTCCCGCTGAGACAGATAGCGAAGGTCACTACGCAAGCTATGCGCGTCCGGTAAAAACGACACCATGGGAACAACCTGTCCCAACGTAAGAAACGAAAGCTCTGGCCTTTTTGCCGGACGATCTGTTGATCGCAAGACCTGCGCCAGCACACTAACTCCGAGATGCGCCCCTGAACTGTGTCCTACGACCAGAATTTCGTCGGCATCTGTTTTCAGGGCTTCCGCTATCAGCGTACTAAATTCTGACATGCGAGTTTCGAGGGCATCCGGCGTCACTCCTTTTTCTGATGCCGAATAGGCGTAGTCGTGCATCAAGTAGTAGGCAAACAACTTGTTGTCTGCCTTTCGAAACCACCTCAACAGACCGTAGCCGGTCAGAGCCGCCGGCAGGATCGCGAACCAAGATGCAACTGGCATGAGAATAGCCGTCAGAGCCCATGCTGCACCGAACGCCAGAAACAGTTGAAACAGCAGCATCGCTACGGGATACAACGCGGCAATCACGGGGCCCTTTCGCAAACGCATCAGCCGCCAAAGCGTTCCGGTAGAGATGTAAACCCACGCTGTTTGTGCCAGTTGCAAGTAGGTCGCGAGGATCGAATTGGACATGCTTTCCCGAACGATGTCGGACCAGACCAGAACCTCGACATCGCTTTGGACTTGTGCTCCATCCTGTTCCGAGCGCACATGCCAGCCATATGGCCCTTCGCCCGACTTGGCGGATACGGATATTTCGAAACCCGAGAGTTTGGCCTGAACAGCACTTTCCTTGCGGTACAGCTCACGATACCTGCGTGGATGGATCGGGTCGTATCCGGGAATGTAGAACACCCGGCGTTTGCGAACCCGTGATTGTTTGGCCTGGCTGCTCATGATCTTACCTTCTGCCACGCAAGTTACCGCAGCATTACCGACAAGGTAAGACAGATCAGGTCATCAACCGAAATTCGCCAGTGCCGGGAAGGTTTCCAGCAACCACCAACTGAATTCGGTAAACAAGCCGGTGATCAGCATGATGCCGACAAACAACAGCAAGCCACCCATGACTTTTTCAATCGTCTCCATGTGCGGTTTGATCTTGTTCATCACAGTCATCGAGCGGTTGAGGAACATCGCCGCCAGAAGGAAGGGTATTCCCAGCCCCGCCGCATAGACCCCCAATAGCAGCGTTCCACGCGCCAAGGACGCCTCGGATGCAGCAAGAGACAGAATCGCGCCTAATTGGGGGCCTATGCAGGGCGTCCATCCAAATGCAAACGCAAGACCCAGAATGTAAGCGCCAAAGACCGAGCCACCTGAATCACCGGTTTCGATACGGGCCTCTCGGTCAAGAAACGGAATTCGAAACACGTTCAGGAAATGCAAACCAAAGACAATCACAACCGCGCCCGACAGTTTGGCGAAAAGAACCTGATTCTGCAGCACAAACGCGCCAAAGGCAGACGCTGTAAAACCCAACAGCAGGAATACCGTTGAAAGACCCAGAACAAAGAACAAGGCCGTCAGGGTCGCCTTTCGACGTGCCTGCGCCTGATCCTGCATGTCGTTGATGGACACGCCGCTCATATACGCCAAATACGGTGGTACAATTGGTAAAACGCAGGGTGACAAAAAGCTGATCAGGCCACCCAGCATCGCGATGAACATGGCAGGCAAAAGGCCCGCGTCTATGATGTCAATTCCGAACATGACTCAGCACATAAGTTATGACTCCGCCGACGTCACGGGGCAATTCGGTCACATCCTCGTGGTTGCATGCTGGACACCCGATAAAACTGGAAATATTTGATATTTATGTCAGACACGCCGGAAACACTCGACGCATTGGGGCTGTTGTGCCCCCTGCCCGTGCTCAAAGCACGCAAACGGTTGAAATCTATGCCGAAAGGGTCCTTGTTGCGCATTCTGGCCGACGACCCCGCTGCTGTTGTTGACGTTCCACATTTCTGCGCCGAAAGCGGACACGTGCTTATCTCGCAAGAGGATTCAGACGGGCACCAGATATACGTCATTCAAAAGGCGGGCTGACAAAAAACCACAGCTTTCAAAGAAAAAAGGCGGGTCTTGAAACCCGCCTGATCTTGTTATTGTCCCAAAGACCACCAACCCCGTCGCTTGGGTTTGGCAGGATCGCTTGGTGCCTCAGGCTCTTCTGCAACCACTTCCAACACCGGCTCTGCGGCGGGTTCTTCCGGTTCTGGGTCCTGAGCAGGCTCTTCCGGTGCTTCCGCTACTGGCTCGGCAATCTCTTCGGAAACCGATTCTGATTCTGGTTCCGGTTCAACAGCGGCTTCGGCCTCGGTCACAGGTTCACTCTCAGCGACCAAAGGTTCGGTCGTTTCGGTGTCCGCCGTTTCATCAGGCTTTTCATTGCTGGTGTCCGACGCCAGACTTTCCTCAGAAGCTTCAGCCGTTTCGGGATCTTTTTTCTTGCGGCGGGGTGAACGGCGACGTTTTGGTTTAGCCGGTTTTTCTTCTTCGGCCGCGTCATCTGCAACAGCTTCTGCTTCCGCCTCATCCGAAGGTTCAGCCGGTGCTTCTTCGCCCTCTTCTCCATTTACCTCAGGCGCGTCACCCGAATTGCTGCTCTTCTTGCGACGGCGACGACGACGCTTGCGCTTGGGCTTTGTCTCATCTTCCGCCTGAGGAGCTTCGTCCTCAACCTGCTCTTCGTCAGAAGCATCCACAAGGTCCATCAATGTGGCATCGACGGAAACAACCGGGGCACTCGCCTCGGGTACAATACGGCTCGCTGTCTTGAACTTCTCCAACGAGAAATCAGGGCTGACCAGATGCACGTCCCCTTCAATCCGAACGGACAGACCATACCGGGCTTCGATTTGGGCAATGTGCTCGCGCTTTTGGTTCATCAAAAAGTTGGCGATACTCACCGGGCAGCGAACAAGAACCTCACGCGACCGGCGGCGTGTGCCCTCTTCTTCGATTTGGCGCAAAATGGTGAGCGCCATATTGTCGTCCGAGCGAATCAGGCCGGTGCCATGGCAGGACGGGCAAGGCTGCGTCGTTGCCTCCAGCATTCCGGGGCGCAGACGCTGACGGCTCATCTCAAGCAAGCCAAAGCCGGAAATCCGGCCAACCTGAATGCGCGCTCGGTCGGTTTTCAGCTTGTCTTTCAGGCGCTTTTCAACGGCCGTGTTGTTCTTGCGCTCGTCCATGTCGATAAAGTCGATGACGATCAGACCGGCCAGGTCACGCAGGCGCAATTGCCGGGCCACTTCTTCGGCCGCTTCAAGGTTGGTCTTAAGTGCGGTGTCCTCGATCGAGCCTTCCTTGGTCGCCCGGCCCGAGTTCACGTCAATCGCAACCAGTGCCTCGGTCACGCCGATCACGATATAGCCACCGGACTTCAACTGAACGGTCGGGTTGAACATCCCCGCCAAATAGCTTTCAACCTGATAGCGCGCGAACAGAGGCAGCGCGTCCTCATACCGTTTCACGTTCTTGGCGTGGGACGGCATGATCATTTTCATGAAGTCCTTGGCGATCCGGTAGCCGGTTTCACCTTCAACCAGAACTTCGTCGATGTCGCGGTTATAAAGATCGCGGATCGACCGCTTGATCAGATCGCCTTCTTCATAAATTTTCGCCGGCGCGATGGACTTCAATGTCAGTTCGCGGATCTGTTCCCACATCCGCTGAAGATATTCATAGTCGCGCTTGATTTCAGACTTGGTGCGTTTGGCTCCAGCCGTTCGAATAATCAGTCCTGCGCCAGTTGGCACATCAATCTCGGCTGCGATTTCCTTCAGCTTCTTTCGGTCAGGCGCATTCGTGATTTTTCGGCTGATCCCGCCGCCGCGCGCCGTGTTGGGCATCAGAACGCAATAACGACCGGCCAAAGACAGGTACGTCGTCAGAGCAGCGCCCTTGTTTCCACGCTCTTCCTTGACAACCTGAACCAAAAGGACCTGTCGAACCTTGATAACCTCTTGGATTTTGTAACGACGCGGCCGTGGTTTACGCGGAGGCCGAATGTCCTCACTGTCATCCTCATCCGCAACGGATTCGATTGAATCGTCTTTGGCGGCCGCATCCGCACGGGCCTCTGCCTCGTCACTATCTTCCTTGGTTTCGCCTTCGTCTGACGTCTGCTCAGCAGCTTCGGCGGTGGGGGCAGCGTCGCCCGCATCTTCCCCACCGGAGTCACCGTCCGAACTGTCCTCGGCGGTGCCTTCAGCAGCCGGCGTTTCGACAGCTGCATCCGCTTCTTGGGTTTCTGGTGCCTCATCAGCCGCGCTTTCAACGCCTTCGCCCGCCGCGTCTTCGGATGCCTCCGGTGCGTCGTCAACAGGCTCCTCAACAGGTGTTTCGGCAACGCGATCAGCTGGGGACGTCCCCTCCGGCACCTCTAGATCGGGATTTTCTTCCCCATCGCCGAGGTCAATTGTCTCCATACCAGTAGGCTCGTTCGAAACATCAAGCGTTTCGACCGCGTCCTCGGTTTTTACGTCAGCAGCTTTGGTCCGAGAGCGCGAGCGGCGTTTTTTCGGCTTGGATTCCTCCGCCTCATCACGTGCTTTCAATGCTTCCGCATAAGCCCGTTCTTCTTCCATCAACGCTTCACGGTCAGCGACAGGAATCTGGTAATAATCCGGATGGATCTCTGAAAACGCAAGAAACCCGTGGCGATTGCCACCGTAGTCAACGAACGCAGCCTGCAGGGATGGTTCGACCCGCGTTACTTTTGCAAGATAGATGTTGCCAGCAAGCTGGCGTTTGTTCTCGGATTCAAAATCGAACTCCTCGACCTTGTTTCCGTCGACCACCACAACGCGGGTTTCCTCCGCGTGGGTGGCATCGATAAGCATTTTCTTAGCCATGTGTCCTTGGTGCACCGCGCCAAACGCGTTGTCCTGACCCGTCCGGGTGGACAGGCGCTTTTGGGGTGGTGTCTTGTCAGGGCGATTTCGGACGGCGCGCAGCAGGGTCCGGCGCTGTGGCCCCCTGCCCGTATGGTCAATCGTTGCGCGCGCGTCATCGCGGTTCTTCTCCGACAGGCGCGGTCCTACGCTGCCTGCCCATTTATTCCTATCACCCGTATCGACGGGTTCAGGCGTTCACTTGCCCCGATACGGGGCACAATCGGTCTGCGCAGCCTGTGTGGGAGATTGTCACCACCTGCGGCATTGCAGCGAAACTCAAAGATTCGGGACTTGAGGGCGCAAAAAGGCCCGGCCCGTTCGGTTACAATAAAAGCAGTCCTGTGGAAAAGACAATGGGCAAACTGCATGACAGCGCCTCCAAGCAGGCATCTGCACCTTCTTCTGTTCAAAAATACTTCGGGGGTGAATTGAGCCAAAGGCTCAAGAGGGGGCTGGCCCCCTCCTCGCCTTTACAGATAGTCCGAACGCTGAAGCCCGTACTTGGCCATTTTCTCGTTCAAGGTACGCCTTGGAAGGCACAGTTCCTCCATCACGGACGCGATTGAGCCTTTGTGGCGGCGCATCGTATTGTCGATCAACATTCGTTCGAATGCCTCGACATACTCTTTCAGGGGTTTGCCTTCGGTCGTCATCACCGGTTGCATTTCTTCGTGATCCGACATCAGCAACGAAGCAATGGTGCCCGAGCCGCGACGCGATTGCAGAACGGCACGCTCGGCAATATTGATCAGCTGACGCACGTTGCCCGGCCACGGGGCCTGCAACAACTGCGCTGCTTCCTGTGCACTGACCTGAGGCGCGTCACAGCCGTATTCCTCGGCAAATTGTTCGCTCAGCCGGGTGAACAACGTCAGGATATCTTCACCACGCTGCCGTAGCGGGGGCATAGTGATCCGCAACGCTGCCAAACGGTAGAACAAATCAGGGCGCAGCACATCCTCGCTTGTCTTGCCTGCCTCCTGAAGGTTCGAAATGGCGATGATCCTTGTTTCGGCCGGTGTTCCCTGATCGTTCATCACACTCAGCAGCCGCGCCTGTAACGTATCGCTCAGGGCTTCGATATCTTCCAAGACCAAAGTCCCGCCGCGCGCCTCTTCGATCGCTGGCAGTTGTGCGTCTTCGGGCATCATCGGTCCGAACAGGCGCTTTGACAGGGCCTCTTCCTCAAGCGCTGCACAAGACACCAGAACAAACTTCTTACCTGCCCGGCTGCCAACAGCGTGCAACGCATGAGCCACCAGCGTCTTGCCAGTACCTGTTTCGCCGTCGATCAGCACGTGGCCGTCGGCCTGACCCAGATCCAGAATGTCTTCACGCAGACGGTCCATCACAGGGCTGGCACCGATCAACTTGTTCATGATCTGCGTGCCGTCCGATAATTCCCGCCGCAGGGCACGGTTGTCGAGCGTCAGTCGCCGCGCGTTGCTGGCGCGCTTGGCCAGTTCAGACATCCGATCCGGGTTGAACGGCTTCTCAAGAAAATCGAACGCCCCGACCCGCATGGCCTCTACCGCCATGGGAACATCGCCATGTCCGGTGATCATGATAACCGGCAGAGTACTGTCGGCACCCATCAGCTTTTTCAACAATTGAATGCCATCCATGCCGGGCATCTTGATGTCGGAGATGACGATCCCCGGGTATTCCGGCCCAAGAACCTTGAGCGCATCTTCGGCACTGGAAAAGGTTTCCGTGTCATATCCCGACAGCGCCAACCACTGACTGATCGACTGGCGCATGTCCTGTTCGTCGTCCACGATGGCAATCTTCATGGCTTGAGCCATAGTCTTTCCCCGTTATTCCGCGGCCTCAAGGCCGTCGCTTCCTAGTGTCGGCAGTTGCATCTCGAACACCGCGCCTCCGTTCGGGCTGTTGCGCGCGGTCAGCCGTCCGCCATGGTCGTTTACGATCCCGGACGAGATGGCAAGCCCCAACCCAACGCCATCGCCGGGTTGTTTGGTCGTGTAGAAGGGCTCGAACAGGTTTTCGATGTCTTCGATCCCGTGACCGTTATCCCTTACAGTCAACACCGCCATGTCGCCCACGGCCAGAATTATTTCGACATCTGGCTCTGTTACAGATTTGGTGGCATCCAGTGCATTCCGCAAGAGGTTCACCATAACCTGTTCGATCCGCATCCGATCTCCCATCACAAACACGGGTTCTTCCGGCAGGATCTGGGTAATCTTTACATGGCGCTGCCGCAATTGCGGTTCCATCATCGACAGAGCCGAGGCCAGCGCTTCACCAAGATTTACAGGCGAAAACGCATCCGCGCCCTTGCGCGCATAGGACTTGAGCTGTCGGGTAATGGCTCCCATCCGCTCGATCAAACCGTCGATGCGGCCAAAGCTGGCCAACGCCTCTTCTGGGCGGTTTCGGCGCAGCAGCAGGCGTGCGCCCGCCAAATAGGTTTTCATTGCAGCCAATGGTTGATTCAACTCGTGGCTGACAGCCGCCGACATCTCACCAAGGGCCGCAAGTTTTGAGCTTTGCGCAAGCGTCTGTTCTGCCACTTCCAGCGTCTTTTCGACCCTCTCACGTTCAGCAATTTCCCGCTGTAGCCTTGTGTTCAATGCGCGAAGCTCTGCCGACTCGCGCTGGAACAGGGTCATGCGGAACGTTGCCCGGCGACTGAGCGCATAGAAGGCAAGCGCCAGAAGAATCGCAAAACCCATGATTTCCAGCGCGATGACGCTGTTCACCTTTTCCCGAATTGAGGAATAGGTCGTGAACGACGTCATTTGCCATCCTCTGAAAGGAATCCGCGTGTCTAGTCTCATCACGGCTTCGCCTTGCAGATAGGCGTCCGGTGGCAATGCCGTCCAATCGGTTGTCGCACGGATGGCACGCTCAATCGCGCCTTCGGGTGGTTGACGCACCAGGGCTGCACTTTCTTCCAGTCCCCGCCACTTCGGTTCAGTCGAAAGAATAATCGTGCCGGTACTATCGGCCACCATAACCGCGTCAGAGATACCCGCCCAAGCACGCTCAAACTTTTGCAGGTCAACTTCGACAACGATTACCCCAAGAATATCCGAACCGGCGTCCATTCGGCGTGAATAGGTAAAGCTGTACGACCCGGTTTCATTCTCGATAACGGTAAAAATCGTCGAATTCGCGCGGACAGCCTCCACGTAGTAAGGAGAGTTTCGGTGCGCTTCACCCAACCTGCTGCGATCTGTGGCAGCAACGGTGCGCCCGTCACTGTCCAACAACATCAATGATGCCGCACCAATTTCTTCAACAAATGATATAAGGCGCTGAGTTGAAAGCGTAAAATCGCTGGATTGCAACGCCGAAATCAGGGTGGGATCCCGCGCTAAAAGTTGTGGAACAATTGCGTTCCTGCGCAGTTCACTCAGCAGGTTGCCGGAATACAGGGCCAGACGCAATTCGGCCCGATTGCGCGTGGATTCCGTAAACCGATCTGTCAGCAACCGATTGGTCACCCAGATCGTTGCAACGGTTGCAATCAGCAGAATGGAAACCGCAACACGTAGGCGCCAACCCAATGGCGCGCCGCGGAAAGGTTTTTGCAGTGAAGCCCACCCTGAGCGATCGTCGGAACTCATACCCAGAAACTACGCGGGCTTGTCTGCGACCTCAAGTCATGCGAGTGCAAGCACGCCTGACAATGCGCGGAACAATGCCGTTCCGTCTGTTCCACCGTGACCTTCGTCTGCCGCACGTTCGGGATGCGGCATCATTCCAAGAACGCGGCGGTTTTCAGACAGGATACCAGCGATGTCGCCAACCGAGCCGTTCGGATTCTCGGTATAGGTGAACGCCACCCGATCCTGGTCCCGTAGTTGAGCTAGCGTGTCGTCATCGGCGAAATAATTGCCGTCGTGGTGCGCGATTGGAATCCCGATCACATCCCCTGCGTTATATCCTTCGGTAAATGCACTGGCGCTGGTCTGGACCTTCAGACCGACCGTACGGCAGATGTACTTGAGGCCTGCATTTCGCAGCAAAGCACCCGGAAGGATGCCGGTTTCGGTCAATATTTGAAAGCCGTTGCAAATACCCAGCGCGTAGCCGCCCCGCTGTGTGTGATCCACGACGGCCTTGCAGATCGGCGACTGTGCAGCGATCGCACCGCAGCGCAGATAATCACCGTACGAGAAACCACCGGGTACGCCGACAATGTCCACCCCCTCGGGCAAGGCGGCGTCCTTGTGCCAGACCATATCAACCTGAAAGCCTGCCTGTTCGAAGGCTACGGCCAGATCCCGGTCACAGTTCGAACCGGGAAATACGATGACTGCTGCGCGCATTACGGGGCCTCCTAATGCAAATAATCGGCGACCACGGCAACGCCGAGTGGCGTCGGATGATCAACAGCGGCAAGTTTTTCACTTACCAGAGACAGTGAATTCTGACGTGACGCCAGCGGGCTCAGATCAGCACCGCCCCCAGCGATCAATGATATAAGTGAAGGATGGCGCCAACTTGGCATTCCACGGGTGCCAAACACGGCCAACCGCCCGGAATAGAGCGCATCCCGCATCCCGTCAGACCAGTTCGATTTCGTAGCGTTCGATGACCGTGTTGGCCAACAGCTTTTCGCACATCTGGGTCACGTCGGCCTCGGTCGCGCCTTCGGCCAGTTCCAGGTCGATCACTTTGCCCTGGCGCACGCCTTCGACCTGATCGAAGCCCATAGCGCCCAATGCATGACGCACCGCTTCACCCTGCGGGTCCAGAACCCCGTTCTTGAGCATCACATGCACCCGTGCTTTCATTCCTGCAACTCCAGCTAAGGGCCTTCGGTCACGGCCCGTTCCGTTGCGCGGGGGATAGCGCGCCTTTGGCCATTCGACAACCCTTGTCCGCACGCAGTTTGCCGCAGGTCCGTCGGCAAATAAAAAACGCCGCAATTAGATGCGGCGTTTCAAAGTCAGAATGAGGGCATGCCTCAATTGATGAGTGTGGGCTTGGTCACATTGCTTTTGGGAAGGACGCCCAGACGACGCGCCACCTCTGAATAGGCATCTGTCAGGCTGCCCAAATCGCGGCGGAACACGTCCTTGTCCAATTTCTGGCCCGTTTCAATATCCCACAGGCGGCAACTGTCCGGGCTGATCTCGTCGGCTACGATCAGGCGTTGGAAATCGCCTTCGAAAACACGGCCGATCTCGATCTTGAAGTCGACCAGACGGATACCCACTGCCAGCATCATACCGCTCATGAAATCATTCACACGCAACGCAAGACTAAGGATATCGTCCATATCCTGCTGGCTAGCCCAACCGAATGCTGCAATGTGCTCTTCAGTTACCAGCGGGTCACCCAGAGCGTCATCCTTGTAGCAATACTCAACAATAGGACGCGGCAACTGCGTTCCCTCAGCAATTCCAAGGCGCTTGGACATGGTTCCGGCCGCATAATTGCGCACGATCACTTCAAGGGGCACGATCTCGCAGCTACGAACCAGTTGTTCGCGCATGTTGAGGCGACGAATGAAATGGGTCGGCACGCCGATCTGGTTCAGGCCGTTCATGAAGAATTCGCTCAGACGGTTGTTCAGAACGCCCTTGCCATCGATGACATCCTTCTTTTCCGCGTTGAACGCGGTGGCGTCATCCTTGAAGTACTGCACAATGGTACCCGGCTCGGGGCCTTCATACAGAATCTTGGCTTTGCCTTCATAGATTTTCTTGCGACGCGCCATAAGCGACCCTTCCAGACTGTTGAGCCGGGGATTTCCCATGCTTCTTGGCGCTCTCATAGTCCAAGCCCCACTTTCCCGCAAGTTCGACGACCCGAGGGTCTTTGACGCAGCGCAAATACCTTGCGTCCGGGCGCAGCTATAGTCATATCATCAATTAAGAAGATGTAATCCAAGGGGTCCCCAATCAATGACCACGTTTGACGAACGCGAAAACGCCTTTGAAGCCAAGTTTGCGCATGATGAAGAGATGCAGTTCAAGGCACAGGCACGCTGCAACAAGCTTTTGGGCCTTTGGGCCGCGGAAAAGCTGGGCAAGTCCGGTGCCGAGGCTGAAGATTATGCCAAAACCGTTGTGATCGCCGATATGGAAGAAGCTGGCCACGAGGACGTGGTTCGCAAAGTGTCCGGCGACCTTGGCTCTTTATCATCCGATGATGAAATCCGCGCGAAAATGGCCGAGCTTTTGCCTGAGGCCAAAGCGCAGATTCTGAGCGAAGCTCAGTAAGGCCAACGCCCAACTCATGATCTTCATGAGTTTTATGAATTTGATTTGATGCCCCGTCCATGAGAGACGGGGCATCTTAGTTTATACGGCCTTGTTCGGCCTTGCCGACATCTGGAAACCTCAATGACAAACGCGCTCAACACATTTCTGGAAACCAATGATACGATTCTGGCTGATGGTGCCACCGGAACAAACTTGTTCAATATGGGTTTGCAATCTGGTGACGCGCCTGAGCTGTGGAACGTGGATTCTCCCGAAAAAATCAAGGCTTTGTATCAAGGTTCGGTCGATGCGGGCAGCGATCTGTTTCTGACAAACACGTTTGGCGGAACTTCGGCGCGGTTGAAACTGCACGATGCTCAAAATCGTGTGGCCGAGTTGAACCGGGTCGGCGCTGAATTGGGCCGCGAGGTCGCTGACAAAGCCGGACGCCCCGTAATCGTCGCCGGTTCGGTCGGTCCGACAGGCGAGATTATGGAACCCATCGGAAGCCTGTCCCATGCTGGCGCTGTCGAGATGTTCCATGAACAAGCCGAAGCGTTGAAGGCTGGCGGTGCGGATGTTCTTTGGCTTGAGACAATCAGCGCCCCGGAAGAGTTCCGGGCCGCAGCCGAAGCTTTTGCACTGGCCGACATGCCCTGGTGTGGCACGATGAGCTTTGATACTGCCGGGCGGACCATGATGGGCGTCACTTCGGCGGATTTGGCCCAATTGGTCGAGACCCTACCGAACCCGCCCGTGGCCTTCGGTGCGAATTGCGGCACAGGTGCATCTGACATCCTGCGCACTGTTCTTGGTTTTGTGGCCCAAGGGACCGAGCGCCCTGTGATATCAAAAGGCAACGCGGGCATCCCGAAATACGTCAACGGCCATATCCACTATGACGGTACGCCCGAGTTGATGGGGCAATACGCAGCGATGGCTCGCGACTCCGGCGCAACGATCATTGGCGGCTGCTGTGGCACCATGCCAGCGCATCTTCGAAAGATGCGCGAAGCCCTTGATACCACTTCGTGCGGCTCTCGCCCCACACTGGATCAGATTACTGAAGCACTCGGGCCGTTTTCGTCAGCCTCGGACGGCACCGAAGGGGCCGACGTGCCCGAACGCAGGGCCCGCCGCCGTCGCAGAGCATAAGGTTCAGCGCCCCTCGAATTTCGGGGGGCGTTTTTCCAGGAAAGCCACCACGCCTTCAGCAAAGTCTCGGGTTCGTCCGCATTCGCCCTGTAAATGGGCTTCGATTTCTAGCTGCTGACTTAGCGTTTTGTTGTAAGTGCCCCGAATGGCTTGCTTGATGGCTCCGAAACCGGCCGTTGGACCTTTGGCAAGATAGGATGCGCGCTTGCGCCAATGCGCCTCAAATTCGTCATCGGGAACGGCTTCCCAAATCAAACCCCAATCATCAGCTTGCCGCGCGCTGATCTTTTCGGCGAACAAGGCAGCACCCATGGCTTTAGCGAACCCCATTTGCCGCGGTGTGAACCATGTGCCGCCCGCGTCGGGCAACAATCCAATTCGCGCAAAAGCCTGCAGGAAATACGCACTTTCCGACGCGATCACAACGTCCGCACACAGCGCTAGGTTGGCCCCTGCCCCGGCCGCAGCACCGTTCACCGCAGCGATGGTGGGAACCGGACAGTTATAAATCGTTTCAAGCATTGGCTCGTACTCATCCCGCAGAGTACGCTCAAGGTCGATCTTGCCGGTGCTTGAGGAATCTCCCAGATCCTGACCTGAACAGAATGCGCCGCCCGCGCCCGTCAATACGACTGCGCGGGCATTGCGGGCTGCGTGTTTCATGGCATGTGTGACTTCGGCCCGCATCTGCGCGGTCATCGCATTCATTTTGTCTGGCCGGTTCAAGGTAACTACTGCCAGATCGTCAGCAACGTCCAATAACAGCGTTTCGTAGTCCATGCGTTCCTCCCGTTCGTCCTGGATTTCTCGCGACCCTGACGCAATTACCTTGACAGGGAAAGCCCGACGACCCGTTAGTCCTTAAGAATTTGTTCTAACCGCTCTTTTTCAGCGTCGGTCAGGGCCTCACCGCCTGTGGATTGTTGCGCGTTTGACCGCTTGCGCACAAAGTTCCAACCCAGACCCGCAGCAATCAGCAGCATGATTGGACCGGCCAGCCACAGCACAAGGTTTGCCCCAGAAGAGGTAGGCTTCAACAGAACGTATTCACCGTAGCGATCCACGATGAATTCAATCGCCTCATCATCGGTGTCGCCTGCGACCAGTCTTTCCCTAACCAAAAGGCGCAGGTCACGTGCAAGGTCGGCATTGCTTTCATCAATACTCTCGTTTCGGCACACAAGACATCGCAGACCCGTGCTCAGGTCGCGCGCGCGCTGTTCCAGAACCGGATCATCCAGAACTTCGTCCGGTTGAACCGCCCACGCAGGCGATGCAAGAAACGCGAGGATCAAAAGCAGTCGTTTCATTCTGCGGGAACTCCACCAGAAGGCGCCTTACGCGCACCTGCCGCAACACGGAAGCGGCGGTCCGACAAGCTTATGAAGCCACCAAGGGCCATAAGAATACACCCACCCCAAATCCAGTTGGCCAGAGGTTTGATATAGGTCCGCATCACCCAGCCACCGTCAGCCTGTTGATCACCGATCACGACATATACGTCGCGTAGAAAACGATAGTCGATTGCCGCTTCGGTAGTGGGCATTCTGGCAACCGGATAGTCTCGTTTCTCTGGGTATAGGGTTGCAACGGGTCGTCCGTCCTTTTCCACCAGGACCTCGGCCATGGTTGAGAAGTAGTTCGGCCCCTCTACCCGCCGGACGTCTTCCAATGTGAATGTAAACTGTCCCACATCGAATGGTTTTGCCGGTTGGGCGACACGAATATCCTCAACCTCCCACGCGGTAAGGCCCGCTATGGCAAACATTGTAACGCCAAGCCCGGTGTGTGCGACGGCCTTGCCCCAATCCGCGCCAGGAAGGCGAAACAGGCGCGACAGGTTGCCTTTGCGCCCGGTGCGGCTCCAAAGATCCACGGCTGCGCCAAAGGTAATCCATGCACCCAGAAACAGACCTGCAGGCCCCAATGAACTGCGACCCGTCTGCATCGCCCAGACCAACAGCGCCAGAGCCACCGCCAGAACAAAGGCAAAGCGCAATGAATAGGCGGCTTTCGCAATCTTGCCCCGTTTCCATGGAAGCATGGCCCCAACAGGAAGGGCAATTCCCAAAGCGATCATGAAGGGCGTGAAGGCCGCGTTGAAGAACGGCGGACCAACCGAAAGTTTCCGGTCAAAAGCCATTTCAGCCACCATCGGCCACATCGTTCCGAAGAATACGACAAAGCAACTTACGGCCAGCAGGATGTTATTGAGAACCAGCGCACTTTCCCGGCTTACCATGCCAAAGACGCCCTTTGCCTCCATCGCCTGAGCACGGGCCGCAAACAGGGTAAGCGCGCCGCCAATAAAAATGACAAGAATGAACAGGATGAACACACCGCGTTCCGGGTCATTCGCAAAGGCATGAACGGATGTCAGCAGGCCGGATCGAACGATAAACGTCCCGATAAGCGAAAAGCCAAAGGCAATGATGGCCAGAAGGATCGTCCAGCTTTTCAAAGCCTCACGTTTTTCGACAACGATGGCGGAATGCAACAAGGCTGCAGCCAGAAGCCATGGCATGAACGAGGCATTTTCAACCGGGTCCCAGAACCAAAAACCGCCCCAGCCCAGTTCATAATACGCCCACCACGATCCCAGAGCGATGCCAATCGTCAGAAAAATCCATGCCGCCAAAGTCCATGGCCGAACCCAGCGGCCCCATGCGGCGTCGATACGCCCCTCGATCAAGGCGGCGACGGCAAAGCTGAACGCCATGCTCAGACCCACATAGCCCAGATACAAAAACGGCGGGTGAAACGCTAAGCCCGGATCCTGCAACAATGGGTTCAGGTCCTGCCCGTCGAACGGAGCGACGATGAGCCGGTCGAAAGGATTAGAGGTGAACAAGATGAACGCATAAAACGCGACACCGATGGCGGCCTGCACTGACAGTACACGGGCCTTGAGTGTGGGTGGCAAACCTGCACCAAAGAAGGCAGCCATTGCACCAAACAGCGCAACGATAAGAACCCACAGAAGCATCGACCCCTCATGGTTTCCCCAGGTTCCGCTGATCTTGTACAGCATCGGCTTCAGAGAGTGGCTGTTTTCCACCACGATGCGTAGCGAAAAGTCAGAGGTCGCAAAGGCCCAGACCAGCGCGCCAAAAGAAAATGAGACCAGCGCGAATTGCGCAATTGCAGCCGTTTCACCGAACTTCATCCAACCCGTCCAGCGGTAGCCCGCGCCAATAAGTGGAAAAACCGTCTGAACGATTGCGACGAGAAAGGCGAGTATCAGGGTGAAGTGACCGAGTTCAGTAATCATGGCCCCGCATATAATCCTGATGCGGGGCGATAACCAATAACTTTCGCCCCGTAGGGGCGCACATAGTGTCGCGGCTTCAGCCGGATCGCTGATGCCGCCAATCCTCTAGCGCGCGGTTCGCATCGGGCCGAAGCGCGTTTTCCGCCAATTCGGCGTCAGTGCCGGGGTCTGCGGAACCTATGGTCTCGGTACGCAATCCCTCAATTAGCCTAATATTTTCCATGACTTGGGGCGCACGCTTAATTGCCGCGGATAGCTCTCGTTGCAAATCTTGTGCCTTGGCCTGATGGTGGGTGCCAAAATAAAAGGACACGATCACACCCAACAACCACCACAACGGCTCAGGGACCAAAGAAACCCCCTGCATCCGGGCTGCGAACCAAAGCGGATCAACCATTGCGGCGACAAACAAGCCAAGTGCGCCAAGGGCCAGCGCCGGTCTAGGTAAACGATTAAGACCATCCAGAACCCGATCGTACCTGCTTTTGTTGGCCGCGCGGAATTCGGTGCCGAATTGAAGCATTGCCTGTTGTTGTAAGGTCAGATCACGAACGGCCGCGTTTTCAGCATTTTGGCGAAAAACCTCAGTTGTTTCGCGCACCACGTTCCTTCCGCCGCCAAAGAGAAACGTCAAAACCTCGGATATTAGTCCCATCCCGCAACCCTTGTCTGAAACTCTGCATCACTCAAATGGTAGACCGGCGAGATGAACTCCTCAGCCCGGCGTATCCAGCCACCTTTGCCGCCTGCCCGCGTCCGTGCATATTTTCTGGCCGAGGGTCGGTGGTCTGCTAATCGGAAATAATAGTTCCTCCGAGCCAAGCCATAGGCGTCTTTCAAAACCACAGGCTCTGGCCGCGATGCCTTTTGTGCGGCGTTTGCTGTCTGCGGTCCAACGACCCCATCCACGGCCAGTGAGAACCCCATATCGCGCAGTAATATCTGCAATATTTTAACAGCTTGCGCGCCAGAGTTGACGTGCATGTCGAATAACGAAGGCTGAAGAGCAAATGGCAAAAGCCCCAGACGCGGACCCTTGAAGTAGTGGGTTACAAAAATGTCGACCGCCTGTGATTTGGTGAGCAGCCTCACATCTTCCCTGTTTATCTTTCCGTCACCAGAAAGGTCCAAACCAAGTCGTCGCATTGTGTAGATTGTTACGCCATACTTGGTTGCGCCGCCCGGGTCGTCTGGGTCATCTACAAACCCGCCCTCTCGGGCTACAATCTGTGTGGCGATTTGTCGAACCGTCTGCACCGCACCCTCCTTCAAAGTGTGAGGGAACGGTCAGTCAAAAGTGTTAAGTCCGGGAAACAAGAAAGGGCGTTGCATAGTCTTCCTACGCAACGCCCTTTTACCTAATGGAAAATCGTCGGATCAGCCTTCGTCGGCGTGTTGATATACGCCTTGTTCCTTGAGGGCATCCACTACCTCTTTCGGCATGTAAGTTTCATCATGTTTTGCAAGTATTTCAGTAGCTTCAAAGACACCGTTTACGTAACTTCCGGTGCCGACCATGCCCTGATTTTCCGAAAACAGGTCTGGCAGAACACCCGTAAAGGCGACCGGTACGCTTTCTCCGCCATCCGTCACAACAAATGTCACTGTTTCACCCTGACCGCGAACAATCGAGCCTTCTTCGACAAGGCCACCGATCCGAAACACTTCGGTAGGTTTGGGTGGTTCAGCGATCACTTCACTGGGCGAGCGGAAAAAGTTGATACCGTCCTGCAATGCCCAACCAATCAACACCGTCGAGGACACCAAGGCCACGACGGCCAGCAGAATGATTTGTACGCGACGACGTTTCTTGAGTGACTTCATGATATCCTCACGGGAACAGAGGGGCCATCATCAGACCAGTGGTTTCAGCTTCACCTAACATCAGGTTGGCATTCTGCAAGGCTTGTCCACTGCTACCTTTTGTCAGGTTATCAAGTGCACCGATCACAATCGCGCGGCGTTCAATCCGGTCTGCAACCACTCCGATATGGCAAAAATTAGCCCCCCTCACATGGTGCGTCGAAGGCGTTTCGCCAAAGGGCAACATCTTGATGAACGGCTCATCCTGATAGGTCTTGGCCAATACCTCATAGACACTGGCAGGATCGCCCTTGACGTAGGTGGTCGCCAGAATTCCCCGGTTCGCCGGTATCAAGTGCGGCGTAAACTGAACATGCACAGGACGTCCGGCCAAGGCTGAAAACTCCTGATCAAACTCTCCGAGATGCCGATGCGTGCCGCCAACAGCGTAAGCATTATACCCTTCGCTGAGTTCCGCGTGCAGCAGGTTTTCTTTGAGTGAGCGCCCTGCCCCCGAAACGGCGCATTTCAGGTCCAGAACGATATCGTCCAGATCAATCACCCCGGCCGAGATCAACGGGCGCAGCACATATTGCCCCGTCGCGGCGTTGCAACCTGTTCCCGCAACAAGTCGAGCTTGGCGAATGTCGTCGCGATAGAACTCGGTCAAGCCATAGACGGCTTCGTCTTGCTGTTCCAAGGCCACATGAGGGTTGCCGTACCACTTTTCGTATTCGTCGGGGTCACGCAATCTAAAGTCTGCGGACAGATCAACGATCTTTAACTCTTTAGGCAGATTGCGGATGACTTCCTGACTGGTCTTATGCGGCAGCGCGCAAAAACACAGGTCGACTTGCGAAAAGTCGATTTCGGAAATCTTGCACAGATCCGGCAGGTTCATATGGCGCAGATGAGGAAAGACTTGCGCCATCGGCTGGCCCGCTTTGCGCTCGGCGGCAAGCGCGGTGATTTCCATGTTCGGATGTTCGGAGATCAACCGAACAAGTTCAGCGCCGGTATATCCCGAAGCGCCCAGAATTGCGATTTTATGGGTCATCTGAGACCTCTTGTTTCTGAGTGTCACACATTACGATCGCCGAAGTGACGATCTTTGAACTAAGGGGCCAGCCGTGAACAATCCTTGACCTAAGTCAGGCGGCCTCGAATGTGATTTGTCGTCGGAGGAACTGTGTCGCCCGATCACTGACAACGTCTGGCTTCCCGGTTGTCAGAAAACCGCCTTTCCCTTCGCCAAGCATCTTGGGATGGCGCTGCAGGTAATCCGCCAGACTCTCCGCGACCAGATCCCCCTGGCTGAACACCTCAACATTGGTGCCAAGTGCCTGCTGGAACGTGTCTGCCATCAAAGGGTAATGTGTACACCCCAAAATGGCCGCCTGCGGTTCCGGCATCTTGCGTTTCAGCGCATCGACATGGCTACGCACCAACGCCTCGGCCAGGATCATATCGCCATCCTCGATCGCATCCACCACACCGCCACAGGCCTGAGCTTCGACGTCCACACCGATCGCCCGGAAAGCGAGTTCGCGTTGAAACGCTCGGCTGGCGACGGTGGCCGGGGTTGCAAACAGGGCAACATGCTTCACGGCGACTTCGCGCGGGGGGCTATTATCGCCCCATTGACGTTCAGTCAGCGCTTCGATCAATGGAACGAACACACCCAGAACCCGCTTGCCTTCCGGCACGCCCTCTTCTTGCATCCGACGCAGGGCGGCGGCGCTTGCCGTGTTGCACGCCAGAATCACCAGATCACAGCCGCGGTTCCACAGATCGTTCACAGCGCTGCGCGTCAGATCATAGATGTTTTCGGCGTCCCGCACCCCATAAGGCGCGTGCGCGCTGTCTGCGAAGTACAGAAACTCCACGTCCGGCAGACGTTGCTGCGCGGCGTCCAGCACGGTTAAACCGCCCAAACCAGAATCAAAAATACCTACTGCCATTTGCCCCTTCAGGCGCGATGCCGTTCCTCGAATTCATAGCCGTAGTCATAGGACCTTAGCGGCTTTGGAGACAGCTCATACGTGGCTTTGCGCAGGAAATCCATCATCTTGCGCGTATCCTTCGCCAAAGGGTTCAGAACGTCGCGGCCAATCGGCTCTCCGATGGCGACTTTGACAGGTGTATCTACGCGTTTTTTGAACTCTTTTATCAACAAACCCATACGTAGGGTGCTGTGCAGATGGCTGGCGATCTGAAACAGGCGCGAGGTGTGGCCGTCGAAAAAGACAGGAACCACAGTAGCATTCGACTTGGCGACCATCCGTGCGGTGAATCCACGCCACCCCGGATCCATCGGGTGGGAAAACGGCTTTGCGCCCGTGCTGACAGTGCCACCGGGGAAAATGCCGATTGCGCCACCCTCACCCAGGTAGTTCAAAGCTGTTTTCCGAGTCTCCAGGTTCAGCTTCACCGCCTCTTTCGTGTCATCAAACGAAATTGGCAGGACGATGCGGTTCAGGTCCTCGGCCTTGCGGAACACTCTGTTCGCCAGAATGCGGAAATCGCCACGGGTCTGGGATAGCATATGCCCCATCATCATCCCGTCCAGAATGCCATAGGGATGATTGGCGATCAGGATCAGCGGCCCAGTCTTGGGAATATTAGCTAGTGACCCGCCAACCACATCCAGCGAAAGCCCGTACCGATCCACCATCACCGACCAGAAATCGCGCCCGTTGGCGACTTCTTTCTCGTACCCGTCGGCCCGCTTGATCAGCCGCATCCGGCCGGTTGTATTCTCCATCAGCTTAATGACCATGCGTCCACCTTTGGTTTCGGCGGAATAAGCATAAGAAATGTCACGAGCGACATGGCGGCGCGAGGGCATGGACGACTCCGGGGTTTGTTGCCTGCTATTTATGTGCAGGCATCAAGTTTGCCTAGATATCGTGACAGGGCTGTGACGATTTACTCGGCTGCCGCGCGCAAATCGGGCCCTCCGCTTCGGATCGTTGCCAGCAGTTCTTCGCGACGCTTGGCTGCTTTGGCCTCGTTTTCCTTCAAAACAGGTCCGAAACCCCGGATATCCAGTGGCAACTGGGCCAACGCAACAACGGCGTCTTTTGTCTGCGGCGTGACCAGCGAAGACACCTCTTTGAAATCACGCTCAAATTGCTTGATCAAAGCACGCTCCATGCGCCGTTCCGCGCTGTAGCCGAAGATATCCAACGGTGTACCGCGCAGGAATTTGAACTTGCTCATTATCTTAAGCGGACCCAGCATCCATTCGCCAAAATCGCGTTTGCGTGGACGTCCGTCCGGTCCGGTGCCGCCCAGCAATGGAGGGGCAAGGTGGAAGGTCATCTTGAAGTCCCCATCGAATTCAGCAGCAGCCTTTTCGCGACTGGACAACAGCAAGCGAGCAACCTCGTATTCATCCTTATAGGACAACAGCTTGTGATACCCTTTTGCTGCAGCCTCTTTGATTTCCGTATCTTCGAACGAGTCAATCAGTTTCCGATATCGCTTTGCCAGCCGGGCACTTTGGTACTCGGATAGATGGCTTGCCCGGAACTCGATCAGTTGATCCAGAGTTTTGGGCAGTTCGGCGACCTTGGGGCGCAGAATTTCACCGACCATTTCGGGGTGCAAAACGGCCCAGCGTCCAATGTCGAATGCCCGTTTATTGCGCTCAACCGCAGTTCCATTCAGCTCGATCGCAGTCAAAACGGCTTCATGGCTGATTGGTAGCAACCCGCGCTGCCACGCGGCCCCAAACACCATCATGTTGGAATAGATCGAATTGCCCATTACGGCACGCGCCAGTTCGGTGGCATCGAACAGGGAAACGTCGTCCTTCAAACGCGCCTGCAATGCCAATTCCAACCTGTCTCCTGGAATGCGGAACTTGGTGTCACGGGTGAAGTCACCCGTGACTGTCTCGTGGCTGTTCACCACTGCTCCTGTCTGCCCTGCGCGGGTCAGACCAAGCGTCGTGGACCCGGCGGACACAACAAGGTCACCGCCGATCAATGCGTGGGCTTCACCCGTGGCGACACGAATGGCGCTGATGTCTTCGGGCCGGTCGGCTAGGCGACAATGAATGTGCACCGCGCCACCTTTTTGCGCCAGTCCAGCCATCTCCATCATCCCGGCCCCTTTGCCGTCGATCTGAGCGGCCTGCGCCAAAACCGCGCCAAGTGTAACAACCCCCGTGCCGCCAATACCGGTAATCACCACGTTATGAGTGCCGTGGATCGTCGGCAGAGTGGGCAAAGGCAGGTCGGGCAGGTCAATCTCGGTCGTGGCTTCCTTACGGATTTCCGCCCCTTCCAGGGTTACAAAAGACGGGCAAAACCCTTTCAAACAGGAAAAATCCTTGTTGCAACTGGATTGATCAATCGCGCGCTTGCGCCCCAGTTCCGTCTCTTGGGGCACGATCGACACACAGTTCGACTGAATGCCGCAATCGCCGCAGCCCTCGCAGATATCGGTATTGATGAACACCCGCTTGTCCGGATCGGGGAAAGTACCGCGCTTGCGACGCCGCCGTTTTTCGGCAGCGCAAGTCTGTACGTAGACGATGACGGAAACCCCTTCGATGTTTCGGAACCGCTCCTGAACCTGCATGAGTTCCGCGCGTTCGAATGTCTCGACCCCGGCGGGCAGAGCCTTGAAGTTCACATCCTCTTTCTCGTCATAGACCAAAGCAACGTCCTTTACGCCCATCGCCTTAACTTCGGCTACGATCCGCTCGGCGGTCAGATCGCCCTCGTTCCCCTGCCCGCCGGTCATAGCAACCGCGTCATTGAACAAGATCTTGAAGGTGATGTTCGTTCCCGCAGACAATGCCGCCCGGACGGCTTGCACACCCGAGTGGTTATAGGTGCCGTCCCCAAGGTTCTGGAAAACGTGCTGAGTGGTCGAGAACGGCTCTTCACCGATCCAGTTCGCACCCTCTCCGCCCATTTGGGTAAAGCCGGACGTATTCCTGTCCATCCACTGAACCATATAGTGACACCCGATGCCGGCATAAGCGCGGCTTCCGTCAGGCACTTTGGTCGAGCTGTTATGCGGACAGCCCGAACAGAAATACGGAAGGCGTGTTGCGATCTCTTCGGCGTTGTCAGCGCGTCGGGCTGCGGACAACGAATCGAGGCCGCCGCGAATGCCGTCGGTTTCACGACCTTCCTCGATCAGGATTTCTCCTAATTTCTCGGCGATCATAATCGGGTCAAGTGCACCACGTGTCGGGAAAAGCTCTTCCCGGTGCAGCGTACCTGCACCGCCCTTGTACCATCCATAGACCCGGCGCCCCCGGCGATCATCGAAAATGGCTTCTTTGACCTGTACTTCAATCAGCTTGCGCTTTTCCTCGACGATCACGATCAGGTCCAGCCCTTCGGCCCATTCGTGGAACCCGGCCATGTCCAGCGGGAATGTCTGCCCGACTTTATAGGTCGTGATCCCAAGCCGTTCGGCCTCGGCCTCGTCGATATTCAAAAGTGACATGGCGTGAACAAGGTCAAGCCAGTTCTTCCCGGCAGCGACAAAACCGATCTTGGCACCGGGTTTACCCCAAACCCGCTTGTCCATCTTGTTGGCGCGCGAGAATGTTTCCGCCGCGAACCGCTTATAGTCGATGATCCGCGCTTCTTGCAGATGCGGTGTGTCGCCAAGCCGGATGTTCAAGCCACCTTCAGGCATCTCAAAGTCCGGCGTTATCACCTTCGTTCGGTCAACGCTGCCATCCACGACGGACGTCACTTCGATCGTGTCCTTCATCGTCTTCAGGCCAACCCAGACGCCGGCAAACCGGCTGAGTGCAAATCCATAGACACCGTAATCCAGAATTTCCTGAACCCCGGCCGGGCTGACCACGGGCATATAGGTGTCGACCAGTGACCACTCGGATTGATGCAATACGGTCGAGCTTTCGCCAGTGTGGTCATCGCCCATCGCCATTAGAACGCCGCCGTGCTTGGCCGTACCAGCCATATTCGCATGGCGCATCACGTCACCAGATCGGTCAACACCGGGACCTTTGCCGTACCAAAGGCCGAAGACACCGTCGTATTTTCCATCCCCACGCAAACCAGCCTGTTGGCTGCCCCACAGAGCGGTGGCCGCGAGGTCTTCGTTCAAACCGTACTGAAAAGCTACATCGCTTTCGGCCAATTGCTTCTGAGCGCGGATCATCTGCTGATCAACGGCCCCAAGCGGTGATCCCCGATACCCGGTAACCAAACCCGCTGTGTCTAGTCCCGCTTGTTTGTCCCGTGCTTTCTGGATCAACATCAGGCGCACCAAAGCCTGTGTTCCGTTCAGCAGAACCGGGTTCTTCTCCAGATCGAACCGGTCATTTAGTGATATCAGTGGCTGACTCATCAGACGTCTCCCCTCGTCAGATCAGTGTGCTTCATTTATACACATATTAGGTCACAATTCCTGACCTGTATAGGGTTTATCCTCTGAAACATAAGGATTTCACCGTTTGAATGTGGAAGTTGTTACCTATTTCATATAGGCATTCCGAAGGATAACGAAAGTTGCGGCGATGGACTGGGACAAGCTTAGGATATTTCATGCAGTGGCCGATGCAGGCAGTCTGACCCATGCGGGCGATCGACTGAACCTGTCGCAATCCGCCGTAAGCCGCCAAATTCGGGCATTGGAAGAATCGCTTGATTCGACCCTGTTTCACCGTCACGCCCGCGGCTTGATCCTGACCGAACAAGGTGAGCTGTTGTTCGACGCAACCTCGGCCATGTCCAAACGACTGGATGCTGCGGCAGCACGCATCCGCGACAGTGAAGAAGAGGTTTTTGGTGTTCTTCGCGTCACTACGACCTTCGGGTTCGGAACGCTTTGGTTGGCGCCGCGCCTCCCGAAACTTTATGAGCAATATCCTGACTTGAATATCGACCTGATGCTGGAAGAACGTGTGCTGGACCTGCCAATGCGCGAGGCCGACGTCGCCATCCGTATGAAGGAACCCAGCCAGGCCGACCTTGTTCGCAAACGGTTGATGACCGTGCAGATGCAGCTTTATGCGACAAAGGAATACCTTGCCGAAAACGGTACGCCCGGGTCACTCGAGGAAATTTCGACCCATCGGCTGATTTGTCAAACTCCGGCAGCCCCACAAGTAGGCGCAAGTGCATCAATGGTTCGCCATCTTATGACCTATAACCCCGGGTCGTTGCTGACTGTGAACAACTATTTCGGCGTTTTGCAGGGCGTTTTGCACAATCTTGGTATCGGTGTCTTGCCGGACTATGTGACCCAGGATTTCCCGCATCTGGTTCCGATTTTGAGCGATATCGAAGCAGCCGATGTTCCGGTTTACCTCGCCTACCCCGAGGAATTGCGCCATTCCAAGCGCGTTGCGGCGTTTAGGGACTTTGTTCAGGATGAAATTATTGAACAACGCAAGCAATTGAAGCAAATGGGAAAACTTTAGCTATGCACGAAAGGCATAGCGGACATTCCCACTCATCAGTCTGAAAAATCTTGATCGTTCACAAACTGATCCCTAAATGAGCACTCGAAGGCGGTGATGCTGAAACGCTCATCATCTTCATACCTCCCTGTTGGACTATGGCCGAGCTTAGTGCTCGGCCTTTTTTTTGCCTTCAAGCATCAGAACGGGCCCTGAGTTGGTGAAACATCTGGGAATGCCGGGCACTTAGACCTATGATCCGAAAAAAATACCAATAGATGTGTTCGAGGACAGATTCGATGTTTCACCCATTTCGCCTGCTTTTGGCGATGCTGTCAGTTATTTTACTTTCAGGGCCTCTGGCCGCGCAGGAAAGCGGTACTTCCGGTTCGACAGCCTCCATCTCAATTCCCGAGGATCTGACACCCGAGCAGGTGGACGACCTTGTTGCGCGCATGTCCGACGATCAGGTTCGCGCCATTTTGCTGGAACGTCTCGATGCTGTGGCGGCGCAACAGGCCGAAACCACTCAGGCCAGAAAGGGCCTGATTCAAACAATTTCTGACACCGTCACCAGCATGACCGCCTCATGGCTGGATGTGATCCGAAAGATACCCCTGCTGGTAAGCGCCCAGGTCGAGGCTTTCTCGAATTTCGGAGCGACCTTCGGTTCAAGTGGCCTCATGTCACTGTTTGGATTTACGTTCCTGGCGCTGGCGATTGGGTATGCGGCGGAAAACGTCGTCGGTCTGTGGACTCGCCGCTGGATCAAGGTCGTCGATGGCGACGCATCATCGAACCTTCGTGGGGCCGTGACCTTTCTATTCAAACGGTTCCTGTTTGAGTTTCTGGGCCTGCTGGTCTTTTATTACACCCTCGTTTTTGTCGGACGGCAGTTGTTGAACGAACAGCAGATTGCTCAGGCGGCCCCCTTTGTATTCTACATGATCTGGTTCCCGCGTCTGGGCGCGGCTATCTCGCGGTTTATTTTGGCGCCCAAACAGCACGACCTGCGGCTTGTGAACGTCGACGACCATTGGGCAAAGTACCTGCATCGAAACCTGATTGGCCTGTTCCTGCTGATCGGCTTCACGCTGTTCATTCTGGACTTTAATGCGCTCAATGGTGTCATGCCGGGTGAATCCCGCTTGGGATTCTGGCTCAATACAGCGATTCATATCTATATTGGCGTAATCGCATGGCGCGCGCGCGATGGGCTGTCTGACATGATGCGGGGGTCTGACCCTGACCGCACGCGTTTCGACGAAGAGGTCGCGCGCCTTTATCCCTATCTGGCCATCGGTGTCTCGGCGGGTACATGGCTGCTTGTTGAATACCTTTCGGCACAGCGCAACCCGGCCGTGTTCGAGTTGCTGGCGCATGGTGCCCATTTCACCACCATGTTCTGGCTTCTGATCGCTCCGGCGTTGGATACGCTGATCCGCGGGCTCGTGCGTCATCTTCAGCCTCCGATGCTGGGCGATGGACCGGTTGCAGAACGCGCCTACAAGTCGACCAAGCGCAGCTATATCCGCATTGGCCGTGTTCTGGCCGGTATCCTGATCATTCTAATGATCGCGAACGCCTGGGATCTGGATCTGCAAGAGATTGCGGGCGGTGGCACGGAATCTGGCAGCAAGGTCATTCAGTTCTTTATCATCATCGCAGTCGGCTACATTCTGAACGAAGCGGTATCTCTGTGGATCAACCGCCGGCTGGCCAAGGAACAGACCGCAGCGGAACAAAGCCCCGACGAGGAAGCTGGCGAAGGCGGCGGTGCTGGCGGATCACGTCTGGCGACGGTTTTGCCCTTGCTGCGCGTGACGGCACAAGTCTCGATCGCGGTAATCTTTGTGCTGCTGGCGCTGGGGGCGCTGGGTATCAACATCACCCCGCTGCTGGCCGGAGCTGGTGTTCTCGGTCTGGCCATTGGTTTTGGCGCACAGAAGTTGGTGGCTGATATCGTCGGTGGCATCTTCTTCCTGATTGATGATGCCTTCCGCGTCGGTGAATATGTCGATGTTGGCGGCACAATGGGAACGGTCGAGAAGATTTCGATCCGCTCCATGCAACTGCGACACCACCGCGGACCGGTTCACACGATCCCTTACGGCGAAATTCAGAAACTGACAAATTTCAGCCGCGACTGGGTGATTATGAAGCTGAAATTCACCGTTCCATTCGATACCGATCCAAACAAAGTCAAAAAGATCTTCAAGAAGATTGGGGCCGAGATGATGGCAGACGAAACCCACAAAGACGGGTTCCTTCAGCCATTCAAATCTCAGGGTGTGTTTGATTTCGACGATGTTGGCATGATCATCCGAGGTAAGTTCATGGCCAAACCGGGCAAGCAGTTCACGTTGCGCAAGGAAATCTTCAATCGCGTGAAAGCGGCCTTCAAGGAAAACGGCATCGACTTTGCCCGCCGCGAAGTGCGCGTGGCGATCCCCGGTTTGGAAGAAGCCGAGAACCTGACGGAAGAACAAAAGGCGGCGGTCGGAGCAGCCGCAGCGGATGCCGTCAACAAGGGCGAAGCACCCGCCTGACCCGGCTCTTTATTATTCAATACACGGGCCCTGCACGATTGCGGGGCCCGATTTTGTTCATCTAGACCGCCCTGCGGTGACTTGACCCTTCCCACGGGCGCGTCCTTGCCCTACAAGGCGCGCAATCTCGGCCCCTTTGGACACAGGACAGACGATGCAAGAGCCCGCCATCACCCCGGATCTGATTGCCGCACACGGGCTGAAGCCCGACGAATATGACATGATCCTCGAGATCATCGGGCGCGAGCCGACCTTTACAGAGCTGGGCATCTTCTCAGCCATGTGGAACGAACATTGTTCGTACAAGTCGTCCAAGAAATGGCTGCGCACCCTGCCCACCTCGGGCCCTCAGGTGATCTGCGGACCCGGTGAAAATGCGGGTGTGGTCGATATCGGCGATGGTCAGGCCGTGGTGTTCAAAATGGAAAGCCACAACCACCCCTCGTACATCGAGCCTTATCAAGGCGCGGCGACCGGTGTCGGCGGCATCCTGCGCGACGTCTTCACTATGGGCGCGCGGCCCATCGCGTCGATGAATGCGCTTTCCTTTGGTGAACCCGGCCACCACAAAACCCGTCAGCTTGTGAATGGCGTGGTCGAAGGCATTGGCGGCTATGGCAACTGCTTTGGCGTTCCTTGTGTGGGCGGTGAGGTTCGATTTCACTCTGCCTATAACGGCAACTGCCTTGTAAACGCCTTCGCCGCCGGTCTGGCCGACAGTGACAAGATATTCTACTCGGCTGCCTCGGGCGTCGGGATGCCAGTCGTGTATCTGGGCGCTAAGACAGGCCGCGACGGCGTGGGTGGCGCAACCATGGCCTCGGCCGAATTCGACGACACGATCGAGGAAAAGCGCCCCACCGTTCAGGTCGGCGACCCCTTCACCGAAAAGCGCCTGATGGAAGCAACGCTGGAGTTGATGCAGACCGGTGCCGTGATCTCGATTCAGGACATGGGGGCTGCGGGCCTGACCTGCTCTGCGGTTGAAATGGGCGACAAGGGCGGCCTTGGCGTGCGTCTGGATCTGGAAAACGTCCCCCAGCGTGAAGAGAACATGACCGCCTATGAGATGATGCTTTCGGAATCTCAGGAACGGATGCTGATGGTCCTCAAGCCCGAGCTTGAAGCCGAAGCCCGCGCCGTGTTCGAAAAATGGGATCTGGATTTCGCCATCGTTGGCGAAACCATTGCCGAAGACCGCTTCCTTATCGTCCACAATGGTGAGGTCAAAGCTGATCTGGTTCTGTCGAAACTCTCCTCGACCGCGCCTGAATATGACCGCCCATGGGTCGCGACGCCGGAAGCCGAAGAATTGGCCGAAGTTCCGCAGATTGATCCGATCGATGGTCTGCGCGCCCTGCTCTCCTCGCCCAACTATGCGGGCAAGCAATGGGTCTATGAACAGTACGACACCATGGTCATGGCCGACACCGCCCGCACGCCGGGTCTGGGCGCTGGTATGGTCCGCGTGCATGGGACCGACAAGGCTCTGGCCTTCACCAGCGACGTGACGCCCCGCTATGTGCGCGCCAACCCCGTTGAAGGCGGCAAGCAGGCGGTGGCCGAAGCCTATCGAAACCTGACCGCTGTTGGGGCCACTCCGCTGGCGACCACCGACAACCTGAATTTCGGCAACCCCGAAAAGCCCGAAATCATGGGCCAGTTCGTTGGCGCGATCAAAGGCATTGGCGAAGCCGTCGCCGCGCTGGATATGCCCATCGTGTCGGGCAACGTCTCGCTTTATAACGAAACCGACGGTCAGGCGATCCTGCCGACCCCGACCATCGGCGCGGTTGGTTTACTGGCCCAAACAGATGACATCATCGGCAACGAAGTACGTGAGGGACATGTGGCGCTGGTTATCGGCGAAACGACTGGCCATCTGGGCCAATCTGCCCTGCTGGCCGAGGTGTTCAACCGCGAAGACGGCGATGCGCCCCATGTCGATCTGGACGCAGAAAAGCGCAATGGCGATTTTATCCGCGCCAACCGCGAGATGATCAAAGCCTGCACCGACCTGGCCGATGGCGGCCTTGCGCTGGCCGCGTTTGAATTGGCCGAGGCGGCTGGTGTGGGCGTTTGCCTCGACGAAGCTTCGACCGAGTTTCTGTTTGGTGAAGATCAGGCCCGTTATCTGGTCGCGTGCAACTTTGATCAGGCCGAGGCGTTGATGATTGCTGCAGCCCAGGCGGGTGTACCAGTGGCCTCGGTTGGCCGTTTCACCAAAGACGCGGTTCGCATCGGAAGCTCGGAAGCCCCGCTAGAGGAATTGACCGGGACGTTCCGCAGCAGCTTTGCCGCCGCTGTCGCCTGATCTTAACAGGGATTTGCAATGCGAAACCTGCGCTGTTTCAAGCGCAGGTTTTGTGCGTTTTAGCCCGACACCACACCCTTGCACGCCCCGCCCGGGCACTCTACATCTTGGGAAAGACCTTCAGGAGTTACCTACATGCCGATGAGCGCCCACGAAATCGAACACCTGCTGCGCGAAGCTTTTCCGGATGCGGAAATTCAAGTCGGCGGCAACGATGGTGTACACATGTCCGCCATGGTTGTGGATGAGAGTTTTCGCGGAAAAAACAGGGTTCAACAGCAGCGTGCGGTCTATGCAGCCTTGAAAGGCAAAATGGACGGCCCAGATGGAGAACTACACGCGCTGGCGTTAACGACTAAGGCGCCCGAATAACGCGAGTGGCTTGGGAACTTCTGGCTTTTTCAATTTGGCCGGAAAACCCTTGTCACGACGAAGAACCACCTTTGAGGCTGAAGATTGCCAATATGACTAAGGTGCGGGTGGAAAACGAACGAATTGAACACGAAACTGGCGCTCATGAGCGCTATCGACAAGGAAACGCAGGATGAGCGACGTTAAGACCCAGATCGACGAAACCGTCAAAGCCAACGACGTGGTGTTGTATATGAAAGGCACCAAGGAAATGCCTCAGTGTGGGTTCTCGTCCCGCGTGGCTGGTGTGCTGAATTACATGGGGGTCGACTATACCGACGTAAACGTTCTGTCCGACGAAGAGGTCCGTCAGGGTATCAAGGATTACTCCGACTGGCCGACCGTTCCGCAACTGTATGTCAAAGGCGAATTCGTCGGCGGGTGCGATATCATCACCGAGATGACCCTGTCGGGTGAATTGGACACGCTTTTTGATGACAACGGTGTTGGCTACGACAAAGATGCTGCGGACAAAATCCGCGAAGCGAACGCCTGATTAACGGCTGGAGCAATCCTTTAGAATGTCCTGCTCACTGGCGGCGTCGCCCGTCGCCAGAAAGCTGACCATGGCATCCCAGGCTTTGGACCGCAGAATATAAGTGCCGTCCTCACCCGTAGATTCATAGCGGATACCCGAGGCGCTGGGTGCTTGCTTAAGTGAGATCAGGGTGTCATCAACCAACATCGCCGCCGCGCTGGATCCGTCAGTCGCGTTGAAATACGTCACTTGAAGCGAGACGTTGTTCTCACAGGTGAATGTCACAGGCAGGATGTCGATCTCAGCCTGCGCCGATCCGCTTGACGCAAGCATCGCAGCGGCAAAAATGCCAATCCTGAACATGCGTTATCCTGCTGTTTTGTCTTCGATAACCGAGGCCAGGGCCTCAGCCCTTGCAGCCAGTTCCGCCAGCGTATCCGTCACCGACGGTGGCACAACTGCGACTTCCACCCTTTCGGGCTCTGGCTTTGGCATCTCACGAAGGGTTTTGACCTCTGCTTCCACCTCGGACAACTTACGTTCAAGCATCTTGATCTTGTCATCATTCGCTGCGGTCTTATCCGCAAGCATCAACCCGGCCATAAGAAGCATTCGCGACTCGGGCATACGCCCAATCTGGTCTGACAATACCTGCGCCTCGTCATCCAGCATTTTTGCAGCGGCTTGCAGGAATACTTCCTCCCCCTCCTGACAAGAGACATCAAAGCCACGGCCACCTATTTGAATGGTTACTTCGGGCATTACTCCACCTCTCCATCAGCCAGTTTCGCCCGCGACAACAGCGGTTCCAAACGCGCCAGAACTGCATGGGCTTCGGCAGCATCTGTTGCCTGCGCCGCGCGGGTTGCTTCCAGTTCCGCCACTGTGGCCCGGTTCAACAGTTCCGCATCGGGCAGACCGTTCTGCGACGCTGCCCGAAGCTCATCAACAGACTTGCGCAATTGCTCATTGGCTTTGCGCATACGTTGCAGATCATCATCCAATCTGGACATTGCGGCACCATGGCTGCTGCGCTCCGCGCGCAACATCTCAAGTTCCGAACTAAGTTCGGCTACGCGCTCACTATCGGCCAATTCGGATTTCAATCGGGCGTTCTCGGCTTCCAGTTCCTGAGATTTTGTTGCCGCGGCCCTCAGTTGCTCATTCTCTGCGCGAAGCGTGTCGACCTCATCCTGATTTTCCAAGGCGGCCTTTGCGTCCGCCAGTTCCGCGCGAGCGGCTTCAACCGCCTCTAGCTTCGCAGTCGCTTCGGCCAACTGCTCTCGCAATGCGCCGTTTTCGGGGTGGTCGGAAGGTGCTGAACGCAGGCTTTCCATGTCAGCACGCATTGCGTCGACTTCTTTTTCGTGCCGCTGTTTCAGTGTCTTCAGGCGTTCTTCCAACTGCGCATTGGCGACACGTTCATCATCCAGTGCCGCGCGCAAGCTATCGTCTTGGACTGCCCCGGTCGGAGCTGCGTTCTGTAAGGCATCGACCCCAGTTCCAATTCTCTCCATCGCAGAGACGATACGGCGGTGTAATTCTTCGATCTGGCTCATGCCCCTGCCACCTCTTTATCAAGGTTCCTTGTGTCGCGGTTCATCCGAATCAACATAATCCGCGTCTTGCTCTAGTCTAACCCAACGGCGCAGAAAATACCCACTCTTTGCTTTCAACAACTTGGACTGCGTTCTTGATCCATGAATATGACGCAACCCCCAGTTATGCTTGCACTTTGAGGGCTGAGTGGTATTGAGCGGCCCATCTGCCTGTAATCCAAAGGAACAACGCCCGTGGACCTGACTGCGCTGCGCAATGCAAACCCCGAACACTGGGACAAAGCTGCGGCCATCCGCACACTGACCCTCGACGCCGTCGCGGCCGCCAATTCCGGCCATTCCGGCATGCCCATGGGCATGGCCGATGTTGCGACCGTGCTGTTCGAAAAGCACCTGAAATTTGACGCCTCTGCCCCGAACTGGCCAGACCGCGACCGGTTTATCCTGTCTGCCGGACACGGCTCGATGCTGGTCTATTCGCTGCTCTATCTCACAGGCCATGCAGACGTTACGCTGGAGGAGATCAAGAACTTCCGCCAACTGGGCGCGAAAACCGCGGGCCACCCGGAAAACTTCCTTGTCGACGGGATTGAAACCACAACTGGCCCGCTGGGTCAGGGTATTTCGAACGCCGTGGGCTTTGCCATGGCCGAAGAAATCCAACGTGCACATTACGGCAAGAAAGTCGTCGATCACTACACTTACGTGATCGCGGGCGATGGGTGCCTGATGGAAGGCGTCAGCCAAGAGGCGATCACCCTTGCCGGTTGTCATGAACTGAGCAAGCTGATCGTCTTCTGGGACAACAACAACATCACCATTGACGGCACCGTGGACATCGCTGATCGCACCGATCAGGTGCGCCGTTTTGCGGCCTCGGGCTGGCATGTGATTGAGATTGACGGTCACGACCCGCAGGCCATCGACGCCGCAATCGTGGATGCGAAAAAATCGAACAAGCCGACCATGATCGCCTGCGAAAGCCACATCGCTTTGGGTCACGCAGCGCAGGATACCTCGAAAGGTCACGGGGCGCTGACGGATCAAGATCAACTGAAGGCCGCCAAGGAAGGCTATGGCTGGCCGCATGACGCGTTCGAAATCCCCGCCAACGTGAAGACCGCATGGGAAGCAATCGGCGCGCGTGGGAGTGCCGAGCGCACCGCGTGGGAGGCCCGCTTTGCTGCGCTATCCGAGCGTAAGCAGGCCGAGTTCAACCGCGCCTATGCGTTCGAAGCACCCAAGAAACTGGCCGGTGCCATCCGTTCATTCAAAAAACAGATGTCGGAAGACCAGCCAAAACTGGCCACCCGCGCTTCGTCGGAAAAGGTTCTGAACGTCGTCAACCCGATCATGACCGAAACCGTGGGCGGTTCGGCCGACCTGACTGGGTCGAACAACACTAAGTCGGCTGATATGGGTGTGTTTCTGCCGGAAAACCGCAAGGGCCGTTACATCCATTACGGTATCCGTGAACACGGCATGGCCGCTGCTATGAACGGTATGGCGCTGCATGGCGGTATCCGCCCCTATGGCGGGACATTTATGGCCTTCACCGATTATGCCCGCCCGTCGATGCGTCTGGCCGCGTTGATGAAAGTGCCGTCGGTCTTCGTGATGACACACGATTCCATCGGTCTGGGCGAAGACGGCCCGACTCATCAGCCGGTCGAACATCTGGCAATTTCACGCGCGACGCCGAACACCTATGTGTTCCGCCCCGCTGACACGGTTGAAACGGCCGAAGCCTGGGAATTGGCGCTGACCTTCAAGGGCAGCCCATCGGTCCTGTCGCTGACCCGTCAGGGCGTGCCGACCGTTCGGACCCAGCACAAGACCAAGAACCTGACCGCTCAGGGCGCTTATGTTTTGGCCGAGGCCGAGGGCAAACGTCAGGCCATCCTGATTGCCACCGGCTCCGAAGTGTCGCTGGCGATGGAAGCCAAAGCGATGCTTGAAGCCGAAGGCATAGGCACCCGCGTTGTGTCCATGCCCTGCATGGAACTGTTTGCACAGCAGGACGAAGCATATCGTAAGCGTGTTCTTCCGGCTGGTCCCGTCCGTGTAGGCATCGAAGCCGCCGTTCGCGCGGGTGGCTGGGATCGCTGGTTGCTGGGTGAACGCGGCCGCGAAGCCAAGGCCGGTTTCATCGGCATGTCGAGCTTTGGTGCCTCGGCCCCAGCGGGTGAACTGTACAAGCATTTTGGCATCACGGCTGAGGCTACAGTTGCGAAGGTTAAAGAACTGCTCGGTTGATCCCGGCAGCAATAAAGTCAAAAGCCCCGGCCTGCGCCGGGGCTTTTTTGTTAAACAAAGATGATAACTGACTGCATCCCGTCTACAACAAGGTCACCGTCGGTGTTCCAGACCCGCATGACTTGAGAGCTATAACCGTTTCGCCCCGCAGTCAGTTGATGTTCCAGTAACCACCAGCCTTCTCGCGTCCTGATCTCTTCGGCCAACACATTGAAAATCCAGTTCATCGATGAGTTTGGACCCGGCTTTTTGAGCGTTGGATAGATTGCAGGCGGCGGCAGATCAGCAACCGAGATCAACCCTTCCATCCGGTCCCACATGCACGGATCTTTATGCCGCGCCCAAAGGCGCATGTACCCTTTCTCAGCGCCTGAGAAAGGCAAAGCACCTTCGATCAGCCTAACATCAAAATTTTGCAGAAACGGTATGGGCGGCTTGGGTAAATCTGGCGGAAAATAATACCCCGTGTTTTCGGGTTCCTCTGCTGAATTTGCCGGGCATTCGAACGCTACGTGGCTATCCTGAGGATAACCAAAGGAAAAAGCCGCCATCGCCGCGACCTTCCCGTCAATCTCAGCACGGGCATTGATGATAGTCACATTCCGTCCCTGCCTTAGAACCTCGGTGCCGATCGTCGGCGAGGTTCCAATAGGAGCGGTGAAATTCACCAGGGCCGAGCGCAAGGACGGTAAATCCTGATGCTTAGTGCGAACCGCATCCAACATAAGCGCCGAGGAAAAGCCGCCGAACGTTGTCCGCCCCTGCATCCAGTTGGTTGGAACGGGATAGCTAAGACCGTCGCCTTCCGGCATACGGCTCTCAAGAACCTCGGCTAAGGGGTGAGGCGACATTTGGTTTCCGATTCTTGCAATTCAGCCCACAACTTAACTGCCGTATAGCTTCCGGCTATAACGACCCGACGTCAAAACAGAGTATTCAATGCTGTTTGTCTGGCCCCGAAAACATAGCCATCAATGGCGCGATAATCTTGGTTGCAATTGGAATCAGCACTAGCCCGTAGGCAAGACCAAACACACCATCCATCGCGGCCTTGGATATCCACTCCACCGCACCGGTCCATTGCTCGGACACGGTATGCCCCAGCGCATAAGCCCAGTCGTGAATGTGGTGGCCCAACCAGCCAAAGCCCAGTTCTTCCATGCCATGAATGAGGATTGACCCGCCGACCCACAACATTGCAGCCGTGCCGACAACGGACAGAACCTTCATGACAATGGGCATCGCCTTGACCAACCCACGACCGAACCCGCGCCCGATCGGGGTGAACGCGTTCTGTGCCATGTACAGCCCGATATCATCCATCTTTACGATCAGCGCCACCGAGCCATATACCGCAACCGTGACACCGACACCCACAACGGCCAGAGTGGCCGCCTGCATCCAAAGGTTCGGGGCCTCAACTGCGGCTAACGCAATGGTCATGATCTCGGCGGACAGGATAAAGTCTGTCTTTATCGCCCCTTTGACCTTTTGCTCTTCCAGCTGGCCCGGTTCGCGGATGGCCATATCCTCTTTGATGACATGGCTGCCGTGCGGAAAAAGGACGTGGAAAATCTTCTCCGCCCCTTCAAAACACAAATAAGACCCCCCCAACATCAACAAGGGCGTGATCATCCAAGGCGCGAAATTCGCTAGCAACAAGGCGACGGGCAACAACAAAACAACCTTGTTGAACACCGAACCGCGCGCAATGCGCCATATAATCGGCAGCTCTCGGGCCGGAGCAAAACCCTGAACGTATTTGGGGGTAACTGCCGCGTCGTCGATTATCACGCCTGCAGTTTTTGCCCCGGCCTTGCCCGCTGCAGCAACCACATCGTCAACTGACGCCGCCGCAACCTTTGCGATCCCCGCCACGTCATCCAACAATGCCAAAAGACCGCTCATGCTGCTTCCTTTCCAGTCACCTGCCGCAATCCGACCCTACCCGATCCCACGGCTAGCGCAAGCGTTAGCGATACCGGTCGAGGTTTGCGCTAACACGTTCAGAATATGTCACTTTTACTCTTTTGGGAACGCGTTCGGGCCGCTATATCGCCTGCAACGCAAGCGCATTTTGGAGACGTCAGATGACCATCAAGGTCGGCATCAATGGTTTTGGCCGTATCGGCCGCTGCACCCTGTCGCATATCGCGGCATCGGCCCGCAACGACATCGAAGTGATCAAGGTCAACGCGACCGGCCCGCTGGAAACCACTGCGCACCTGCTGAAGTACGACAGCGTCCATGGCCGGTTCCCTCGTGATGTTGCCATCAACGGCAATACGATGGATTTGGGCCGTGGTCCGATGCAGATGTTCTCGACCTACGATATGAACGAACTGGACTGGGAAGGCTGCGACGTCGTTCTTGAATGCACCGGCAAGTTCAACGACGGCCTGAAGGCAAAGACTCACCTTGAGCGCGGCGCGCAAAAGGTTCTGTTGTCCGCGCCTGGCAAGAATGTCGACAAAACCATCGTGTATGGCGTGAACCACAACAACCTGGCCGCAGAAGACAAGATGGTCTCGAATGGTTCTTGCACCACGAACTGCCTTGCCCCGCTTGCCAAGGTTCTGGACGAAGGCATCGGGATCGAGCATGGCATTATGACCACGATCCACGCCTATACCGGCGACCAGCCCACACTAGACCGTCGCCACAGCGACCTGTACCGCGCCCGTGCCGCTGCTATGTCGATGATCCCGACCTCGACCGGCGCGGCCAAGGCGCTGGGTGAAGTGCTGCCGAACTTAAAGGGGCGTCTGGATGGATCAGCCATCCGTGTTCCGACGCCGAATGTTTCTGCCGTAGACCTGACCTTCCGCGCGGCGCGTGACGTAAGCGTGGACGAAGTGAACGCCATCGTCCGCGAAGCCTCGCAAGGTCATATGCAGCGCGTGCTGGGCTATGAGCCCGCGCCGCTGGTTTCGACCGACTTCAACCATACCGAAGAAAGCTCGATCTTCGCGCCGGAACAGACTCGCGTCGTCAATGACCGCATGGTCCGTGTGCTGGCGTGGTACGACAACGAATGGGCCTTCTCGGTGCGTATGGCCGACGTCGCTGTTGCGATGGGGCGTCTTAACTAAGACGTCGTTGAAATCTTGAACATATTTACCCGCTCAGGTTATCTGGGCGGGTGTTTTCGTTCGGGGCCCAAATGACCAATCAAATCGCAATCTGGCTGGGTCTATTGCTTCTGGGCGGCGCTTTTCTGGACTTTGCCCTGTTTGGACCCGAACATTTCGTGTTCCTCGGCAAGAAATTCTATGCCTTTCTGGATTGGATCGCCTTCTGGCGATGACAGAGGTTTTGCTTGACTTTTTCGTCGTTCTGACGTTGTTAGCGCTAACTAGAACATGGCCGATACACGGACGGAGCAAACCATGACACTCAAACTGGCAATCAATGGATTTGGACGCATCGGACGCAACGTGTTGCGGGCTGTTATGGAAAATGGCCGGACCGATGTTGAAATCGTCGCCATCAACGATCTGGCAAAACCGGAAATGAATGCGCATCTGTTCGAGTTTGACAGTGTCCATGGCCGCTATTCCAAACCCGTAACCCTGTCGGATGCCGGTATGGATGTCGGTGCAGGCCCTATCCGACTGACCGGCGAGCGGGACCCTGAGACTCTTGACTGGCCCGATGTGGACGTTGTCCTGGAATGTACCGGCGTGTTCCGCACGCGCGAGGCAGCCGCCCGCCATCTGGAGAACGGGTCGAAAAAGGTTCTGATCTCGGCCCCGGCACGTGGAGACGGTGGCGTTAAAACAGTCGTATTTGGCGTAAACGACCACGAACTGACGGCGCAGGACACCATCGTTTCAAACGCCTCGTGCACCACAAACTGCCTGTCACCAGTCGCTGCCGCTTTGGATGCGGGCCTTGGCATTGTCCATGGCAACATGACGACGGTTCATGCCTATACCGCCAGTCAGCCGGTGCACGATTCCGCGGGCAAGGACCCCTATCTATCACGCGCGTCGGCTCTGTCGATGATCCCGACAACAACCGGTGCTGCATCCGCAGTTGGTCTTGTATTGCCGCAGTTGCAAGGCAAACTGACCGGTCAAGCCATCCGTGTGCCGACGCCGAATGTCTCGGTCGTTGATCTGGTGGCCGAAGTCTCGCGTGCGACCACAGAAGACGAGGTCAACGCCTTGTTTGTCGAAGCGGCGGCTAAAATCCCCGGCGTATTGGCGGCCGAACAACGCCCGCTTATCTCGGTCGATTTTAACCACGATTCCCACAGCTCAACCGTGTCCCTGCCCGAGACAAAGGTCACCGACGGTACTCTGGTCCGGGTGTTGGCCTGGTATGACAATGAATGGGGATTCTCGAACCGGATGCTGGATACCGCAGCGGCGATGGGTGCGTTATCCTAAGCGCGCTTTCAATGCTGTATTGACGCGGGGTGTGACGAATTTCGATACGTCCCCGTCCAGCCGGGCGATTTCTTTAACCAGTTTCGACGCGATCGCCTGGTGACGTGCTTCGGCCATCAGGAAAACGGTTTCCACCGAATTATCCAATGCACGATTCATGCCAACCATTTGAAATTCATACTCAAAGTCGGCAACCGCGCGCAAACCACGCACGATAATCTGCGCGCCGACATCGCGGGCGCAGTCGATCAGAAGGTTTTCAAAGGGATGTGCAATGATTTCAGTACCCGTTTGCTCCGTCAGAAGTGCGCATTCCGCCTCGATCATGGCGACGCGTTCTTCCAGGGTGAACAAGGGGCCTTTGTCCCGATTGATTGCGACGCCAATCACCAGCTTGTCGACAAGCGCGGAAGCGCGGCGAATGATGTCGATATGACCCAAAGTGATCGGATCAAAAGTTCCGGGATACAATCCAACCCTCATCGCGGCCTCCTGCGCAACAAAATTTCTGCGCAAGCAAACATAACTCTGCCGCAGGTGCAATAGGAAGTAAGGTTTGAGGGGTGATTAATGCCCCATGATCATCGTTTCCAGCGCTTCCTTTTCCATTGCAAGTTCTGACAATTGCGCTTTGACGACATCGCCCAGGGTGACAATTCCAATCAACTGTCCGTCTTCCACAACCGGCATGTGGCGAAAGCGGCCGGTCGTCATGCGTTGAAGAACATCTTGCACACTGTCCTGCCGCGTTGCGGTTTCCAGATCGCTTGTCATATAGGCGCTGACGGACCGATTCAGACAACCACTGCCGCTTGCGGCCAATTCCCGTACGATGTCACGTTCAGAAAGGATACCGGATGCTGTTTCCCCACCATCCACAGACACCACGACCGTACCGATCCGTTTTTCCGCTAGTATTTTCGAAGCCTCGGACACGGTGATATCGGGGGTAACAGTAACGACCCCCTCGGTGGCCTTGGATTTCAGAATGGTCTGTACAAGCATATAGATTACCTCCGAAATAACTTCCTGTTTTACAAAGCGTTGCCGGAATGTCTAAACCTGTCAAGGTGAAGCTTCGGCCTCAAGCCGCTCAACCTCTTCGCGAATACCAAGCGTCAGGGCCTGCGCAAAACGGTTCAATCGTTCATTTCGTTGGTCCCCCTGATGGCGGACAAGGTGAAAACTTCGGGTCAGACTTACCTGATCCGTCAGTATTTTCTGCAAACATGGATGGAACGGCAGGGTAAAGTCATGCGCCATGCAAATACCTGAGCCCAGCGAGACTTGCCTCAGTTGAACCGAAACCGAATTCGATGCAAGCGCGACACGGTCAACACCGATATCGACCAGATAATCCAGTTCGCGATCAAAGATCATGTCCGGGATGTAACCGATCAGCCTGTGCCCACTCAAAGCCTCGACTGAGTTGATTGTGGGGTGAGCGTGCAGGTAATCCTGCGTTGCAACCAGATGTAACCTATAGTCCGTGATCTTCTGAACCAGCAACTTCCCCGCTGTCGGCGCGCTTACCGTCACCGCCATGTCCGCTTCACGGCGTGACAGGTTTATGACGCGCGGTAAGGCCAGGATTTGTATATCCAGTTCAGGATTGGCTTCGCAGATCTTCGCGCAAACCTGCGGCAAAAGATAATTGGCGCATCCATCAGGTGCCCCGATCCGAATTTGGCCGCTCATCGTCTTGGACGATCCAGCCAACGCACCAGACGCAGCACGCATGGCCTCTTCCGCCTTCAGCCCGTATTCCAGAAGGCGCTCACCGGCGGTGGTCAGCAAATATCCCTGCGGGGACTTTGAAAAAAGCGGTGTGTCCAGTGACATTTCAAGCCGCCCGATCCTGCGCCCGACCGTAGCGGGATCAATTTTGAGCAAACGTCCAGCCGCCGTCAGACTTTCCTCACGGGCAACCGCAAGAAATACACGCATATCATCCCAGTTTGGCGTCACGTTTTATCCTATTGCATTTTTGCAAAGCACCTTTGGGAGATTGCCTCTGTTCACGCGATTTATGCAAGCCTATTCTGCCCGCAAATCTATCGGAGGAAATGGAAATGTCCGAACTGTCCCACTTTATCAATGGCGAGAATGTCGCTGGCACGTCTGGTCGCTTCGACGATGTGTTCAATCCGGCAACAGGCGAAGTTCAGTACAAATGCCCCATGGCAAGCGCTGCTGAAACCACCGCTGCGATCGAAAGTGCCGCGGCTGCGCAACCTGCTTGGGGCGCGACAAACCCTCAGAAGCGTGCGCGTGTTATGATGGCAATGGTTCACCTGATGAACCGCGACATGGATAAACTGGCCGAGGCACTCAGCCGTGAACACGGCAAAACCATCCCGGACGCCAAGGGTGACCTTCAACGCGGGCTGGAAGTGATCGAGTACTGCATCGGCGCGCCTCAGATGTTGAAGGGTGAGTTCACGGACAGCGCGGGTCCAGGCATCGACATGTATTCGATGCGTCAACCGTTGGGTGTTGTGGCCTCGATCATGCCGTTCAACTTCCCGGCGATGATGCCTCTATGGCATGTGGGCCCTGCTTTGGCCTGTGGTAACGCGGTCGTTTTGAAACCGTCCGAACGTGACCCCTCGGTTCCGCTGATGCTGGCCGAACTGTTCATCGAGGCAGGTCTGCCCAAAGGCGTCTTTCAGGTCGTGAATGGCGATAAAGAGGCAGTCGATACCCTGCTGGACAGCGAAATTATTCAGGGCGTGTCTTTCGTGGGCTCGACCCCGATTGCACAGTACATCTATTCCCGCGCCACGGCGAACGGCAAACGTGCTCAGTGCTTTGGCGGTGCCAAGAACCACATGATCGTGATGCCGGATGCAGACATGGATCAGGCCGCCGATGCGCTGGTCGGTGCGGGATTTGGCGCTGCGGGCGAACGCTGCATGGCGATTTCGGTTGCGGTTCCTGTAGGGGAAGAAGCAGCCGACGCGTTGATCGAAAAGCTGATCCCGCGCATCGAAAAACTCAAAGTTGGCCCCTATACTGCGGGTGATGACGTGGACATGGGCCCCGTTGTTACAGCCGCCGCGAAAGAACGCATTTTGGGTCTGATCAACTCGGGCGTGGAACAGGGTGCAAAACTGGTCGTCGATAACCGCGATTTCAGCCTGCAAGGCTATGAGGACGGTTTCTTTGTCGGTCCTCACCTGTTCGACCACGTGACACCTGAAATGGATATCTACAAGCAGGAGATCTTCGGTCCTGTCCTGTCCACCGTCCGCGCCGGTTCTTATGAGGAAGCGCTGAAGCTGGCGATGGACCATGAATACGGCAACGGCACCGCGATCTTTACCCGTGATGGTGACACCGCACGCGACTTTTCAAGCCGCGTGAATATCGGCATGGTTGGCGTCAATGTACCGATCCCTGTTCCGCTGGCCTATCACACCTTTGGCGGCTGGAAGAAGTCCATGTTCGGTGACCTGAACCAGCACGGCCCTGACAGCTTTAAGTTCTATACCCGCACCAAGACCGTTACGGCCCGCTGGCCCTCGGGTATCAAGGAAGGTGGCGAGTTTAACTTCAAAGCCATGGACTGATTAAAAGCCTCCCCCATGAACACCAAACCCGGCCTGTATTGGCCGGGTTTTTTCGGCAAAGCTCTGCCGAAATCCAAGTTTTTGGCGAACTCACGATAAGTTCAAACTGACACCACTGGCAAATCCGTGCCGTCAGCAATATTTTACCTCAAATTTGTTCGAGCAGTTCCTGATCCGGAGGCAACATTGTCAAACCCCCGTATGACCCGCCGCACAGCTTTGTTGGGTGCAGCGTCCTTGCTGGCAACACCTGCTTTGGTGCGCGCGCAAAGCACGGATGCATTCCCGCAAACAGAAGATGCGATCAGCACACAGTTGCCTGTACGCCGCAATGTATCCTCGTTCTCGCAACAGAACTGGCAGGATCACTTTGACCAGTTGGGGGTTGGGTGTCTGCTGGCCGATATTACCAGCCGCGCGGTCCACTACTGGGGTCCGGATGGAACCTATAAACTGTACCCAAGTTCCGTTCCCATGAGCGAAGAACTGACCAAGCGCGGATATACCGAAGTGGTACGCAAGCGGGAAAACCCAAGTTGGACACCAACCGCGTCAATGCGCGAACGCGATCCCTCGTTGCCCGTTAGAATGGAGGGCGGAGACCCCGGTAATCCATTGGGCACCCGCGCGATGTATTTGGGCTGGCCGGCGTATCTGGTTCACGGAACACACGACACGCGTAAGATCGGACGCCAAAGTTCGTCTGGGTGTATCGGTCTGTATAACCAGCATGTTGAGGAGTTGTATCCTCTGGTTAAAGTCGGAACCCAAGTTCGACTGATCTGACAACAAAGCCCCGGTCACAAGGACCGGGGCTTTTTTTCTGATGAGTGATTACTCAGGCAGGATCACCGCGTCCACAACATGAATGACGCCGTTGCTTGCTTCGATGTCGGCTTGTACGACCTCTGCACCATTCACTTTGACGCCGTTCTTGGCATTCACGCTCAAACGATCGCCCTGAACGGTCAAAACCTTGGCGCGCTTCCCGGCAATATCACCCGACATCACCTTGGCGGGAACAACATGGTAAGTCAGAATCTCGACAAGTTGATCCTTGTTTTCAGGCAGCAGCAAAGTTTCCACGGTGCCTTCGGGCAGAGCGGCAAACGCTTCGTCGGTCGGCGCGAAAACTGTGTAAGGTCCGTTCCCTTTCAGCGTGTCGACGAGACCGGCGGCTTGAACGGCTGCGACCAGCGTATTGAATGACCCGGCAGAAACTGCGGTGTCCACGATGTCAGCGGCCTGAGCCTTTACTGGCAGTGTCAGTGCGATTGCGGCGGCTGCGCCCATGAATGTGCGGCGGAACATGGCTGTTAACTCCTCTCCAGCGTTGTATGGAAAGGGGTACGCGCCTTTGCGGAAGCCGGATCACAATGAGGTCAATTTTCTTTTATCTGCACCCAAATACTTTGCGCCCGACCGTCCTTTAGAAAAGGCAGGGCTTCCACCGCATCCAGACGATTCTGTTGCAGGTAATATCCCGGCCAAAGCATTGAAAAGGCGTCAGATTGCAACAGGGTGTGCAGCATATACTGCTCGCCCCAACCCGGACAATCATAGAAGAAACGCTTGGGATATTCGTAAGGCAGAAAAACATCGTGCACGTGGATGACGACGCCGGGTTTCAGGTTCGGAATGATCCGACAGAACAAATGCGCGACGTCGTTGCTCATACGGACAACATGGCTGGAGTCGATGAACAATACGTCACCGGATTCAAGCTGATCGAATACCGATGGATCGACATCTTCCAGCCGTTTTTGCTCGAACTGATCCACCACGTGCGCGATGTCTGCACGCGGAAACGGGTCGATCGCGGTTATCTGCGTGTCCAGCCCTGCGTCAATGATCGCCTGACGTGTAACGCGTGTCGAATTTCCGCACCCGACCTCGATCACCCGTTTGGGCTGAAACCTGCGGATCATGAGATACAGCGCGTCTGCGTCTGGGCTGTCGTAATACCCGTTTCCAACGAGATACCCGGTTTGATTGCGCGCGGGGTCTTTCAAGGCGTCCAGTGCGGCTGCGTGCTGGCGATATTCGTCGGCCAACTGCGTGATGTCGAACCTATCCATCCCAGGAGAAAGCGCATAGGCCGGGCGGGCCAGCCCCCCTGCCCGTTCAAACGCCTCAAGACGGGCGCGCTCCTCGCGCTCTGTCAACTTGTCGATCAGTTTTACTCCAAACCGGTCAAGCACCGTATTCAGCCGAGGGAATTTCCTGGGTTTCAATCGAAGACTCCGGGTTTGGATTTCATTTGATCCTGTCCTTACATTTGGAGACAGGCAGTCCGCAAGCACCGCGCGGGTAAACACTTGGCAAAAATCCAAATTCCGTATTCACTGGTCCGATAATCAACCATGAGGGCCGCCATGCAGCAGGAATTCACACTGGGCATCGAGGAAGAATATCTGCTGGTTGACCGTGACAGTCTTGAACTTGCCGAAGCACCCGAAGCCCTTATGGAAGCGTGTCAGGCGGATTTTGAAGGGCAAGTCAGCCCGGAATTCCTGCAATGTCAAATTGAGGTCGGCACCCGCCCCCACACAACGATCGGTTCAGCCCGAGAAGACCTAAAGCGGCTGCGTAGCTGCGTCGCAAGCCGTGCCGCAGACTACAATCTGGCGCCCATTGCGGTATCTTGTCATCCATTTGCGGATTGGAAGAAACAGCATCACACACGAAAAGACAGGTATGATGCCCTGCATCACGCGCTGGGCGGTGTCGCGCGCCGTATGCTCATCTGTGGGATGCATGTCCATGTCGGCGTCGAGGACCCGGCTTTGCGGGCCGACCTGATGCCTCAGTTGTCATACTTTCTGCCGCACCTTTTGGCCCTGTCCACGTCCTCGCCCTATTGGAACGGCGAGGATACCGGCCTGTCGTCCTATCGCCTGACCGTTTTCGATAACCTACCCCGCACGGGTCTTCCACCAGTGCTGGCAAGCTGGGCGGATTATGAACGGACGACCGGGATACTGGTCGAGCTGGGTGTCATCGAAGACACCTCGAAAATCTGGTGGGACTTGCGACCGTCCCATCGTTTTCCAACGCTCGAGACCCGGATAATGGACGTTCAGCCACGCTTGGAACACGCCTTGTCCCTGGCTGCGATGGTGCAAGCCCTGACGCGTATGCTGTGCCGATTAAAGGATCGCAACCTGCGGTGGCGTCAATACGACCGTTTTCTCATCGGAGAAAACCGGTGGCGCGCGCAGCGTTACGGCGTTGGTGAGGGGATGATAGATTTTGGCGATCGTTCCATCAAACCGATGCCCGAACTCATGGGGGAGTTGATGGGATTACTTGCCGAAGACGCCGAGGCCTTGGGGACCATGACCGAACTGGCCCGCCTACAGCAAATCGCTCAGAACGGCACATCGGCCACCCGCCAACGTCGCGTTTATGCAGAAGCCACAGCCCGGGACGAAGATCCCGGAAAGGCCGTCGTCAAACACCTGATAGAGGAATACCACGCGGATCTCTGACTAGGAATTCGGCGGCTTAATCCCGAACCGCCGGTACCCTGCTGGGGAATTGCTGACCATGAAAAATTTCTGTAAGAATTCGGAAATAAACACTTGTTCAATTCATCCGACGGCGTGGGAGGCAAGCCATGGATTTCGCAATGACCGAAGAGCAAACAGCGATCTTCGATATGGCCTATGATTTTGGCCAGGAAAACATCGCCCCTTACGCGCGCCAATGGGAGGCCGACGGAACGATCCCCAAGGACCTGTGGCCCCGGATCGGCGAACTGGGGTTCGGAGCGCTATATGTTTCAGAAGACGGTGGTGGATCGGGCCTCAGCCGATTGGACGCCACCTTGGTTTTCGAGGCGCTGTCCATGGCCTGCCCCTCAGTCGCGGCCTTTTTGTCGATCCACAACATGTGCGCCAAGATGCTGGACAGCTTTGCGAGCGATGAGTTGAAGTCGCGCATCATGCCAGAGGTTCTAAGCCTGAACACCGTACTCAGCTATTGCCTGACAGAACCGGGTTCGGGCTCGGACGCCGCGGCGCTTAAGACCCGGGCGGCGCGTACGAACGAAGGCTACACTCTGAACGGAACCAAAGCTTTCATCTCGGGCGGTGGCTATTCCGATGCTTATGTTTGCATGGTTCGCACGGGCGAAGACGGACCAAAGGGCATCTCGACTGTCTATGTCGAAGACGGAACGCCCGGCCTTAGCTTTGGTGCGCTGGAACAAAAAATGGGATGGAAAAGCCAACCCACCGCGCAGGTTCAGTTTGACGATTGCAAGATTCCGGCTGGGAACCTTGTCGGTGCCGAAGGTGACGGGTTCAAATATGCCATGATGGGGCTGGATGGTGGGCGCCTTAACATTGCCTCGTGTTCTCTGGGCGCAGCGCAAACCGGGTTGAACATGACCTTGCAATATATGTCCGAGCGCAAAGCCTTTGGGCAATCTATTGATCAGTTTCAGGCCCTACAGTTTCGTCTTGCCGATATGGAGATTGAACTGCAAGCCGCCCGCACCTTCCTGCGTCAGGCCGCGTGGAAGCTGGACCAAGGCGCGCCCGACGCGACAAAATTTTGCGCCATGGCGAAGAAATTCGTGACAGAAACCGGGTCAAAAGTCGTGGACCAATGTCTGCAGCTTCATGGCGGTTATGGCTATCTTGCTGACTACGGGATCGAAAAGCTTGTCCGCGACCTGCGTGTTCATCAGATTCTGGAAGGCACAAACGAGATCATGCGCGTCATCGTTTCGCGCCAAATGCTGGCCCAACGCTGAGGTCCGAATGTCAGACATCGAAATCCGTACCGAAGGCCGCGCTGGACGCATTACATTGACCCGGCCGCAGGCGCTTAATGCGCTCAGCTACGACATGTGCATGGCTATTGACGCAGCGATGCGAAATTGGCGCGAGGATGACGCCGTCGATTTAGTCATTTTGGATGCGGTGGGGGAAAAGGCATTCTGTGCAGGTGGCGATATTGCCGAACTGTATGAAACAGGCACAAAGGGCGATTTCGACTATGGACGAACGTTCTGGCGGGATGAATACCGGCTTAACGCGCTGATCTTTGAATACCCGAAGCCAGTTGTCAGCTTTCTACAAGGTTTCACGATGGGTGGCGGGGTCGGAATTGGATGCCACGGCAGCCACAGAATTGTTTGCGAATCCAGCCAGATCGCGTTGCCTGAATGCGGCATCGGTCTGATCCCTGACGTTGGAAGCTCGCTTATGTTGGCGTTGGCGCCGGGTCGTCTAGGCGAATATCTGGGAACGACCGGCTACCGCATGGGGCCCGGCGACGCAATTTATGCAGGGTTCGCAAATACTTTCATACCCTCGTCCCAATGGCCCGACATCATCCAGCTTTTGGAAGCATCCGGCGATGTCGCGCATCTGGCGAACCATGCGCAGATACCGCCGGACGGTAGCTTAACCATCGCTCAGTCTGAGATCGACACTGGATTCGGGGGGGAAGGCCTGGCGGATATTCTGAACACTCTGCATCATTCAGAGGATGAGTTTTCAGCAAGCGCCATGAAGATGATGCAACGTAGTTCACCCTTGTCGATGGCCTGTACCATTGAAATGCTTCACCGTTTGCGCAGTTCAAACCTGTCGATCCGCAAAGCATTGGAGCATGAATATCGCTTTACCTTCCGCGCAATGGAGAGCGGTGATTTTCTGGAAGGTATTCGCGCCCAGATCATCGATAAAGACCGCAAGCCGCGCTGGCGCCATAAGGATCAAATTGTTCCGGCTGTGGAGGTATCGAACATGCTTCGGCCGCTCGGTGCGGACACCCTGACATTCGAAGAGGAGTAACGGATGAAAATCGGATTTATTGGTCTTGGGAATATGGGAAATCCGATGGCGGCCAATTTGGCGAAAGCTGGTCATGCCGTAACCGGGTTCGATACCGCGAATGTAAGCGTTCCGGGTGTCGAGATGGCCAGTTCCAGCGCGGACGCGGCTTCGGGCGCTGAAATCGTGATTACGATGCTGCCCAACGGTCAAATCCTGCGTGCCGTCGCCGAAGACATCATTCCATCCATGTCCGAAGGATCGGTTTGGATTGATTGTTCAACCGTCGACGTAGACAGCGCCCGCGCCGTCGCATCACAGGCTGCCAAGGCCGGAATCTTGGCCGTTGACGCCCCGGTCTCGGGCGGTATTGGCGGGGCCGCTGCAGGAACCTTGACGTTCATGGCGGGCGGCAGTGATGCAGCCTTTGCAAAAGCCGCGCCATTGTTTGACATCATGGGCCAAAAAGCAGTCCATTGCGGCGAATCCGGGGCCGGGCAAGCAGCGAAGATCTGCAACAACATGATCCTTGGCGTCACCATGATCGCAACATGCGAAGCATTCGCCCTGGCTGACAAGCTGGGGCTGGACCGACAAAAGATGTTCGATGTGGTCAGCACCTCGTCCGGTTATAGCTGGACAATGAACGCCTATTGTCCAGCTCCGGGTGTAGGCCCAGCCAGCCCTGCAGACAATGACTATCAACCCGGCTTCGCGGCAGAGCTTATGTTGAAAGATTTGCGCCTTAGCCAACAGGCCGCCGAAAGTTCGGATGCTGACACGCCGATGGGACAAGCCGCAACTTCACTGTACGAACGTTTTGTTGAGGTCGAAGATGGTTTAGGCAAGGATTTCTCGGCCATGCTACCACGCTTCGAAAAGCGGGGGCGGGAATAACGGATCACCCTTGGCAGCTTATTGCCCATCGGGTTGACCTGAAAATTGCCAAGGGCCAACTATGTGACAGAGAAATCGAGCATAGGTGACACAGATGCTGCGGCATTTTAAGGTTCTTTTCCTGACATCGGCTATCGCGTGCAGCTCAACGGCTGTATTCGCGGCCAATGACAACAATCGGGCAAACGACAAAGTATTTCGCGTCCCGAATTCCCCGGTGGTGCTTGCAAAGGGCAAAGCAGGCCATTGCCCTCCGGGGCTTGCGAAGAAAGCCGTGCCGTGTGTGCCGCCCGGGCAAGCGAAAAAATACTACCGAACAGGTGACTACATTGATCGCGACTACCGTTGGATTAATGATCCGTACCGCTATGGCCTGAATCGTGGCGGATCGTATATCCGCGCCGGAGACTACGTTTACCGCGTTGATCCGGAAACGCGAAAGGTTCTGAACCTGATCGGGGCGGTGGCGGACATTCTGTACTGACCGTCGGTTATCACCACCATCACTCTGCCGCGACGCGTGCCCCATCCAGCATCTGTTTCAAATACCTCCCTGTGTGGCTGCGCGCCACATCGGCGACGTCTTCTGGCGTTCCTGTGGCAACGATTTCACCTCCCCCGTCACCGCCTTCGGGGCCAATATCAATGATGTGATCCGCCGTTTTCACGACATCCAGATTATGTTCGATGACGACCACGGTGTTACCCTGCTCGACCAGCTCATGAAGCACTTCGAGCAGCTTGCGCACGTCTTCGAAATGCAGGCCCGTCGTCGGTTCGTCCAGAATATAAAGCGTCCGACCGGTTGAGCGTTTCGACAACTCTTTCGACAGTTTTACCCGCTGCGCTTCGCCGCCAGATAGTGTCGTTGCCTGTTGGCCGACCTTGATATAACCCAGTCCGACGCGGGCCAGCGCATCCATCTTGTCGCGGATCGAGGGCACGGCTTTAAAGAACCCCTGCGCATCTTCCACTGTCATATCAAGGACATCCGCGATGGACTTACCCTTGAATTTGATCTCAAGTGTCTCGCGGTTGTAGCGCGCGCCTTTGCAGGTTTCGCAGGTGACATAGACATCGGGCAGAAAGTGCATCTCAATCTTGATGACGCCGTCGCCCTGACACGCTTCGCACCGGCCGCCCTTGACGTTAAAGCTGAAGCGACCGGGCTTATAACCGCGTGCCTTGGCCTCGGGCAAACCGGCAAACCAGTCGCGGATTGGGGTGAAGGCCCCGGTGTAAGTCGCTGGATTCGAACGCGGAGTCCGCCCAATGGGCCGTTGGTCGATGTCGATGACCTTGTCCAGATGCTCCAACCCTTTGATCGTCTCACAGGGCGCTGGTGTTTGCCGCGCCCCGTTCAGGCGCATCGACGCCGTTTTGAACAATGTCTCAATTGTCAGGGTGGACTTGCCGCCGCCCGAAACTCCGGTCACACAAACGAACTTGCCTAACGGGAATTCCGCCGTGACATTCTTGAGATTGTTTCCCGTCGCTTTGACAACGGTGACTTTCTTCTTGTTGCCCTTGCGGCGCTTTGCGGGAACCGAGATTTCCCGCGTTCCGGCCAGATACTGCCCCGTCATCGAGGCCGCATCTGCCGCAATTTCAGACGGCGTACCCTGGCTCACGACCTGTCCACCATGCACACCGGCGCCGGGGCCGATGTCGAATACATAATCAGCTTCGCGTATGGCTTCTTCATCATGCTCGACAACAATGACGGTGTTGCCTTGATCCCGAAGGTTTTTCAAAGTTCCGAGCAGCCGATCATTGTCGCGCTGGTGCAAGCCGATTGAGGGTTCATCCAAGACATAAAGCACCCCAGTCAGACCCGACCCGATCTGGCTGGCCAACCGGATGCGCTGACTTTCCCCACCCGAAAGCGTTCCACTTGAGCGCGACAGCGTAAGGTATTCCAATCCCACGTTATTCAGAAACCCAAGGCGTTCGCGAATTTCCTTTAGAATGGCCCGCGCGATCTCATTCTTCTGAACGCTCAGGTGGTTTGGAGCATCCTCGACCCATTCCAGGGCCTCACGGATCGACATCTGAACCACCTGCCCTACATGCAGACCCGCGATCTTAACCGCCAGAGCTTCGGGCCGCAGACGGTAGCCTTCGCAGGTCCCGCACGGCCGGTTGTTCTGATACCTCTCGAATTCTTCACGGATCCATGCGCTGTCGGTTTCACGATAACGGCGCTCCATGTTCGGGATCACACCTTCAAAGCTGCGTGTCACCTGATAGACGCGCCCACCCTCATCATAGCGGAACTGGATTTCCTCATCGCCCGAGCCCCGCAAGAACACCTGCTGGACGTTCTTGGGCAAGTCTTTCCACTGGGTATTCTTGTCGAACTCATAATGCCGCGCGATGGCTTCAATCGTCTGCAGAAAGTACGGGGATTTCCCTTTGCGCCATGGGGCAAGCGCCCCGTCATACAGCTTGAGCGTTTGATCGGGCACCACAAGGCGTTCGTCAAAGAACAGTTCAACACCCAGCCCGTCGCAATCCGGACATGCACCGAAAGGCGCGTTGAAGGAAAACAGACGGGGTTCGATCTCGGGGATGGTGAACCCACTGACCGGGCAGGCAAAGTTTTCGCTAAAGGTGATGCGCTCGGGGTCGCCCTCACGTGGAGCAGTTTCCAAGATCGCAATCCCGTCTGCCAAATCCAGCGCGGTGCGCAAGCTATCTGCAAGCCGCGTTTCCATTCCTTCCCGCACGACAAGGCGGTCAACAACCACGTCAATGTCATGCCGAAACTTCTTATCCAAAGTCGGTGGCTCATCCAGTTCGTAGAACTCTCCGTCTACTTTGACGCGCTGAAAGCCCTGTTTACGAAGTTCAAGGAACTCTTTCTTATATTCGCCTTTTCGGTCTCGTACGATCGGAGCAAGAAGGTATCCGCGCGTGCCCTCATCCATGGACATGATACGGTCGACCATATCCTGAACCTGCTGCGCTTCGATTGGTAAACCCGTTGCGGGGCTGTACGGCGTTCCAGCACGCGCGAACAGAAGGCGCATGTAGTCGTAAATTTCGGTCACCGTTCCCACGGTCGAACGCGGATTCTTGGAGGTCGTCTTCTGCTCGATGGAAATCGCCGGGGAAAGACCGCTGATGTGATCCACATCCGGCTTTTCCATCATGTCTAAAAACTGACGGGCATAGGCAGAAAGGCTTTCCACATAGCGCCGTTGGCCTTCGGCGTAGATGGTGTCGAACGCCAAGGATGACTTGCCCGAACCGGATAGCCCGGTGATCACCACAAGCTGATCCCGAGGGATATCCACATCAATACTTTTGAGGTTATGTTCACGCGCGCCGCGCACCTCGATATTCTTCAGCTCAGCCATATTCGGCCCCCAACACACAAGTGTCCTAGAAATAGGCGAGCCGCACTGAGTCTCCAACAGAAAAATTAGAACAAAGTGTGAACTGACGGAATATCGCCCATCCCTGCTGACACATACTGACGTACTGCCGATACTCGGCGAATTTCGCTCGGAAAAAAGGCAGGTTTTGAGGAAAAGTGGCGCGGTTGACGGGGCTCGAACCCGCGACCCCCGGCGTGACAGGCCGGTACTCTAACCAACTGAGCTACAACCGCGCACTTATTTTCATGGCCTATACCCTGGACCAAGGTTGGCAGCGATGGCGCGGTTGACGGGGCTCGAACCCGCGACCCCCGGCGTGACAGGCCGGTACTCTAACCAACTGAGCTACAACCGCCCACTGCCCGTTCGTTGCTGAACGTTGGGGTGTATTATGGCTAGGCTCGGACATCGTCAAGCGGCGTTTTGAAGATTTTTCCGAATTCCAAAAAATTCTTGGCCCTCAGGTCAGCGCGCCTACCAAGTTTCACAGTAAACATTGATATTTCTCGGCAGCGCGAAGTCCTAAATCGACATTCATCCTATAGGTGTGTCCGACCCGCAACATCGTCACGATTTCAAATCGACTCAGTACACTTTCCAGACCGAGGTGACTAGAGCAGCGCCCACCGGAAGAGTCTCAATCAGACGCTACCGAAAACAAGAAAAAGACGGAGCAGAAGAATGAAAAAATTATTCATTTCAGCGCACTATCTGTAACTATTGCCGCAAACCATGCCAACGCAGTCGAAGTGACCGGTGGCTATCTGGATTTAGGTTACAGAACTTTCACAGACAGCGATCTGGGTGATGTATTTAACCTGAACGGATCTGGCGAGCTGGCATTCAATCGTGCATTCAGCGTGCAGTTGGACTTGGGCGGCTACCGCTTTCAGGATTTGGGTGAAAACGCGACAAACTGGACGCTGCACGCAAACTGGCACACCAGCAAAAACGCTTCATTCGGTGCGTTTTATGGGCAGGAAAGCATCGATTCTCTTGATGTGGAATTCTACGGTCTGGAAACTGGCTTCGACGCAGGACCAGCCGAGGTTGAAGGCTATATCGCACGTCAACAGTTGAGCGATTTTTCGGACGTTGACGGCAATATGTTCGGTGTATCGGTTACCGCTGACCTGAACGACAAATGGGAATTCACAGCCAGCTATGATCTGGTGAATGACGTTCTCGGCGTTTTGGATTTTGATCTGTTTGCACTTGGCGCGAATTACGCAGCCAGTGACAACGCCGAGGTCTACGGGATTCTCGGAGTTGCTCATATCTCCTCACCTATCGTTTCGGGTAACACGAACGAAGCATATATCGGTGTCGGGGTACGGATGAATTTCGGCAACGAACGCGGAACCACATTCGGGCGCCGTGGAGTTTTCGACAAGCTTCCCGGTCTGCCTGGCCTGTAAAGACCAAAGCCCCGGAGATTACTTTCGGGGCTTTTCCTTCCAGGGGATATCAAACGACACACCAAATCTCATTTGGCCCCTCTTGCAGACGTTAATGACTCGCTGTAAGACGCCGCCTTACGGGTGATTAGCTCAGTGGTAGAGCGCTTCGTTCACATCGAAGATGTCAGGAGTTCAAATCTCTTATCACCCACCACCTACCCTTTTTAGGATCGCGAACAGACCTTTGGACTTGTCGTCCGGGCATAAGAAGAAGGGCGAGGTCGAAACCCCGCCCAATCCATTAAGTTCAAAGCTTAGTGCGTCGTTGCAGACGCCCCTGAACTATCCTTCGACTTTGCCGCCGCCGCTGCTGCTTCTTCTGCGGCTTCGTCCCATTCGATCGGCTCAGGTTCGCGCACCAGCGCTTGTTTCAGAACTTCGGACACGTGGGTTACGGGAATGATTTCCAGCCCCTCCTTCACATTGTCCGGAATATCCGCCAGATCTTTCTCATTCTCTTCCGGGATCAGGACCGTCTTGATACCACCGCGCAGGGCCGCCAGCAGCTTTTCTTTCAGCCCCCCAATCGGCATTGCGTTACCGCGCAGCGACACTTCGCCCGTCATGGCGATGTCTTTGCGCACCGGAATACCGGTCAGAACCGACACGATCGACGTCACCATTGCCAGTCCGGCAGAGGGCCCATCCTTGGGCGTCGCGCCATCTGGCACGTGAACGTGGATATCAAGCGTGTCAAATTTCGGCGGCTTGACCCCGATCTGAGGCGAAATTGAACGAACATAAGACGAAGCGGCGTCGATCGACTCTTTCATCACATCGCCCAACTTACCCGTGGTCTTCATGCGACCTTTGCCCGGCAGTTTCAGCGCCTCGATGTGCAGCAGATCGCCACCAACCGACGTCCAGGCCAGACCGGTTACAACACCAACCTGATCGTCCTGTTCGGCCAGACCATAACGGAACTTGGGCACGCCAAGAAAATCATCCAGATTTTCGGGCGTCACGGTAACCGAGTCCGCCTCTTTCTTGATGATCTTGGTCAGCGATTTCCGAGCAACCTTGGCAATTTCACGTTCAAGGTTCCGCACGCCCGCCTCGCGAGTATAGGTGCGGATGATCGACTGCAACGCCTCATCAGTCAGTTCAAATTCCTTGGCCTTTAGACCGTGGTTCTTGACCTGCTTGCTGATCAGGTGCTGCTTGGCGATCTCGGACTTCTCTTCCTCCGTATAGCCAGCCAGCGGAATGATCTCCATCCGGTCCAACAGAGGCCCAGGCATATTGTAGCTGTTCGAGGTGGTCAGGAACATCACGTTGGACAGGTCATATTCGACCTCAAGGTAGTGGTCCATGAACGTGCTGTTCTGTTCCGGGTCCAACACTTCAAGCATGGCCGAGGCCGGGTCGCCACGGAAATCCTGCCCCATCTTGTCGATTTCATCGAGCAAGATCAGCGGGTTCGTGGTTTTCGCCTTCTTCAGCGCCTGAATGATCTTACCGGGCATCGAGCCGATATAGGTCCGGCGGTGACCTCGAATCTCGGATTCGTCGCGCACACCACCCAGCGAGATGCGAATGAACTCGCGCCCCGTGGCTTTGGCAACCGACTTACCAAGCGAGGTTTTACCCACACCCGGAGGGCCAACAAGACACAGGATCGGGCCTTTCAGCTTTTTCGACCGCTGCTGAACCGCTAGGTATTCGACGATCCGTTCCTTGACCTTCTCAAGGCCATAGTGATCGGCATCCAGAATATCCTGCGCACGGCCCAAGTCCTTTTTGACGCGGGATTTGGTGCCCCACGGCAGAGACAAGATCCAGTCCAGATAATTCCGCACTACTGTGGCCTCAGCCGACATGGGCGACATGTTCTTGAGCTTCTTCAGCTCGCCTTCGGCCTTTTCGCGCGCCTCTTTCGACAGCTTGGTCTCGGCGATTTTGGCTTCCAGTTCAGCAACTTCGTTGCTGCCGTCCTCACCATCGCCCAGCTCCTTCTGAATGGCCTTCATCTGCTCATTCAGGTAGTACTCGCGCTGGGTCTTCTCCATCTGAGATTTCACGCGGGTCTTGATCTTTTTCTCGACCTGCAGAACCGACATCTCGCCCTGCATCAGACCATAGACCTTCTCAAGCCGTTCACTGACACTGAGGGTTTCCAGCAACTCCTGCTTCTGTTCAACCTCGATGCCCAAATGACCCGACACAAGATCAGCCAGCTTCGCCGGTTCGGCAGTTTCACCTACCGCAGTAAGGGCTTCTTCTGGGATGTTCTTGCGTACCTTCGCGTAACGCTCGAATTCATCGGCAACGGTGCGCAACAACGCTTCGGTTGTGGTCACGTCACCGGGAATTTCGGTCAGATATTCCGCGCGGGCTTCAAAGAATTCGTCATTCGTCAGGAATTCGTTGATCTGAACACGCGCCTGCCCTTCAACCAGCACTTTTACAGTACCGTCAGGCAGTTTCAGCAGCTGCAGAACATTCGCCAAAACACCTGAGCGATAGATGCCGTCTTCCGAAGGATCATCATCGCTTGGGTCAATCTGGCTGGACAGCAGAATCTGCTTGTCGTCCTGCATCACTTCTTCCAGCGCGCGGACGGATTTTTCCCGACCCACGAACAGCGGCACGATCATGTGTGGGAATACCACAATGTCGCGCAGCGGAAGTACTGGGTACGAGGAATTCAGAGGCTCTTGCATGCTCAATCCTTATCATTGGCAAGACGGCACCGGTCCCTCATCGAGGCAACGCCCGACCGTCTCCTGTTTGGACGATTAAGGTGGGGCTTCAGCGCCCGTTTTCAACCTCACCGTCATTTGTCTCAATCAGAATGACGCGTGGTTTTTCGGACTGCAAGGCGTCGCGCCAATATATCCACGGATTTTACCTCATGAAGGCGGTTCCGCGTTATTAAATCGGCTCAATATCGCCTTGCGCGCGCTGCGCGTGGAATTCGGAATGCCACGCCTGAAAGGTTCCCGCCGCGATAGCGTCACGCATTCCCCGCATGATTTCCTGAAAATAATGCAGGTTATGCCAGGTCAAAAGCATTCCCGAAATCATCTCATTCGACCGGAACACGTGGTGCAGATATGCGCGGGAATAGTTGGAACAGGCCGGGCACGCGCAATTCTCGTCCAATGGGCGTGGATCATCGGCGTGGCGCGCATTCTTAATGTTTACAACGCCATAGCGCGTGAACACCTGCCCCGTGCGCCCGGACCGAGATGGAAGGACGCAGTCCATCATATCAATTCCGCGTGCAACGGCCCCAACGATATCGTCGGGCTTTCCGACACCCATAAGATACCGAGGCTTATCTGCCGGCAGCATATCGGGGGCGAAATCCAGCACGTCGAACATGGCCTCTTGGCCTTCCCCAACGGCCAATCCGCCGACCGCGTAACCTTCGAACCCGATTTCTTTCAACGCGTCGGCCGATTCCTCGCGAAAGTCCTGTTCCAGCCCCCCTTGCTGGATACCGAACAATGCATGACCGGGACGGTCACCAAAAGCCTCGCGCGACCGCTCGGCCCAACGCATAGACAGGCGCATGGACTCGGCTATCCGATCACGGTCAGCAGGCAGCGCCGGACATTCATCGAAACACATGACGATGTCAGACCCCAGCAGACGCTGGATTTCCATCGACCTTTCTGGCGTCAGTTCATGTTTTGACCCGTCGATATGAGATTTGAAGGTCACGCCCTTTTCGGTCAGCTTACGGAGGCCCGCCAACGACATGACCTGAAACCCACCCGAATCCGTCAGAATGGGACGTTCCCAGTTCATGAACTTGTGCAGGCCACCCAGCCGATCAATACGCTCGGCAGTTGGGCGAAGCATCAGGTGATAGGTGTTGCCCAGCAATATATCCGCACCGGTCGCACGCACGCTTTCCGGCATCATCGCCTTAACGGTGGCCGCAGTACCAACAGGCATAAAAGCGGGTGTACGTACGTCGCCACGCGGCGTGTTTATGACGCCCGTTCTGGCCTTGCCATCGGTGGCCTTTAGCTCGAATGAAAACCGCTCGGTCATTGGATCGCTCTTTGGGTCGCTGAACCGGGCAGCATTTGCCTGATCTGAGGCTGTATTGCAACCCGTCGGCAAGTCGATGCGCAAAGCCCGGTTTTTATGGATCGCACAAAACCCGGCGAATAAACGCCAACCGTGGGGTCGCCTTCGTACATTTACCTCAACCGTACCCAACCTTTTCAGGATGCAAAGCAGCCACATTCCCAAAAATCCGGTACACAGCGTTAAGGTCAAAGATATGCAATTATGCGCATTCCCTTCATACCTGAGTTGAAATTGTGCGATTCAATCCCCAAATGTATACCATCGTACACAATAATAGAGGACAGATATGACCGAAGACCAAATTTTTGGACTGCTTTCATCAAATATAATCTACTTACTTGCGGCGGTTCTGGTTGTCGTCGTTATTTTCAAAGGCATTAAAATCGTACCTCAATCCGAAAAATACGTGGTTGAACGGTTTGGCCGACTGCATTCGGTCCTTGGCCCCGGTATCAATTTTATCGTTCCGTTTCTGGATGTTGCGCGCCACAAGATATCCATTCTGGAACGCCAACTTCCCAATGCAACGCAAGACGCGATCACCAAGGACAACGTGCTGGTGCAAATCGACACCTCGGTGTTCTATCGCATTCTGGAACCGGAAAAGACGGTTTACCGTATCCGCGACGTAGACGGTGCGATTGCCACCACCGTGGCGGGGATCGTGCGAGCCGAGATCGGTAAAATGGATCTGGACGAGGTGCAATCAAACCGTGCCCAACTGATCACTCGCATTCAGGAAAGCGTTGAAACCGCTGTGGATGATTGGGGAATCGAAGTGACCCGGGCCGAGATTCTGGATGTGAACCTGGATCAGGCAACTCGCGACGCTATGTTGCAGCAATTGAACGCAGAACGTGCGCGCCGTGCGCAGGTTACCGAGGCCGAAGGTCAGAAACGCTCGGTCGAGCTTCAGGCGGACGCAGAACTTTACGCGGCCGAACAGACTGCTAAGGCGCGCCGTATTCAGGCCGAGGCCGAAGCTTATGCCACCGGCGTTGTTGCCAAGGCCATTCAGGACAATGGCATCGAAGCCGCCCAGTACCAGGTCGCGTTGAAACAAGTTGAAGCCCTGAATGCGCTGGGGAACGGAACCGGTTCGCAAACGATTGTTGTGCCCGCCAACGCACTTGAAGCATTCGGCGATGCGTTCAAAATGCTGAAAGGAGCAAAGTGATGGCCGACCCGTTCTGGCTGACATGGTGGATCTGGCTTGCCGGGGCTTTAGCCCTCGGCATCCTAGAGATCGTCTTGCCCGGGTTCATCTTTCTTGGCTTTGCGATCGGTGCTGCAATTACAGGGATCTTGCTGGTAATTCCCGGCTTCGCCCCGTCGCTGTCTATTTTGCTGCTGATCTTTGCGGTGTTGTCCTTGGTTTCCTGGCTTGTGTTGCGGCGCATGTATTCGTTGCCCCAAGGACAGGTGAAAACCTTCAACCACGACATCAACGAAAAATAGCGCTGGCGCCCTTTTTGGCGCCACACCCCCACTGGACGCTGCCAGTGGCTTTCCCTATATAAATTCTCAGGAAACAGACCCGAGGCAAAAATGACTCATCCGAGTGAACAGTTTGAAGGAACCCCGCTGATCGCGCCTTCAACCATTGAGCACCCCCTGTATGACGCAGTGGTCGAAGCTTGCCGGACGGTCTATGACCCTGAGATCCCTGTAAATATTTACGATCTGGGCCTGATCTATACGATCGACATTACCAGCGATAACGCAGTCAAGGTCATCATGACACTGACGGCTCCGGGTTGCCCTGTTGCCGGTGAAATGCCCGGCTGGATCGTTGAGGCTATTGAGCCCGTCGCTGGCGTCAAAGAGGTCGACGTCGAACTGACGTGGGAGCCGCCCTGGGGCATGGAAATGATGTCCGACGAGGCGCGGCTCGAACTGGGCTTCATGTAAACCCAGTGATTACAATGGCCTAAGTTGAATAGGGCAACCAGGCCGATATCCCGCCGATCACTGAATGTTGCAAGTGGTCTTTATCTCGTCGGCGCGCTGGTCCAACTGTTTGACGTAATCGCCTGACAACATTGTAAGTCTTTTCTTTTCGGTTCCGGTGACCAGCCCCAGCAACGCGCCTGCGGGGGTGATCGCAATCGCGCTCTCAACTTGCTGATCCTGCGCATGTTTCTTTTCTGCGGCAATTGCGCGAAGATCACCTTCGGCGGTTGCGCAGTTTACAGGGTGACGAGCTGCCTCATCCGCCATCGACATGCCCGAAACGGCTAGAATTGCTGCGGTTGCGGATAAAACAAACAATCCGCGCTGCGTCTTCTTAAATCGACTGTTCATAAGATTGTGCCCTCTGAATTCTCTGCTCAAACACGGTTCAGGCTAAAACCATCATGTTGCCAAAAGCAAATGAATACAGGCCCATTTCGCAAACTTGACTCGAAAAGTTAGGTAAGCAGGGCTGCTATGACTTGAGACTGCGTCGAGTCAGCATTAAATTGAAACCAACCTGTGAAAACGGAGATCAACATGTTCGGCATTCCCGGCAAAAACGCCGTGACGATGACGCCTAAAGCTGCTGCGCAGATTGCCCGCCTGATGGATACTGGCGGACATGCCGGTTTGCGTATTGGCGTAAAGAAAGGCGGTTGTGCGGGCATGGAATACACGATGGACTATGTCGACGAAGCCGATGTCAATGATGAGGTCGTTGAACAGGACGGTGCGCGGGTCATGATCGCGCCGATGGCCCAGATGTTCCTATTCGGAACCGAGATTGACTATGAAGTGTCGCTGTTGGAATCCGGTTTCAAGTTCCGCAACCCCAACGTTGTCGATGCCTGCGGTTGTGGTGAATCCATTAAGTTCGACGAAACCCTGTCAACACAGCGTTAAGACGCCGTCTTTAGGTGGATGTATGTTTCATTGAACCGACGGGTGAGGTGTTCTCCGGCGGATATAATTTGATCTGAGTCCGGTGGCGCGACATTGGTGTCGTAGGACGGGTTGAAAAACAGCGGAATTGAAAGCCGCTCTTCCGCGCCTCCGACAACCCTGTGCATCGTCGCTTTAACCTGCCCTTCGGTCCAGAACTCCAACATTTCCCCGAAATTGATAATAAAGGTGCCTGGATCAGCACGCACCTCGGCCCAATTACCATCTGGTAATTGCGCCTCAAGACCCGGCGTACCATCTGTGGCCAATAGGGTCAGACAGCCATAGTCCGTATGTGCGCCGATACCGAAATCCTGCGCGCCAGCCCACGCGGGGCGTTGTGGGTAGAAATTGCCCCTCAGCAAAGCCATGGGTGTCTCAAAAGCCGTATCAAAGCTGTGCGCGTCCCGGCCCAAAGCGGCAGCAATAGCGCGCAAGATACGCAGCGCAACAGCACAGGCATCGTCATAGTAATCTTGGATCGTGTCCCGAAACCCTGACGGCGATTGGGGCCACAGGTTCGGGGCATAGACGCTCAACCCCCGGTTTGCATAGGGATCGCCAGCCGCCAGTTCATAGCCGCAATCAAACACCTCTTTGAAATCAGGGTTTGCGCTGGGGTCAACCTGCTCGGATCTGGATGCACCCCAGCCCCGGTTTGCGCCGGTCGTAGCCATGTCAACGCGCCTTTTCTCAGCTTCCGGCAGATGAAAGAACGCGCGGTATTCCGACAGCACCCTCTCGACGCGGGCATTGTCCAAGCCCGTGTTGGACACACACAGAAAGCCGACATCCCTGACAGCGCGCTGCAGCCGGGCCAACTCGACCTTGTTGCGGGTATCCAGTTTTTCCAGATCCAGAGTGTCGATCATATCTGCCTCATTCTTTTGCGGAATTTCTGTCGATTTCGCCGCTGGTCTGCAACCAGAATTGTCACGCCCTGCCCCGGGTGTTATCCGAGGGTCAAACAACAGGTCATGTGGGAGTACGTAAGATGCGGCGCAAGCTGGCGGCAGGTAATTGGAAAATGAACGGAACGTCATCTGCTTTGGCGGAACTGACCTCACTTGCGAATGCGTACCCTGCCCCGTCGATTGAAGTTCTGATTTGTCCGCCTGCCACATTGCTCCATAGGGCTGCCGAAACAGTGCATTCCACCGATATCGAAGTTGGAGGGCAGGATTGCCACGCCAACGGGTCTGGCGCGCATACAGGTGATATCAGCGCCGAGATGTTGGTGGATGCGGGGTCCACGGCCGTTATCCTGGGTCATTCCGAACGGCGCGAAGATCATGATGAGCAAAACGAAGACGTCCGCGCCAAGGCTCGCGCTGCCATGGACGCAGGTCTAAAGGCAATTATCTGCGTTGGCGAAAGCCTTGAACAGCGCGAGGCGGCCAATACGCTGGATATCATCGGTGGACAGATGTCGGGCTCGATTCCTGATCTATCCACCGGCGAGAACCTGATCGTCGCATATGAACCCATCTGGGCCATCGGCACCGGCAAGGTGCCGACCTTGGACGAAATTGGTGAGGTTCACGACTTTATCCGCGCCCGTCTGGAACGGCGATTTGGCGAGGGCGTAGGCCGCTCGGTCCGGCTGCTGTATGGCGGGTCGGTCAAGCCGGGTAATGCCGCTGAAATTTTTGCCGTGTCCAATGTGGACGGGGCTTTGGTCGGCGGAGCCAGCCTCAAGGCACAAGATTTCGCCGGTATCATCGACGCGCTGCAAAACGCCTGAGCGTCAGGCCAGCTTCATCATCACCAGACCAGCCACGATCAAGGCCGCTGCAACAAGGCGCGGGGCTGTAAGAGCCTCGCCCAGAAACATTAACCCGAACATAAAAGCGCCAACCGCACCGATCCCGGTCCAGATTGTGTAGGCCGTTCCCAGTGGCAGGTCGCGCATCGCCAGCGCCAACAGGCCAAACGATCCGATCATTGAAACACCCATCAGGGCCGTAGGCCAAAGCCGCGTAAATCCTGCCGATTGCTTCATCGCAACCGCCCAGACGATTTCCAGCAGACCGGCAAATAACAGAAAAACCCAAGGCATTGAGGCACCTCATGTCCGTTCGGGTCGTCCCGAATGATTGACCATTATGGTGAGGTCGTCCTCTGCCCTCAAGATGGGGATGGCGGAAGTGTCATCAAAAGGGGTAGAAAAGAAAAAGCCGGACCGATGAGGCCCGGCTTTTGTGCCGCTTCGGCTAGTTCGTTATGATCTCTGGCCCCATGAAGGTGTTGGGCAAGAAGGTCGATATCCATGGGATATATGTGACCATGATTAGGAAGACGAACAGAACCGCCAGGAAGGGCAGCGCCGCCTTCACGACGCTCATCATAGGCATTCCGGCAACGCCCGAGGTCACGAACAGGTTCAGCCCGACCGGAGGTGTGATCATCCCGATCTCCATGTTGACCACCATGATGATGCCCAGATGGATCGGGTCGATGCCCAGCTCGATGGCAATCGGAAACACCAAGGGTGCAACGATGACCAGCAAGCCCGAGGGCTCCATGAACTGACCGCCGATCAGCAGGATCACGTTTACCACGATCAGGAAGGTCACCGGACCCAGACCAGCCGAAAGCATCGCGCTGGCGATATGTTGCGGTACCTGCTCGTCCGTCAGCACATGTTTCAGGATCAGCGCGTTGGCGATCACGAACAGCAGCGTGACGGTCAACTTCCCAGCCTCAAACAGCGTGTGCTTGGTGTCGGGGTGGATGAACGCCGTGATCAATGCATAGGGCTTTTTGATCAGCGGCAGGTTGGGTTGCCCTTCTTCCGTACTCAGGGGGCCCATGTCCTTGTAGACAAAGCTGGCGATCAGGAACGCATAGACGGCGGCCACGGCTGCGGCCTCGGTCGGGGTGAAGATACCGCCGTAGATACCACCCAGAATAATAACGATCAGGAACAGGCCCCACCCGGCCTCACGGGCCGAGGCGAAGATCTCGCCCCACCCTTTCCAGTCACCTTTGGGAAGGTTCTTGACCTTGGCCATCACGTAGATGGTAATCATCAGCATCAGACCGGCCATCAGGCCCGGAATGACCCCGGCAAGGAACATGCGCCCGACCGAGACCTCGACGGCGGCGGCATAGACAACCATCACAATCGACGGCGGGATCAGGATGCCCAGCGTACCGGCGTTACAGATCACACCGGCGGCGAATTCTTTAGAATAGCCCACCTGACGCATACCTGCGATCACGATCGAACCGATGGCTACCACAGTCGCCGGGGACGACCCCGACAAAGCGGCAAACAACATACAGGCAAACACACCCGCAATCGCCAACCCGCCCGGCAGATGCCCCACACAGGCAATCGAGAACCGGATGATCCGACGCGCCACCCCGCCCGTCGTCATGAAGGACGACGCGAGGATAAAGAACGGGATCGCCAGCAGGGTAAAATGCCCCTCGAATGCCTCAAACAGCGTGCCCGCGACCGAGGCCAGAGAGCTATCGGAATAGATCAGCAGGAACAGTGTCGAGCTGAGGCCAAGCGCCACCGCAATCGGAACACCGATCAGCAGCAGGCCGATGACCATTGAGAATAGAAGAACGACGTCCATTAGTTATGCTCTCCTTGCTGAGCGCGGACTTCTTCAATCTCGTCCTCGACTTCGTGGCTGGCGACAAGGCGGTCGGTTTCGCCGCGCCAGATTTGTACAGCGACCTGCGAAAACCGGATTACCAGCAGCAGCATGGAAACCGGCAAAACCAGATACGGGATGACTTTCGGGATCTTCTCGTAGCCCTCGCCATAGTTGATCAGATCTTCCAGAAAGCGCAGCGGTGCGACCATTGGAATATCGTCAACTTCATAGAAGCTCTGGCTGCGCGCGCCGGTGTCGAACCCGGTCGGGATCCAACGCCCCGAGGTGGGCGGCAGGTCTGCAAATACCGCCCAATAGTCGTATGACCCCTTCAGCAGCAACAGCGAGAAAACCAGGCAACACGCCACCGAAATCAGCGCCAGAATGCGGCGCGGCGCAGGGGCCAGCATGTTCAGGATCGCGTCCACGCCCAGATGTGCGTGCTTTTTGACCGCATAGGATGCGCCCAGCAGAACCAGCCAGCCAAACATGAACACTGTCAGTTCAAGCGCCCACAGGATGTTGGAATTAAAGGCAAACCGCGCGATCACGTTGGCAAAGGTCACAGCCGTCATCAGGCCAAGCAATACCGCGATCAGGGTTTCCTCGATATGGTCGATCAGCCCGCCTTGGCCGGGATTCGCACCAGACATCTTTCTGTCCCCACATTTTTTTGTGATGAGAAATATTGGGGCGGGCACATTATGGCCCGCCCGGGCGACGCGTCGATAACTCCCCAGTCCCCCGACGCGTTGCCTGAACCGGGATTAGAACCCGGCGTTGATCGCCTGAGCGGCGTCGATCTTGTCCTGACCCACGTCATCAGCGAATTTGTCCCAGACGGGCTTCATCGCATCGACCCAGGCCTGACGCTGTTCAGGGTTCAGGTCACGGATGATACCACCCGCGTCGGTGATAAAGGCTTTGGCCGCTTCGTTCACGGCAAAGGCCTCCTTGTTCCGGGTTTCTGTCACTTCGTCCAGAATGGTCAGGAACTGTTCACGCACTTCCGGCTCGAGGCTGTCCAGCCAATCAACCGAGGTCACGACCAGATAGTCGATGATGCCGTGGTTGGTCTCGGTGATGCCGTCCTGCACCTCGAAGAACTTCTTGCCATAGATGTTGGACCAGGTGTTTTCCTGCCCGTCCACAACACCCTGTTGCAACGCGCCGTAGACTTCCGAGAACGCCATTTTCTGCGGGCTGCCACCGATGGCTTCCATCTGCGCCACCAGAACATCCGAGGACTGAACGCGGAACTTCAGACCATCCGCATCCGTCGGATCGACCAGAGGTTTGTTGGCCGACATCTGCTTCATGCCATTGTGCCAGAACGCCAACCCTTGCAGGCCGCGGCGCTGCATGCTGTCTTTCATGGCCTGACCGTCTGCCGATGCCTGGAACGCATCGACCGCGTCGATGTTCTTAAACATGAACGGCAGGTCAAACAGGCGGAACTGCTTGGTGAATTTCTCAAATTTCGACAGCGACGGTGCGGCCAGTTGCACGTCACCCTGCAGCATCGCTTCCAGCACTTTGTCGTCATTATAGAGGGTCGAGTTTGGGAACACCTCCATGCACATCACGCCGTTCATCTCATCATTGACGCGCTGTTCCAGCAGCGAGGCCGCAATACCCTTGGGGTGTTTGTCCGTGTTTGTCACATGGGCGAATTTCACTACGATTTCGCCGTCATCGCAGGCCGCCATACCAGCAGTTGCAGTTACGGTCAGCGCAACAGCGGTTGCAGCCGTTGTCAGGAATTTCATCAGTCTCTTCCTCCCAGACTTCATAGATGCATTCAAAGGACGCATAGGCTGCGTCGCATGCCGGGGAGTGAACCGAATCGTCCCTTACGCCTCAACTTTTTGTTCGATTCCAGGTTCCAAAACTTATTTTTGTTTATTTTCAGATACCTATTGGACATTCCCAACCAACTCTGCGTCAAGGGAATTAGGCCAGTGCGAAATTCCGCACAGGTTTGAACCACTTTGTGCGAAATTCCGCACGGTTGACGATTCGTTTACCGAGAATCATCCGGATTCGACCGCAGTTCGCTTGGGCGAACTGCCACCCCCAACGCCTTTAACTGCATGACAATGCAGAAAAAGGGGGCGGGAGGGCATGTTACCTGCGATAGTCTTCTGGGCGAATCTGATACCGCGCAAGCTTGTCATAGAAAGTCTTCCTAGGAAGTTTCAGTGCCTTTGCTGCGTCTGCCGCCTTGCCGTTGTGGCGACCCAATGCCGCGATCAGCAATGACCTTTCCACCTGCGCCATCTGCTCATTCAGACCCAAATCCGCTGCCCGGGACACCTCTTCGGGCATACCAAGGACAAAGCGCATCGCAGCCGACATCAAAGACCGAGAGTTACCCGGCCAATCACTGGCCATAAGCGATGCCAAATGCTCTGATGTCACTTCTGGGGCCGCAATCCCCGTCTGCTCGGCCGCCTGCCCTACATAGTGCCTGAAAATTACCGGTATATCCTCACGACGTTCAGCCAGAGAGGGAATGCGCACCCGCATTACGTCCAACCGATAGAAAAGATCGGCGTTAAACTGTCCCTTGGCTGACAAACTGGCCAAGTCGGTCGTCGTTCCTGCCAGAATCCTTGCCTCGACGCCCTGCTCCAGCATCTCAAGGGCTGCATATTGCGTTGCCTCGGGCATCGTCCCGATCTCATCCAGAAACAAGGAGCCGCCCGCAGCATCTTCACATGCCCGCACCAAATCCTCACGCGAAAGCCCGGAAACCTGTCGTTTGACAAAAGCACCCTGTGCCTGCGGTGACAGCATATGAATGACCTCGGCGACCTTGGCGATACCACTGCCCGCCGGCCCCGTTACAAGGACCTCGGCTTTGGTCGGGGCAACGGTCCGGGTGCGGTTTCGTAGTTCTTCCGCTTGGGGAGAATGCCCAAACAGCAATCGGGCCGCCGGATCGCCGCGCTCAAGCTCTCGCTTAAGCGCCCGTTGTTCCAGGATCTGCGATCGCGCGTCCGTCGCCCGCCCAATAACTTCGAGCAACTCGGCGGCGGCACAGGGCTTTTCCAGAAAATCAAAAGCCCCCTTCCCCATCGCCTGAACAGCCATCGGGATGTCGCCTTCTCCGGTCAACAGAATGACCGGCAACTCGGGATCGACCCCGTGAGCGTAGGTGAGCAGATGAAATCCATCCCGACCGGGCATACGGATATCCGAAACAATTACCCCCTGAAAATCGGTCCGAATGTGATCCTTGGCCGCAACGAATGACCCGGCTGTCACAGGCGCATAATCAGCCAGTTCAAGCGTTTGCGCCAGTGCCTCGCGAACGGCGGCATCGTCATCGACCAGTAATACCTTTCGGGTCATATCGCTTCTTTTTCCCTGAAATGTTCAAGTTCAACAGTGAACTCTGCACCCCTTTCAGTGTTGGAGCCACGAATATTTCCGCCAAAACTCTGGATCAGACCATAAGAAATCGAAAGCCCCAGCCCCATGCCTTCCGAAGACCCAACCGTCTTTGTCGTGTAAAACGGCTCGAACAGTTTTTCCGAGTTTTCTATGCCCGGACCAATATCCCGAACAGTAACAGACAATTTGGACCCCGATCCGGTGTGAATACGAATTCGGACCAGTCTTTCATCCTGATGGCTCATGGCATCAGCGGCGTTATTGATGAGGTTTACAAAGACCTGAACCAGCCGCACCTCACCGCCCCACGCATAAACTGGTTCCGCAGGTGAGGCCCAATCCATTTGCACCTGTTCCGACCTTAGCCGGGCTTGGGTCAACTCCACCGCAGTATCAATGACCTGTACCAAATTGACCTTGCCCATCGGTTCACTTTCATTTCGGGAAAAGGCACGCAAGTTCTTGATGATCCGCGCCATACGCGCCGCCATCTCGGAAATACGACTCAGGTTTTCCGCTGCCCTTTCTTCGCGCCCTCGTGTCAGGAACGCGGTGCCATTGTCCGCAAATTGTTGGATGGCCATCAATGGTTGGTTCAACTCGTGACTGATACCGGCTGACATCTGACCCAACGCATTCAACTTACCCGCTTGAATAAGGTCCTCTTGGGCGTGCTTCAAGGCTGTCTCAGCCTCCTGCCTCTCGCGCACTTCACGGCGTAGTGCCGTATTCGCAGCCGTGAGAGCGTGGGTTCTCTGCGCGACCCGGCTTTCCAAAACTGCATTGGCTTGCGCAAGGGTACGCCTGCGCTCGGTCGCGAGGAACAGCAAGGCACCGAACGCAAGGCAGATCGCGGCAACAGTTGCCGCCTGAAGACTGGCAAGACGTTGGGCTGGCGCAATGTCCATGACAACTTCGCCCGTCATGCCGATCACCGGCAAATCACGGCTCAGATGCAACGCCCGCGCGGGAAGGTATGGCCCCCATCCCAAATCCCAAACCTCAAAAGGTCCAACCTGATCTGCGGCAAACGATAAGGTCTGACCGTCCGGCGGCGTAAGGCCGGGTTGACCTTTCTCGCGCTTCCAGAATAACAGTTCAGTCCTGTTGCTGATGAAGACGACCCCGTTGCGATCTACGAAAAACACAGCTTCGGTGCTGCCGCGCCATTCCTGTTCGATGTCCTCAACATCGGCAATCACCACCAGCGCGCCGGATACCTGACCGCTTGGGGAAAAATCCGGGGCCGCATAGGAAAAGAAGCGGTCGCCCTGACTAGTCAAAACACCGTGCTCGCTTCCGAGGGCGCCTTGCATCGCACGTTCGAAGGCCGGATGCCCGGAAACGCTGCCGCCAACCACGTCATGGGCAGCGGCCAGTACCCGGCCCGTTGGATCGGCATAGATCACGTCGACAGCCGCTGTTTTGTCGGCAACCTCCAGCAACAGAGCGCGCGCCTGCGCCGGGGTATCCGCCCCCTGGAGGTTTCTCAGGTCCGGGTGACCGGCCATAAGAACGGCCAATTCCTGATATACTTGCAGTTGGGTGCTTAAGCGGTCGGCTGCCAGTTCCAAATCCGCCTGGGCTTTTTCGCTGAGTTGTGACAACGCCTGCCGGAAACCATAGGACCACACCCCGGCCGCCAACAGCGCGACAGCAAACAAGAATCCCAGTACGACCCAAACCCTTTGCATGTCATAGGGTCTTGCATTCACCGGGCCGCATGGCAAGTGTGCCCGTCATGAAGACCCTATCACAGTCGCCGGTCGACCCGGATTTCGTCCAAAACCCCTATCCTTTTTATGACCGGGCCCGAGAGCACGGCGACCTGTTCTATTGGTCTGAGTACAAAATGCCCGCAGCCGTTTCGCACAAGGCCGTGCAGACACTGCTGAAAGACCGCCGTTTTGGCCGCGAAGTCCCGGTTGAAATGCAAAGCCCCGGCCCCAGCCACCTTGCGCCGTGGCTCGCCGTCGAAGCGCACTCTTTGCTAGAGGCAGAGCCGCCGCGTCACACACGCCTGCGCGCCCTTGTGATGCGCGCCTTTACGTCCCGCGCCATTAAGGGCCTTGAAGATTCCATCTACGATCTGAGCCATTCCCTGATTGAACAGTTTCCAGCAACGCCGTTTGACATACTGGGCGGTTTCTGCACTCAGATACCTGTCGTTACAGTTTGCAGGCTTCTGGGCGTTCCCGAGGAAAAGTCGCCCGACCTTCTTAGGTGGTCGCATGATATGGTCGCCATGTATCAGGCCAGCAAAACCCGTGAGACCGAAGACAACGCAGCGACCGCGTCCCGGGACTTCACTGCGTTTCTGTCGTCATACATCGAAATGCGCCGCGACGATCCTCGCGACGACCTGATCACCCGCCTGATCGAGGCCGAGGAACATGACGAGAAACTCAGCAAAGAAGAGTTGGTGGCCACCTGCATCCTGCTGCTGAACGCTGGGCACGAAGCAACGGTTCATTCCCTGGGAAATGGGATCAAAACGGTATTAGAACTTGGAATTCACAAGGACGCGTTTTCACCAGATGCGATCGACAAGACGGTCGAAGAGGTTCTGCGCTTTGACCCTCCGCTGCATATGTTCACACGCTATGCCTATGAAGACATTGAGATATTCAATCACAGCTTCAAGCGAGGGGATCAGGTAGCACTGTTGCTAGGCGCGGCAAACCGTGATCCGGTTGTATGGGCAAACCCCAATACCTTCGATCCGACCCGCACGATAGTAACGAACAGCAGCTTCGGAGGGGGCTTGCATTTCTGCGTTGGCGCGCCGCTTGCACGGCTCGAGATGCGTATCGCGCTTTCAGTTCTGTTCGAACGGTGCCCGAATTTGCGCCTTAGCAAAGGCCCCGACTATTCAAACAGTTATCACTTTCACGGGTTGCGCCAACTTATAGTCGAGGTTTAAAGCTTCAGCTTTCGATCAAGGCATTCAGGGGCAGCATTGTCGTGGATTTGATTTCCTCCATAGACAGCAACGCCGTAACATTATGAACGCGCACCTCAGAAATCAGTGTCTGATAGAATTCGTCATAGGCACGCGCGTTTTTGACCCGGACTTTCAGGATATAGTCAATGTCACCAGCCAGCCTGTGAGCCTCCTGAACTTCGGGACGATCACGAAGGGCTTTCAAGAACTTTCTCTGCCAGTCTGCCTCATGCTCGGACGTGCGAATTAGAACAAAGAAAGTCGCTTCGAATCCAAGCGCCTCGGCGTCCAACAAAACGGTTTGTTGACCAATAACGCCTGCGCCCTTGAGCTTGCGAATACGATTCCAGACCGGGGTCTTCGAACTGCCGACCCGAGCCGCAATTTCGTCCAGTGATTGACTGGCATCACGCTGAAGCTCTACCAGAATTTTCCGATCCGTATCGTCAATCCGCACCGACATTCCAATTTTTCCTTCGTTTTAAAACTTTCGTTCCAAATGGGCCCTCCACCGGAACCATTGTTCTTATTTACCCGCCCATATGGCGCATTACTGGGAATATTTCCTATATTGCAAGCCAAGTCAAACCAACCGTGGAACGGGACATGCGGCATTCGCAAACAAATGATGGCATTGGGCACGTCGACTTTGTCGGCGCAGGTCCGGGCGATCCCGAGTTGCTGACCCTCAAGGCGCTAAAAGCCTTTGAGCGTGCGGATGTCGTCCTGCATGACCGACTGATCAGCGCCGAGGTACTGGCGCTGGCTGGCCGAAACGCTGTTTTGGTCGACGTAGGCAAGGCCGGGTTTGGTCCGTCTTGGAAACAAGAAGACATCGACGCCCTTCTCGTCAGTCACGCGGCCAACGGTCAGCACGTAGTTCGCCTTAAGTCCGGCGATCCCACGGTGTTTGGACGTCTTGATGAAGAAATCCAAGCGGTTCAGGCCGCAGGGATCTCGTGGACCATCGTTCCGGGCGTTACTGCGGCCTCTGCCGCTGTTGCCGGGATCGGTCAAAGCCTGACCCAACGGGGGCGCAATTCCTCGGTCCGGTTCCTGACGGGCCACGACATGAAAGGATTCGCGGACCACGATTGGACCGCGCTTGCCCAATCCGGATCCGTCGCTGCGATCTATATGGGCAAAAAGTCCGCTCGGTTCATTCAAGGTCGTCTGATCATGCACGGCGCAGATCGCGCGACTCCGGTAACGCTGATCGAAAACGCATCCCGACCCGATCAGCACGTATTGGCGACCACACTTGATCAACTGCCTGACGATCTAATTGCCGCCGAAATGGATGGCCCAACCCTTATGTTTTATGGCCTCGAACCGCGTAACGCGGTTACCGCCCTGACCCAATACAAGAAGGAGCACGCCTGATGCCCCGCGCTTTTACTCCAAAAGTAATCACCGCAAATCATTTGCTGGAAGGCGACGTGATCTATCTGACCGAGGACGACCGCTGGTCCCGTGACCTGTCCGAGGCCGAGTTGATTACCGACGAAGCACATGCGCAAGTCCGCCTGCTGGATGCTGAACGTCAGGCAAATGTCATTGTCGGCGCGTATCTTGCGGACGCTGTGGCCGGTGAAAACGGCCCCGAACCGACCCATTTTCGGGAAGACTTCCGTCGGACTGGCCCGTCCAATTATGCCCATGGCAAACAGGAAACTTCCCCGCAGCCCCGGACCTGAGATCAGGCCCTCTCTCTCCCCATTAAGCCCCCAGGTATCGGGGCTGCAACCAAGGACAGCTAATCATGTATCGCTACTCCGAGTTCGACACAGCATTTTTGGCAGAACGCAACAAACAGTTCCGCGCTCAGGTCGAGCGCCGCATTGACGGCTCATTGACCGAGGACGAGTTCAAACCCCTGCGCCTGATGAACGGCCTGTATCTGCAATTGCACGCCTATATGCTGCGGGTCGCTATCCCTTACGGCACACTCTCCAGCGCGCAGATGCGCCAACTGGCCCTGCTGGCCGAAAAGTGGGACAAAGGTTACGGCCACTTCACCACGCGGCAGAACATCCAGTACAACTGGCCCAAGCTAAAAGACGTGCCGGATATGCTGGACGCGCTGGCCGAAGTGGGAATGCACGCCATTCAGACCTCGGGCAACACCATCCGCAACGTAACTGCCGACCATTTCGCCGGAGCCGCCGCGGATGAGGTCGCCGACCCGCGCCCCTATGCCGAACTGCTGCGCCAGTGGTCCACCGACCACCCGGAATTCCAGTTCATGCCGCGCAAGTTCAAGATCGCCATCACCGGCAGCGAAAACGACCGCGCCGTGATCAAGGCACATGACATCGGTTTGCAACTGGTCGAGCGTGACGACGTTCTGGGCGCCCGCGTCATCGTAGGCGGCGGTCTAGGCCGCACGCCGATGATCGGAAAAGAACTGTCGGACTTCGTCGCCTTTGATGACCTGCTGGCGTACCTTGAGGCCACAGTGTCCGTGTGGAACCAGATCGGTCGCCGCGACAACAAGTACAAGGCACGCATCAAGATCACTGTGCACGAAAACGGCATCGACACGATCCGCGCCAAGGTCAACGAGCGTTTCCTGCAGGTTCGCCCGCAGTTCAAGGGCGCCGACATGGCCTTGCTGGATGAGATCAAAACCCACTTTTCCGCGCCCGATTTCCGCGAAGCTTCGGTTGCCTCGTTCGAGAGTGCCTACAGCAACGATCCGGTGTTCCGGTCGTGGGTCGACACCAACATCGCGCCGCATAAGAACGCGGACCACGCGATTGTCACGATCTCGATCAAAAAGCACGGCGCAACGCCGGGCGATGCGACCGCCGAACAGATGCGTGTGATGGCCGACCTAGCCGAAGAATTCGCCTATGACGAACTGCGCATCAGCCATGAGCAGAACGTGATCCTGCCGCATGTCCACAAGTCGGACCTGCCCGCGATCCACGCGAAGCTGAAGGAATACGAACTGGCCACCGCCAATATCGGCCTGATCAGCGACATTATCGCCTGCCCCGGCATGGACTATTGCGCGCTGGCCACAGCACGCTCGATCCCGGTTGCGCAGGAAATCGCAACCCGCTTCGATGACCTGAAGCTGGAGCATGATATCGGCCACCTGAAGATCAAGATCTCGGGCTGCATCAACGCGTGCGGGCATCACCACGTGGGTCACATCGGTATCCTGGGCCTGGATCGTGCAGGCGTCGAGAACTACCAGATCACTCTGGGCGGTGACGGCACCGAGACAGCAGCCATTGGCGATCGCACCGGTCCCGGCTTTGCCTATGATGAGATCGTCCCGGCAGTCGAGCGGATCGTGAACACCTATCTGGAACAGCGCGACAGCGCCGAAGAGGAGTTCCTGCAAACCTACCGCCGTGTTGGCATGGCTCCGTTCAAGGCTGCTCTGTACCCCGAGGCTCAGGCGAATGCCGCTTGATCTGATCCAGACGGAACTGGGCAAGGACCGCAGCGAGCTGACCGAAAAGGTCGATGCGCTGAACGCCCGGTTCCGGCACCACAGTGCGCATGACGTGATGCACGGTGCCATCGACCAGATTGAAGACCTTGCCCTGGTGTCTAGTTTCGGGGCCGAGTCGGTGGTGTTGCTGCACATGGCGGCGGTCGTCGACAAGATGACCCCGGTGCTGTTCGTGGACACGCAGATGCTGTTCACCGAAACGCTGGAATACCAGCAGGGGGTGAGCGAACGTCTGGGCCTGAAAAACGTGCAGATCATCCGCGCCGAGGACGAAGATGTGCAACGTGACGACCCCTATGGAGCCTTGCGCTTGCGGGATACGGACGCGTGCTGCAACTTGCGCAAGACCTTTCCGCTGCAAAAGGCCCTTATGGGCTATAGCGGTTGGATAACCGGGCGCAAACGGTTTCAGTCCGGCACCCGCGCTGCGCTTGACTTCTTTGAGGTCGAGGACGGAACGGGCCGGATCAAGGTCAACCCGCTGGCGCATTGGGCACCCGAGGATGTGCGCGCCTACATGGACGAAAACAACCTGCCCCGGCATCCGCTGGTGGCCAAAGGATACCCTTCGATCGGCTGTGCGCCCTGCACCTCGCCGGTCAAGGAGGGCGAAGACCCGCGCGCCGGACGCTGGCGCGACCAGAACAAGGAAGAATGCGGCATCCATTTTGTCGATGGCAAGATGATGCGCGCCGGAGAGACATCATGAACGTAATCGTTACCGATGAGGGCTTTGCCCCCGACGACTGGACCGATGGGTTTGTCACACTGGAAGACACCGCCAACGACGTTGTTGCGCTGGACGTTGCCTCGGACACTGACCCCGATGAACTTTTTGAACGCCTGGGCAACGCCAAGATGGTACGCGTGGATTTTCCGTCCTCGGCAGACGGACGTGGTTTTACAATCGCACGCATTCTGCGCTTGAAAGGCTATTCAGGCCGCTTGCGCGCAAAGGGGCATGTCCTGGCCGATCAATACGCCATGGCCCGCCGCAGCGGATTCGACGAAGTTGAAATAGATCACAACCTTGCAAATCGGCAGCCCGAAGATCAGTGGCTAGCGCGTGCGAACTGGGAAGAGAACAACTACCAAGCCCGCCTGCGCGGTTAACCGCAACTAATCGACAGCTTGTCGACAGGACGTTGCGGCAACTGCCCCCTTTTCCTGACTTGGATCAAAGATTAAACGGAGATGTCGGTTTAGCAAACCGACAGTGAAACGATGACAGAGATGAAGCCCGTGACCGAAGCAACCACCGTGAAGGCCCCCGTTCTGCCGGACGCGCAGACCGTAACTGACGTCAAGCATTGGACCGACAGCCTGTTTTCCTTCAAGGTATCGCGCCCTGCCTCGCTACGCTTCCGCTCGGGTGAGTTCGTGATGATCGGCCTGTTGGGCGACAATGGAAAGCCTTTGCTGCGCGCCTATTCGATCGCTTCGCCATCGTGGGATGAAGAGCTGGAGTTCTACTCGATCAAGGTTCAGGATGGCCCGCTGACCTCGAAGCTACAGCATATCAAGCCCGGCGATCAGATCATCCTGCGGCCCAAGCCCGTGGGCACGCTGGTCCACGACGCCCTGCTGCCGGGCAAGCGATTGTGGTTCTTTGCCACCGGCACCGGTTTCGCGCCTTTCGCTTCGCTGCTGCGCGAGCCGCAGACCTACGAAGATTACGACGAGGTCATTATCACCCACACCTGCCGCGAAGTGGCCGAGCTGGAATATGGCCGTCAACTGATCGAAGACATACGTCAGGATGAGATGCTTGCCGAACTGATGGGCGAAGGTTTTGCAGACAAGATCCGCTACTACCCGACCACGACTCGGGAAGAGAGCCCAAAGATGGGCCGCATAACCAATTTGCTGAACGACGGCACCGTTTTTGCGGACCTTGGCATCGAAGGCGGCATCAAACCCGAGACCGACCGCGCGATGGTGTGTGGCTCGCTAGCCTTTAACCTCGATATCAAGGAAATCCTTGAAGGGTTCGGCCTGCGCGAGGGCGCAAATTCCGAGCCCAAGGAATTTGTGATCGAAAAAGCCTTTGTCGGCTGATCAGCCCGTGCCGGTCACCGCACAGACTGTGACCGGCGCATAAACCTGCCGTGAATCATGTGAATTTCAATCGTTTCAGCGCGGTTGGCGCTTGAATCAGGGCGCGTGGCAGTCTAAATTTCGGGCTCGAAATTCTGCAATCATCAAAGGAATGAACCCATAGCCCGCAGACCTCACAACGCGCCGCCGCAACGAGAAACCGGCCCGCGCGTCAATGAAAAGATCCGTGCCCCCGAAATTCGCCTGATTGGTGCTGATGGTGACAACGTCGGGGTGGTTCATCCCGCTAAAGCCATGCAACTTGCCGCCGATGCCGGCCTCGACCTGGTTGAGATTTCGCCCAACGCGAACCCCCCGGTCTGCAAGATCATGGATTTTGGCAAGTTCAAGTACGAACAGCAGAAACGCGAAAGCGAAGCCCGCAAGAAACAAAAAGTCATCGAAGTGAAAGAGGTCAAATTCCGGCCCAACACCGATACGCATGACTATGACGTCAAGATGAAGAACGTCTTCAAGTTTCTGGAAAAGGGCGACAAGGTCAAAGTCACCCTGCGCTTCCGTGGTCGTGAAATGGCACACCAAAATCTGGGGCGTGAGTTGTTGGAACGTGTGGCCGAGGACATCAAGGAACTGGGCAAGGTCGAGAACATGCCCAAGATGGAAGGCCGCCAAATGATCATGATGATCGGGCCGTTGCCGCAGAAATAAATCTGACTCTGTTTAATTTTTCAAAGCCCCCTTTTCAGGGGGCTTTATTGTTCCGCCTGTCGTTCACGCAGCCAAACGATCGAGTCGTTCACATCGAAACCAAGAGAAATGAGATCGACCACCAACAGCAGCACCAAAAACTGCACATAACCCGGTGACAATGCGGAAGCATCCATCAACAGCATTATGACGATTGCCAGCATTGGAACCCAACAGACCAAATGCGGCAGCGCCATCGCCTTTGTCATACCTCTGGCCGCGCGCATGATAGGAATGTTCAGGGCCATTCCAGTCACCGACAGCGCAGCGATCAATGCACCTTGTGGTTGATCAACGAATGCTAGCGGAGCCAAGTTGACGGGGATAAGTATGAAAGCCATCCAAAACTGAACCCAAAGGGGTAATTCCCTAAAGCTCAGCCAAATATCGCGAACCATTCGTCACCTGTGCACTATTAACTAATCAATTACTTTAATTGATACACAGGATTAGTCAGTTCACAAACACGTTAAACGGCTGCAGATAGCGCTTTACTCAACTTTGTGACTAATTCGCCGATTTCCGAGTTTCCGATAATGAAGGGCGGCGCCAATAGGATATGATCGCCATGCCTGCCATCCCGCGTACCGGACATGGGATAACAGATTAGTCCTTCAGAAAACGCGGCTTTTTTTATCTTGGCTGCTGTGCCGTTCGATGGATCAATCGGTGTTTTTGTCGCACGATCTCCAACCAGCTCCAACCCTCGGAACAACCCACGACCCCGGATATCGCCGACATTCGGATGCTGGCCAAACTCCTCCAGCAGCGCATTTTGCAAAACGTCCCCCATCTCGGTGGCCCGCGTTGGAAGGTTGCGTTGTATCAGTTGCTGTACAACTGCCAAGGACGCAGCCGTTGCTACAGGATGGCCAACATACGTGTGCCCGTGCTGAAAGAAACCGGAACCTTCCTCAATCGCGCCATACAACTTACTGGTGCACAGCATCGCTCCGATAGGCTGATACCCAGCCCCCAAACCTTTTGCGATACACAGGATATCCGGAGAAATTCCGTCGTGGTCACAAGCAAACAAATGCCCGGTTCGCCCCATACCGCACATCACTTCGTCCAGAATCAACAGAACGCCATACTGATCGCAAATCTCTCGGATGCGGCGAAAATACCCCTCGACCGCCGGGACCGCGCCCAACGTCGCGCCGACAACCGGCTCGGCCATGAACGCCATCACCGTTTCAGGCCCCAATCGCAAAATCTCTGACTCAAGTTCGTTTGCAACACGCTGACCGTAGTCGTAACTGCTCTCGTCATCCGGCTTCTCAGCGTATTCATAACACGGGGCGATATGTGTCATCTCGATCAGCATCGGCGCGAACTGCGCACGTCGCCACGCATTGCCACCCGCAGACAACGCCCCCAACGTATTTCCATGATAGCTTTGACGACGCGCAATCACATGACGGCGTTCCGGTTGACCAATCTCAAGGAAATACTGTCGCGCCAGCTTGATCGCCGCTTCGGTCGCCTCGGACCCACCGGACACAAAATAGACGCGGTCCAGATTACCCGGCGCATGTTCAATCAACAGGTCTGCCAAGGCTTCGGCTGGTTCGGATGTCATGAAACCGGTATGCGCAAAGGCGATCTTGCCCACTTGATCCTGCACGGCCTCAATAACCGATTGATCCGAATGACCCAAACAAGACACCGCAGCATCCCCGCAATCCAGATAACGCTTTCCTACAGCGTCAATGACGTAACACCCGTCCCCTGCAACAGCGATCGGCAAGTTGGATTTTGTATGGCGTGGAAAGACGTGGCTCATGAAACATTCTCCTTCAATGCTACGACAAGTGCCTTCACCGAGGACCCATTGTCCTTCCAGGGCATGTCATCCCGATCAGTCATGCTGTTTTCAAAACCGACGCGCACATCACCGCCACGTCTGGCGGCTGCCAACAGGCATTCATGCTCTTGCCGGCCAAACGCACAAGCCATCCATCGCGATTGAGCGGTTGGAAACAGGTCCAGTTCCTTCGGATTTGATTGCTGTCCTTCCACATACCGACCAAGAACCAACAACCTGTCTGTCTGACCCGACCTGATCAGCCCCTGTTCCTGCCAGCGACCCAACACTGCGGCATCATCGGCATCGTACAAGATATGTTGCACCTGCGTTCCTTGCTCGGCGCAAACGCCATAAACCTTGTCGACCAGCTCCGGTGATCTGGCAATTTCTCTGACCGCGATCGAAACCCATTTGGGGCAGACCCGCTCTAGACACTCTAACTGAGCGGAAACATCGTACATGTCAGCAGCTTCGGTCGTAATCTGAACGTCCATTTCAGGGACGACCCTGTGCAACTCGGCAATCGTTTCTATGTATCGGCCAGCATCCAAACTGTGCTGCCCATTTTCATCGCGCACGTGCAGATGAATACCTTGCGCACCAGCATCGAAACAGGCCTGCGCCGCCGCTACAATCTGCTCGGTCGTAACGGGCAGATTATGATGGTCACTTATCCCGCGGCGCGCGCCGTTCGGTGCCACAAGAATATACGGTGCATGCTGTAATTGCTCGGGTGTCATCAAAGCGGCCTTCCACGGTTCAATGTTATCTACCCCCACACACCGTGTTTTCAATTTGCAATTTGCAAAACATATGTTTTTTTCATGCTATGAAAGACACGCTCAACAACCTCACCAACAAGCTACGCCGGGACATCGAACAGATCCCCCCCAGCCTTCAAGCCGCAGCAAAGTACATTATAGATTATCCGGGCGATTTTGGCCTGAACCCTATTCGCCTAACGGCTGCACACATTGGCGTCAGTTCAAACGTTTTGGTTCGCCTCGCCCACCGCATGGGGTTTGATGGCTTTGATGCTTTTCGTGAACCTTTTCGGCAAGCTCTGGTTACGGACCGAGAGGGAGAATTGGGTCAAGATTGGCTGGCAAATCTGCAATCAGGGGACCAGCTAAGCCAATCACAAGCAAAATACGCGCAGAATGCTCAGAACGTCGTAACCCGATCGCTCAGGCTCATGCACCCGGAAAAGATACGCAGGGCCGTTGATTTTATCACCAAATCTAAAAGATGTTTTGTGACGGCCACGCGTGCCAGCTATGCGCTGTCATACTATTTTTCCTATGTCGGACGAATGGCACATCCCGGCATTCAACTTGCACCCCGGCATGTCGGGTCGGCTGTTGATGATTTGCTGAACGCAGACCACAGTGACTGCCTTATTGCAATTACAGTCCACCCATATTCAGCCGAAACAATTCAATCGATGCGGTTCGCAAGGCAGAAAGGGATGAAAATCATCCTTGTGTCCGACAGCGATGTCATTGCGCCAAAAGTTGAGCCTGACGTGACGTTTCCCGTCAGCGTCCGCTCCCTACATGATTTCTCGAATTTTACCGGCGCGATGGCTGTTTTGGACTGTATCCTGGGGCATCTTTTCGACGCGGGAGGCGAAGATGCAAACCACCGTGCAAGACAATATCAACAAGCACGCGAAAACACCGGTGCTTATTGGAGGCCTTCTAAAGCACCCAAAATTCGAAAACCATAACCAAGGCCCTTTGTTTCCGGGCCTTGGTTTATTGGTGTGTTACGAGCAGGCG